>NZ_QTYW01000026.1:0-802 GCF_003462365.1 Roseburia sp. TF10-5 | reverse complement strand
AAAAATGAATTTGTTGATTTTTGCAATGGAGATGTAAAGGGAGAAGATACAGAGACACTGAATCATTTTGATGAGCATACAAGATATCAGTTTACAAGAATGCTGTTTGCATATGGAACCGGAATGACCGGACAGAATCCTTTTGCCAATGATGAGAAAGTCGAGATTACAGCGGATATAGACAGTGCAACCCATACTTCCTTTTATGTGAATGGGCAGAAAGCGTTTACGGCAATTACGGGTATGTCATATCTCCCATCCGAGATTCAAACCTTTGGAACCGTACAGCAGCCATTTAAAACCAGAGGGTACAAACCATATGATCCCAGTACAAACAGTATCACGATTGGGGTTGGAAGCAGATTTAATCTTGGAAATGGATACAGCATGACGGTACAGGAAGATTTTGTCTGGGGCGAGGGCTATGGAAACGGAAGCAAGGCAGATGATGAAAGATGCAATATGATGATAGGTGGTCTGAACTCCCTGATACATTTTGCGGATCAGCAGTATTTTTCAAGTATGACAGATACATACACCGATTATATTTTAGATTTTCTTGCGTCACAGGGAGTGGATACAAGCAGAGAATTTGTGATAAACGGGACACATTGCGAACTGGTAAATGGGAAAATAAGTGAAGTTGGTAACGATTATGTGGTGCCTAGTTCCATTCAGCAGAAAGCAGTGAAAAGATATGAAGAAAGTATGTCACAGCTTTTGAATAGCGGAACTTGGTATAGATGGTCATAAAAGTAATAGATCACTTGGACCGTTATGGAGAGTGAATAGATTCCGAATG
>NZ_QTYW01000025.1:0-41588 GCF_003462365.1 Roseburia sp. TF10-5 | reverse complement strand
TTTTATAAGGATTTAGCCTCCCACAATTCTAAAAAATCAAAGAATTTTAAAGCGTGGTGGAATTTACCCCTGCACTGGAATTTACTTTTTCAAGTCAGCAATATTAGAATTCCTTAAGAAACTCATCCAGCTCCTTTTTTGCCTGCTCATAGGATCGGAAAACAATCCCATGAATGCCACAGGTTTCTGCTCCTTTTATATTTACCGGACGATCATCAATAAATACGCTTTCTTCCGGTTCCAGCCAGTATTCATCACACAGATATTCATAAATTTCCGGATCCGGCTTCATTTTCTTTATTTTATATGAAAAAACAACGCCATCCATAAGCGGAAGAAATTTCAGTTTATCCTTTGTCTGATCCAGCATGTTTTCACTATAGTTGGAAAGGATATACACATGATATCCTCTTGCCTTCAGATCGAGAATCCATTCCATGGCATACGGGAACAGTTCCACGGTATTTCCGACGGTTTTATGGATTTTCGTAATTTCGTCTGCCAGTTCGGGTGCTCCCGCAATAAATTTCTGTAAGAATTCATCCGGAGTGCCAAGCCCCTGATCCGATGCATCCCACAATTTATTTTCAAACATTGCCGCATTAATTTTTTTCTGATTTTCTTTACTGATACCAAGGCTTTCCATATAAGCATCCGGTTCATAAGAAACTAAGACTTTTCCTACGTCAAAAATAATATTTCTGATCATGATTGTTGTACTCCTTTTATCCAATCTGCTGCCGATTTTTTACTTTTTTATCATAACACAAAAACGCCGCATCGTATACTCATACACTGGTACCGACACGGCGTTTAATCGTTATGTTCTAGCAATATATCTGAAATGTTGAATTCTCCTCCTTTCCAACACTGAGCATCTGCATCTGCTGATCCAGCATGCCTGCAAACGATGCCTTCTTCTGCTTCATCTGGGATTCCCCATGATTCTCACGTGGAGACTGATAGGTAATCGCAATGATGCTTCCTACGGGTACAATTGTCTGATATCTGTCCTTGATTGCTGCGGTAACGCGCCTCCCTTCCATGATTGGCGTTCTTTTTGTTTACCTACACAATATATATCGGACATCTTTTCCATTTCTTAACCGTTTTCTGAATTTTTTATTTTATCACCCTCATTTTCAATAAAACAAGGGCAGAATCACAATGATTCCACCCTTATCCTTATAATCATCTAAGAATGACCGAAATTTATTTTTTTGTATAGTATCCACCGTATACGATCTCATAATGGTCGAAATTCGGATGGCTGTAAGGGCTCTTGGAAACGGTTTCCGAAGTAGTTTTTGTTTCCTTTTTATCCAGGTATAAGGAGCTGGTAGATACATCTATGATGGTTCCGTTTGCATCATAGCTGATAATATAAATTTCTCCATACACATACTGACTTGTTTTGTTTACCTTTTTCAGCTTAAATGAAATACTGGAATCTGATACCTGTTCATCTGTGACAGTAACGGAAAGCTTATCTTTTCCCAGCACTTTATATTTCTGTTCCGGATTTCTGTCAAATGCCGTAATCTTTACACTGGACTGCGAAATATCAACATCTGCCGCAGATGAGACATAAATACTTTCGTATGCAGTCTTTCCACTCATTACACGATAAACAATCTCATCTTTTGCTGCAACCTCAGATCCGGAACTGTTCTTTAATGAGTAGCGTACCGCCAACCGGTCAAACGTTGCCTTCGTATTGTTTTTCACACGGATCAGAATATAATTTCCATCCAGTTTCTGAAGCTTAACGTCAAACTTCGGCTCCGCAACCGTTACTTTTATCTTTAAAGACTGCGTATGTCCGTAATAATCTTTCCCTTTTATAGTTACAACCGAAGTTCCTGCTTTCTTTGCAGAAATGGTATACTGCTTTTTCGATTTATTGGCTTTTACTGTTGCAACTGCTTTCTTGGTGCTTGACGCACTACTTAAAGATTTCACACCGGTAAGATACCAGGTATAGGTTTCTCCCTTATAAAGTGTTAAGCTCTCATTCTTTGTGGCTGCCTCCACAGATGCCGGTGTCACCAGCGCCAGAATCATGGCAAAAGCCAGACATGCCGTAATTACCCTCTTCATTACTTTTTTCATTCTTTCAATTTCTCCTTTCAATCTTTTCATGGATTTACGCAAACGGTGCAGGCAAATGTTTTCCCGTTTACTTTCAATGTTACTTTGGCTGTGCCGGTACCCTTTGCCGTCACTTTGCCACTGGCATTTACTACCGCAACCTTCGTGTTGCTGCTGGACCAGGTAATTCCTTTGCTTTGTCCGGTCACTTTAAACGTGCCGGTCCTGCCTTTGGAAAGAACCATGGTTACCCGGTTCACCGCAAGTCCCGGGATGGTTGTTGTAGTATATGTTTTATCTGCATTCGCTGAAGTTTCCAGCGTTGATGCTGTATATTTTTTACCGGCGATCACGACAGAATTTTCCATGTGTTTTTTGCCGTTGACCACTTTTGCGGATATGCCATAGTGCTTCATAATCAACTGATAAGCTTCACAAAACCCCTTATAATTTGCCTTGCCCTGCTCGAGTGCTTTCTGTGCCAGAACCGATGTTCCATTCGGGGAAACATTCTGCTGCATCCACTGCTGGGCGGCAACTGCCTTTTCATAATCGCTCATCCCGGAGGTCACATACTGATTCCAGATAATATCAAGCACGTTTTTCTGGGAACGCGCAATCACCGTATAGGGATATGTATAAGTTTTTTTGCCAATGGTTGCCGTTATTTTTACAGTTCCGGCTTTTTTCGCCGTCAGCCTTCCATCCGCATCTACCGATACCACACTGCTATTTGAACTTTTCCAGACGGGTGCCACAGAAGCATTCAATACGACAATGGATCGGCTCTCTCCCACATACAGTTTACTATACCCTGCCTGTATTTGTAAAGATGTCTGACTGCTATAATGAATTTCGTTTGCTTTCGCATACGTTTCCGCCGCAGAACCATACGGAGTAACTATCGTAAGCCTTGCCTTGTTACATCCTGCAAATGCATCTATTCCAATCGTTTTTACGCTGGCCGGAATCTCAATTTGGTACAAATCCGTCTGATTCTGAAACGCCTGTGTTTCAATCGTGGTATATCCTGATGGGATCTTTACCGTCTGCAAATTTGTCAGAATCAGCTGGCCAAGATTCGTTCCGATGTTAGTAACTACGTAGGAATTACATTTTGCAGGAAAGGTAACTGTGCTTTTTTCTCCCGTATACATATAAATGGAACAACCTTTTTTCGTTGTTGCACCTTTTGGAATCTGATAGACAAATCCTGCCGCATCCTGCGCATATGCAGTTCCATCCGTATCTTTGACAATCTCTGCAGCCTCTGCGATATATGGACTCCCCGCCAGCAGCACGGTAACTGCCAGAAACATCCCCGCGATCTGCCGGATTCTCTTTTTCTTAGCTGTTTGTTCTCGGAACTTCATATCTTTTCCTCACTGTAAATTTTCACTACTGTACGATATTATCCGGAATCTCCAGATCGGCATCTGTCAGGATCTGTCCCTCAACGACTTTATTGACAAGCTGCTCTGCATATTTTACCTGCACCTCATCCGGATACATGACATAGCTTCGTTTCGTAGGCATGGAGTAGGTCGTCGATGATCCGCCGGTTCCTGTAACTGCATAAGACTTTACATTCCAGGAAGCCAGATCCGACAACTGCATTTTTACCAATGCAGAAATATCCTCTGAACTCATACTTGTCGTAAACATCCCTGACATACTATCCATAATTGCTGAATAGTTGCTAAGCACCGTTGTTCCGGAAGAAATCTTCTTAATCAGTGCTTCAATTGCCTGCATCTGATGACGTCCTCTGGAATTATCCCCATCTGCAAAAGATTTTCTCTCCCGCACGTAGGAAAGCGCCACCGTACCATTTAACTGATTGGTTCCCTGATTGATATAAAATCCACCTTCACTTGTCCGGAAGGCTTTCTCCGACTCTACGGTAATTCCTCCGACTGCATCTACTAATGTCTTAAATCCATTAAAATTAATCTGCACATAATAATCCACATGCTCATCATACAGATTTCCAAGTGTGGCCATAGAACAGTCTATTCCATACATTCCACAATGGGTCAGTTTATCTTTTGCACCTGCTGATGCTGCCGTATCCACGTAGTAATCTCTCGGTGTATTAATTAGAAGCACCTGCTTCGTGGACGGATTGACAACTGCCAGAATATTGACATCACTGCGGCTGGTGGTAAGAGTAAGGGTTCTGGTATCGGAACCACTGATATAAATGACAAACGGATCTGTTGTAATGGATTTTTCTGCCGTCTGTGAATCCTCCGTCACCACCGTTTCTTCCTCATGATCATACAGGGTACGCGTTCTGGAAGAAAATGTTTCATACCCATCCTGTGCCTCTACCACGTCTACATATGCCACATTCATAAGCATAGCATCTGCATTTCCTTCGTATAATGCCTGCACCATGTCGAGAATATTATCATACACCTGCGTGTGGATCTGTGTCCCGACAGTTTCATTGATCTTTTCGATTGCCTTTTGGGTATGTTCGTAATCGTATTTTTCGGTAATCGCAAACACATAGTCTTTCGCATCCATCAGTGTCTGTGCCGGATCATCCGTCATGACATAAGCCGATACGGTATCTGTTGTTTTTACATTTCCAGTAATATCTCCCAGGGTATTTCCGGCTTTTACAAGCATATAAGAACCACCGATACATACAACCATACATGCAAGTGACAAAAGGATTCCGAATGTGCGTCGGACATAACATGCTGTCTTTTTTTTGCCTTTTTTCCCGAAATAAAATAGACAGTATTCCATAATCAGCAAAAAAAGCAGGATCAATCCAAACAACATCACATACAATTCCGGAAGCATATTCAGCCACAAAACGATTCCGACAGTTGTAAGACTCAATACCAATTGCACCACCAGAATAATTCCGGCAGTTATTTTCCATTTACTTTTCTTTTTTTCCTTTGTTGCTTCCATGTGTTATCCCCAGTTTGCAAATATAGCAACCATCACTTTTTGTTATCCTTTTACCGTTTTAAAATTTTCGTTTTTATTTTGGATAATAATTTTTTTATCTTCTTCTCTATTCCCTTGCCGGGATAAATATACTGAAAGACTGCAATCAATAATCCAAATAAAATTATTGCAATTATCGCAAAAGGAATTTTGCTCACCATTTTCATTCTTGCAATTATCCAAATTATAATTAATGAAATGAATGTCTGCACTGTTAAAACCACATAAGCTGTGTTTTTCCACTTTTTTTTATTAGCGTCTTCTTGTATTTTAATTTTTTTTCTAAGTTTTTGATTCACATTCAATCTTTCATTACAAGTTTCATAAGTTCTTCTGAACTTTCTCATTAATTTTTCATTTTGTTCTTTTAATGAAGTACCCTCAAACTTCTGGATATTTTCAAGCAAAGTTTTGTAATCATAAGGCTGAATGTTACAATTTGGTCCAAGTATAATCTTTTTTACACCAGTAAAAAGTGCCCGATATACGCTCATGAGATATTCCGGATCTTTAACGATGCCCTCTTTCATTGCTTTTTCCAATTTATTAACAATCTTTTCTGCAACAAAATCACAACGTTCTATTGCTCTCTCAGGATACCCTATTCTTTTATAAAAGCTTGATACTTTCGTATTCCAGATTAAATTCACAGATGGAATATTCATCGAAAAGGAAATAATTCCAGGGTGAAGGCGGCACGAAATCACCCCATCATATTCTGACATTTTTACAAACAAGTTCTCTGGTAAATTCATATTAAACACACATTTTTCTATCGGTACATTGTAAAATCTGATAAGATAATCCAAAAAAGCTTCATCTCCAAAATTACCACTTGTTATCAATTCATAATCATAGCCCCGGGTTTTTAATATATCAATGACATCCGTCCATAATTTTGCAGATTGTTCTTTCGTGAAATCAACATGATTATCTATAAATCCATTCGCTCTCATAACAAATATGCCAATTTTCTTTTTCGCATTTTTTTTGCCATTTGACTTTAAAATTGCCTCCTGACCAATAAAATTATCAAATACTGTTGCAGAAAACACAGCCGGATCAGATACAAGACCTATTTCAAAAGAATCATTAACTTTATATTTTTCAAGTTTGTCTATCCCGTCACGTGTAGTGATCTGTTTCACACATCCCATATTAAGTGCTATTTTTAGTCTCTGGCACCTTTTATTTTCTTCATTATATGCCTCAATTCCAATTGCCGAAAAAATAACAGGTTTGTTAAATTGCTGAGCAATTTCAAGAGTTAGTGCTGTTCTTTCATAAAATGTTTGATACAAATAATTGAATACTGGCGCTCCTCCAAAAACAATCAAATCTGCCTGTGATATTGCATCCTTGGCATTTTGTAATAATAGAGGGTCTCTTGTTTTCATATATTTTTTTGTAATAATAGAAGCCGATCTACTACTAATTTGATACTCACTTTTGCTAAATCCAAGATTCCTCATTAAAGCATGTAATAATCCAATATCACTATTTTCAATAACTTGATCACCTATATTATCTGAATCTCTATTTGTTAATAGCAAAATCACATATTTATTTTTTAACTCCATATTTCACCCTCTTTTAAAATACGATATAAGTATCAAAACTATACCACCACTTTAACTTATTTCATCCAGCATATCATTCGTTTATAAGCTTCAACTAACCCAATTTCCGGTTTCCATCCGAGTTCTCGCATCTTTGAAGCATCTAGCCACATTTTTACCGGTGGTGCATATCCAAGTGATACACTATCCTCTGGTATATCAATAACCACCTGTATCTTTTCTCCTGCAATCTCTCTTGCAACGAGCTCTGCCATATTCCGAATTGTGATATGGCTATCCTCATTTGCTATATTATATGCTTCCCCAGCTTTTCCTTTCACTAAAAGGGTCATAATAGCGGCAATAGCATCTGCCGTATATACATAATTACCTTCGGACTCTCCAGTCGTATGCAGTACAATATTTTCACCTCGCATCACGCTTCTTGCAAATTGTGCAAACACACGATTTTCTGTTGGAAGAATTCCCGCACCAAAAGTCTGTGCCAGTCTCGCGCTGATTACATTTACTCCATACTGCGCCGCATATGCAGTACACAGACATTCACACATACGTTTTCCTTCCGGATAACAGCTTCGAACATTCTCAATATCAACATAACCTAAGTCCTTTTCAGCAGTTTTTCCACCTACTGTCGGCTGTCCATAAATTTCCATTGATGAAATATAAATAAATGCTTTCGCCTTCTTTTCCACTGCAAGTTGAAGCATTTTTTCTGTTCCATCAATTGACGTACAAATGGTACCTACCGGATCAGACACCATTACTTTCGATGCTGTCACTGCTGCAGCATGAACAATATAATCACAATCTCCTTCACAGTTCACTTTTTCTTTTGTCAGGTCTGCCACAACATAAGTTAACGCATCTGTTTTTTCTTCTGCAAAAATCTTATCTGCCTTTTCAACATTACGTACTACTGCATAAATCTTTGCACCAAAATTCATGGTTCGATTTGCATATAGCAAATATTTCACAATCAAAGAACCAATCAAACCTGTTGCTCCAGTAATCACAAATGAACTATTCCGCAACGCATCCCATGAAATATCCCGTTTTGTAATCTTGTCAAAATCTTCTTCTAAAACATCTTTCATATCGGGTCTCCTAATCTAAAATGAATTTAATCTTCTAAACCATAAATCTGCGCTTCTTCTTTTGCATCCAACAACGCACGCATCGTATAAAAATCATCTGGTGTAGTAATCTTAATATTTTCCTGTGGTCCTTCGATCAAATATAATTTTTTACCATAATACTGCATCATAGAACAGGAATCAATAAAATCAAACTTATTCTCTGCAATTGCTTTACGGTGCGCTTCAATAATTTCATCAAGATAAAAACTCTGTGGTGCACGAGCCAGACGCGTATCCGCACGATTCGGAACATCCTCGATAGAATTATCCTCTGCAACAACCAAAACGGTTTCTTTTACTTTAACACACGTAATGGAAGAACCATGCTTCTTAACCGACTCTATATTATCTGTAATTGTTTTCTCATTAATAAGTGGGCGAACTCCATCATGTATAAGTACAATAGATTTTTCTCCACAAGCAATTTCTTCTGCTGCTTTTAATCCATTATAAATGGATTCCTGACCACTTGCCCCTCCTGAAACAACCTTCTTCACCTTATGGATATTAAATTTTTCCAAAAGTTCCTGCAGATAAGGAATCCACTCCTCCAGACATGCAACTGTAATTGCATCAATTTCCGGATGATTCTCAAACAATTCCAGTGTATGAATAATAATAGGTTTTCCATACACATCAATAAATTGTTTGGGTTTCACGCGACTATTCATACGTTTCCCCACACCACCTGCAAAAATTACTCCAATATTCATGATAACATCTCCCTATTTTTTATTTTATATTATTTATATATGACAATAAGGTAATACCTTCTTTTTCTGATAATCAACCATTATCTCATAAATGCGCTTACAATTATTATGATCATTATAATAAAAAAAATCATCCGCACGGCGCACATATTCATCTTTCATTTTACATCCATTCGCCATGTATTCACACAATAATTCTATCAATTCATCATTATCATGTGCAATTTCGCCAAATGCCATCGTATCGTAGAAAAACGTTCCCTCCTCATAATGCTGCGGAATGTCTTTATGATGCAGATATACCAGTGGCTTTCTCATATAGGCAAAATCAAACTGGATACCAGAAAAATCAGTTACCATCAGGCTTGACTCGCGAAACATCGTCTCATAGCTCATGTCCCCAACCGCAGGAATAATATCTACATAATCATTCCTATCAAAATCATTTACCTGTGCGCTCACAATAGGATGCAGTACATATTTAATCCGATAACCGTATTTCTTCGCAGCATCAATCAGTCGCGGGTCATTGATCAAAGAATTAAATACCTGAAAATAAGTGCTTTCTTTAAACAATGGATTGTAATCTCTCTGTTCTCCTTCACTGGTACGTACCGGTACAGCTGCCTGCATGCGCCATGTAGGACTGATCATAATCTGCTTCTTATCATCATTTTTAAGTCCATCGTAACGTGGTACTCCCGTAAGTTTTAACGCATCATAACCTACATAATCATAAATTGGTTTAGAAAGATTTTCTATTTCATATTTCGATGCACAAAAATAAAGTCTGGTATTATCACGCAAACGATTCTGTGCAACCGCAATCTTCTGTACAGACATACCATGTTGTACACAGCATACATGAAAATTAACAAGATCACGTACATAACTTGAATTCGGAAGTCCGTAATTATTAAAAGCAAAAACCGTTGAATTTGAAATAACCATCATATCTGCCATAAGAAATACAAGACGATGCTTAATGCTTCCTCTTACAAGCGGCTTATATCCTGCTTTCTTTAATCGCTTATAATCTGTTGTATGCTTATCAATCAGATAATAATGTTTATTCCCATCTTTTTGGTCAACAGAATATCTATACAAATATTCAGAAGAATCTCCGCCCTTATAAATCTTGTCCAGATACATCCAAATCGGCTTATGCTTCATAATTGGTCGCATCATAAAATATACTTTTCGAATTACAAGAAACAGCCATGCCCGTTTATTAAATGACAAAAACATTTCTTTTGATAACTTATGTTCCTGTTTTCTCTGCTCCCTTTTCCCTATGGCAAGAACTCTGATACCTTCTCCATTCTTTATTGCCATATACTTTTGTACATTACCAAAACACCAGTAACTGTTTGCAAAAGCACCACTCATTCTGCTAAAATGAGATTCATAGGAAAAATTAATTTTTATTTTTTCTCCGCCAATATCTGCCACGCAAAACAATTCACACTCTTTCACTTTATCCAAAGGAAAATCTGCATGGAACGAATGACCTTTGTATACACTGACACCAAAAATTTTTGTCAATGCGTATCTTCCATTATATTTCAAAGAATATTTTTTCCCATTAAACAGCATAAATATATCATCTGACATTGAATATAGAATAGGATGTATCGTTCCATCAATGCTCAACATATTATTTTCATAATTCATAAAAAGAATATTTGTTTTTAAATTTGTAATCTTATTGAATACTGTATTTTTTGAACCATAATAAACATTTCCCGACAAATATCTTTTTTCAAATTTAAAATCCCCCCCATATTTCAAAATTCCACATAACCATTTCATAGAATCTGTCAGATGACTTTCCTTAATTTTCTGACAGTCAAACATGATATCATCTTCTATATACTGGAACGCCTGTCCCATTCTCTCCAAACAAAGTTTTTCCTGTCCCTGTGAAATTACATGTTTGTTCCGATTATTTAAATTACTCATTATTCGGCTTTTCACTGTAAACATAAAATGATACTGAATAAAACTAGGAACTTTTCCGTATTTTTCTTTAAGATTCTTTAAAAAAGGTATCCAGAACTCTGTAAATGACTCCTCATACCATTCCCTTTTGTAAATTCCTTCATAAAAAGTGCTGTTGCCCTCTTGTACCTCAACACTCTCATAAATTTGCGAATTAAGAAAAATAAATTTCTTTTCTTTTGCCATTAAACGTAAGAAAAAATCTTTCTCCGTCTCCATCCCCAATGTTTCGTCAAATTTATTTTCCACAAAAACTTTATTGCTCAGAAATGTACCTCCAAAATAAAATGGATAACAATAAAATTCTTTAGTCACATCCTGCACAACTATTTTCTTATTCATTTCATCCATTGCAAACGCACCACCTGTTCCATCAGGCATTACCTTACGCAGCATAAATATATTATTTTTTGAATATTTTTCTGAAATCTCCTGCACCTGTCTCAAAGTACCTGGTGTCCATCTATCGCCTCCATTAAGATAGGTAATAATATCACCTGTTACATGTTTTTGTGCATGTTCATACAATGAGTTTTCATTTATCAGTGCATATTTATCTGCTTTAATTTTCAGCGTTTCTAATTCAGAAATAAATCTGTTCTTTTCATCATTCTCCTTTTGATAAATTAAAACCTGTACATTTAAATCTGCAGCAATTATTTGTTCCTTTAAGCATTGTAAGGTAATTAAATTACTATTTTCATCGGCTGACAATTTCCAAATTATTGATATATTCATCTTAAGACTCCTACTCTTTCTTTGCCGTAGATTTTTTTATTTTCTTCTTCGGCACTTCTTTTTCTCTTTCCTCTATCATTTTTTCATACACCGATGCAATATCATCAATTTCACCAAATGCAATCAATTTTCCATGATCAAGTATCATAGCCTTATTACATATCCGTTTAACCTGATCCAGTGAATGTGATACAAATAAAACTGTCACCCCAGAATCAAACATACTCATAACTTTTTTTTCACTTTTTTTACGAAATTTTGCATCACCTACCGATAGTACTTCATCTAAAATAAGAATTTTAGGAGAAACAATAGTCGCAATTGAAAATCCCAATCTAGACTTCATTCCGGATGAATAATTTTTCACTGGAACATCAATAAACTCGCCCAATTCAGAAAATTCGACAATCTCATCATATTTTTCATCAATAAATTGTTTTGTATACCCAAGCATTGCACCATACAGATAAATATTTTCTTTTCCCGTATATTGTTTTTCAAATCCCGCTCCCAATTCCAACAGCGGCGCAATTTTTCCATGTTTTTCCAACGTTCCCTCCGTTGGCTTAAATACTCCAGCAATTACTTTTAATAGCGTACTTTTCCCAGCACCATTCAATCCGAGGATGCCAACCCTTTCTCCCTTTTTAATTGTAAGGTTAATATCTTTCAATGCCCAAAATTCATTATATTGGATCTGATGGCGTAACGACTGGATTACATAATCCTTCAAACTGTCAACTTTTTCTTTGCTTAAATTAAATTTCATTCCTATATTTTTTAATACAATAGCATCTTCTTTGCTCATAGAACACTCCATTCTTATATTTGTAGGATGAAATCATCCTGTTTTTTAACAAACATTATCAATCCTACCACCATTGTCACTACACTAAATCCCAAAGCGTATAAAAAATAGTGAACATTCATCAATCTACCAAAAACAGCATCCCTGAAAATACTGATTATGCTATACAACGGATTAAACTTTAAAATCCATGAAAAACTACTATCAAGGATTTTCTCTGGCTGATAAAAGATCGCACACATATACATAATCAACATCAAAGCAACTCCCCAAAGATATTCCATATCACGAAAAAACACCCCAAGTGTTGCAAGAATAAAACTACAACCAATCGAAAGAAGTAATACAAGAATCAAAGCAATCGGTGCCTGGATCAGATACCATGTTGGTCGAACATTTAATACAGCAGCCACAACAACAAGAACAATCAGCGAAATTAAAAAAATAATATAATTATATAGAATGCTTGACAAAGTATATAAATATTTTGGTACATATACTTTCTTAATCATAGCCGCGTTTCGTCGTATTGATGTCAACGCTGATTTAGTTGAAGTTGAATAAAAATTATACAAAAGACGTCCGCAAAGAATATATACAGAAAATTCTTTCGTACGTGTTCCTAAAATTGTACCAAAAACGATTGTTAACACAATCATTGTCAATAACGGCTCAAGCAATGACCAGATAATACCAAGATAGGATCGTCTATACTTTAATTTAATTCCTTTTTTTACCAGTTCCCATAACAAAAAACGATAATTAACAAATGATTCTATATATTTTTTCATAATTACCTCACTTATCTTGATTTGAATAGTTAAATCTCTATACTGGAATCGGCCCATACTTTCATCTGATGATCCCTCCGTTTCTTTTCCGGTGGCAATTTCATATAATCACCAAAAATCTGTGTCAGATATTTTTCGTATCCTCCGGGAGCAAAATACTCGTGATTTTCAAATAATACTCGCGTGAACTGCACTACCTCATCATGTAGGCACCGTTCTCCCACCCCATAGATTCCATATGTAATTGCCCCAACATATTTCGCTGTATCATAATCATATCTGGAAGCAATTTGATTCATCTTTCGGATAATTCTCGGATAACCAACACATCGCATTATAAGAACCAGAGGTGTTTTTGCAATAATATGTCCAATTGATGTTCCCTTGCCAATTTTAGCTCTTGCATTCTGGATCATATAACGCATCCTTTTCATCTTCCTCGATAACCGTATTGCCTCTTTTTCGTCTTCCGGCCATCCATCCTGTGGAAAAATATCTACGAACAAATGCAATACCTGACATTTTTCGCGAATGTATTGCGAACTGTTTCGTTCTAAATACGTTCCTGTATGAACCAGTTCGCAATACGGATTAGAGAGTGTTCCCTCTTCACCGGAAATTGCCAGCAAATGCCCATTCACCGGATTTGTTTTTACAAGTTTCAGAAATCTCTCATAATCCGGTCTCGGCATACCAACATCGATGTCATCATCCCAGGGAATAAATCCCTTATGTCTCACTGCCCCTAACAAGGTTCCTCCAACCAAATAATATCTCAGCTTATATTTTTCACAATAAGCGGCAAAATCATCCAGCATTCCTACCAAAACCTGTTGTATTTCTTTCTTATCCAACAATCTTGGTTCCTTGTATTGTCCCAGAAGTTTCAGATCATAAAGCACGTGATGTTCTCTCTTATTCTCCGGTGGTAATGTCATGTAATCACCATATAATCTGGAAAGATAATTATCATAATCTTTCGTAACACAAAACATGTTTCCTTCAAATTCCATCTTTACAGTATCCATATAAGGATGCCTCGGGTATAATTCGCCGAAAAAATGTTTTCTGCCTGATGGAATGGTAATATATTTTGAATCATCATCTCTGCAACGTGCCATTTCCATCTGTACTTTTTTATATAAATACTTGGGATTCAATGCAAACAACCAACCAATACAACGCTTTATAAACATCACACAACCAGCCTTACGGTTTCCGCGTGCGAGTTCCTTAAACTCATCTCTCCAAGCGTACATTCTGTAACAGGACAAAAAAAACAATCCAGCCTGAACACCGACTCCGTGTCGTAGACGCTGGAGCGGATTATCATAAGTGTTTTCTATAATAAAGATGTCTATTTTGATTCCACATTGTTCCTTTTTCTGATTTCTGTATTCTTGAAAGACCGTATTCTTTCTGTGTACCTGTATAAAAGAACTCAGATAGCCTTCTGTATACATTGGTGCTTCCACATAATACTTGTCCGCATAATTCTTCTCAATTGCAGCAAGCAATTCTGGAATATATTTTCTTGGAATATTAAGATCCACATCATCATCCCAGGGAATAAACCCCCTATGTCTCACTGCCCCCAGTGCTGAGCCTCCTCCAAGCATATATGGTATCTCATTTTGTTCGCACAATGTAATCACATCGATTGCAATTTCCAATACAATCTTCTTAATTTCTGTAATTTCACCAATATTCAGATGATGTAGTCCAATTTTCCTAGACAAATTTTCTTTCAACAATTCATTTGTCTGTAATATCGCCATATTATCTTCCTGCCTTCAACTTTGCAAAAAGCTTCGTATTGTGTTCTTTTACGAGCGTAATAACAGCCGATTCAAGCCATGTAAGATAGGTGTTCTTCCAACGAACCGGAATCAGCATAATCTTCATATATTTTGAACGTGGCTTTGCAATTTCTAGCGCCTCATCTACCCGTGGATTATGAAGCATCTTCCTGATTTGTTTCCGCTGCTCCCTGCCGGATAATGTGCACTTTGAACTCGTTACATTCGCGACACAGCCTATCATCCGCTCAATATAACGTCTCGCAATCATTTCTTTTGCAGGCATACTGTCTATGTTCCACTCTTTATACAGATCTAAAAGCCAACCATGTTCTTCCTCCCGCTTTTCATACATATTGGCACAATACGCTGCCGTTTCTGACTCTGCACGCGCCCTGATGAAATGATAATAAGCTTTCGTTGAAACCACAACAGATTTCACATTTCGGATATAACTAATATTAAACGGAAAGTCATCCCACAAAGTCTGTGGAAAATATAATCCATTCTCTTTTATGTAATCCAATCGATACAATTTATTCCACGGAGTATACAACATATTTCTATCATAATACCGATATGCCTCTTCACGGAAAGATTGTGCATTTGTAAAAACCCTATCATCTACATATATTTTCTCACTCAAATGCCTGTTTCCGTAATACGTGTCAATGTAGAAACCACAGACCACAAGCTGTGCCTGATACTTTTCAGCCATATCATACATATCCTGAAGCATCGTTTTTTCTGCCCAGTCATCTGAATCCAGAAAATAAACATATTTTCCCTGTGCCAGATCAATGGCTGTGTTTCTTGCACTCGGTGCCCCACCATTCTCCTTGTGGATTACCTGAATACGCGAGTCTCTCTTGGCATATTCATCACAAATTTCCCCACTCCGATCCGGAGTTCCATCGTCCACAATAAGAAATTCAAAATCCATAAAGGTCTGTCCCAATATGCTTTCAATTGCTTTCCCAACATATTCTTCCACCCGATATACAGGCATAATAACGCTGATTTTAATATCTCTCATGTGTAACTCCTTGTTTCATTATTATATTTTATCATGCAAAACAAAAGCTAAAAACAGCAGTTTATCTTTAGTATAACATAAATATGAGTAAAGGCAATCTGTTTAATTCCCAAAAAATGCTGAAATTCCTCTGAAAATTTGTTATAATACAATAGACAGGAGGACAATATGAAAAAGGAACTACCTATTATATTAATTGCATTTATTTTTATCTTATCTTTTTTTACACCGCTGACTGTATCAGCATCTCCAATTTCGGAAATGAATATTTACGCCATCTACCTTGATTCCCCAGAAAAAGGAGACTGCGTTCTTCTTGAATCTAGAAGACATGCTTTATTAATTGATATCGGTCGCTATAGTCATGCACCAACCATTCTCAATCAGCTCCAGACGCTTGGCTTAACCCATGTCGATATATGTTTTAGCCATTTGCATTCCGATCATACCGGTGGAACTTCCGGAGACTTCATTGCGGGATTAAAATTTCTCATCAACTCCGGCATCACTGTCGACAATCTGTATCTTCCTTCCCGAAGCTACTCTGCATATAGCCAACGATATCAAAAAAAATTTGATGAAATTCAAAATTC
This sequence comes from Roseburia sp. TF10-5, assembly GCF_003462365.1. NCBI lineage: Bacteria > Bacillati > Bacillota > Clostridia > Lachnospirales > Lachnospiraceae > Roseburia > Roseburia sp. TF10-5. Next base: position 25,329 of record NZ_QTYW01000025.1, on the reverse strand, counting down.
CGTATCGGCATACACAAATATACACTATTTACGTGTAAACGACCAATTAACAATCGGCGATATTACAGGCAAAGTAATCGGTCCTGTAAACCCTGTAGATTATATGCCACATATTGATTCAAACGGAAACGGTTACACAACCTATGAAAACAACACTTCTCTTGCAATGATTTTCAGTTGTGGCAATACCAGATATTTTACTGCTGGTGATTGTTATAAGGATGAAGCAGAAGCGCTTTGTAATTATTATGGCGATGCATTAAAATGTGACATTATGAAATTATGTCATCATGGTACAACTAGTGGAAACACTCAGCGGCTTATTAACGCTGTTCAACCAAAATATTCTTTCGCATCAAATATATATTATGATGACAAAGCAGAAGATACCGGATACTGGAAAATATACAAAGCTTCCACCCGTGCTTCAAAATACGGAATGTGTTATGCTGTTGGCACCGAAAAAAAGACCTTAATCTATCATATCGTAAACGATAAGATCACCTTATATAAAGGATCTCAAATATCCTCTAATAACCAATTGAAAGGATGGCAACATTTCTTCGGTTCCGATGGTGTAAACATGAATTATAATACATATTATTTTGACAAAAATTGTCAACCGCTTATTGGTACTCAAAAAATTGGAAAGCACTACTATTTTTTTGACAAAACCGGATTAATGCAATATGGCAAATTTACTTCCAATAATACATATAATCATTGGCTCACTTCACAAGAAGGCAAACAATATTACACTCTTACAAACGACCGTAAATATGCTTATCTTACTGTCGGATTCAAAGAAATAGATAACTCATTATATTATTTCAACTCAAATGGTTACCTGTATATTGATCCATCATATGCCAATGATGAGACAGATGAGGATGATATGATAATTACCCAAATCGGAGCAGACTATTATGCAATGAATAGTATCGGAACTCTCCTGTCAGATGATTGGCTAGAACAGGATGGATTCTATTACTTCTTCAAAAAAGACGGAAAAATGGTTTATGACTGTCTCTACACCATAGAAAATACATCCTATCTATTCGATACGGATGGCACACTTATGACAGCTGATGGAGTAAAATACGATTTTGTATCCTGGAAAAAAAGATTATATGCCGTAGATCACAATGGTATTATTGTCAAACAAAACATCGTCAAAATTAAAGGTCATAAATATTACTTTGATTCAAACGGAGTATTAGTAAAAAACCGGAAAGTCGTATGGAAAGGTCATAAATACAAATGCAATTCTAAAGGTATAGTCAAAAAACTCTGATAATTTTCAGCAATTAAAAACATATCCATCAGGAACCACCGGCTAAGCCGGTGGTTTATTCACTCCCCCTATAGCAGCTTGTTACCGGTGATTCTAAAGACCTGTCAAGTAAGACCGACAGCCATTAACATTTGCTTATTAAAAACAACAGCAAAATTTGAAATTTCAAATTTTGCCGTTATTTTATTTATTCAGTTTTACTTGATTGCAGTGGTCTGATCCTGATCCACGCCTTCCGTGTTTTCTTTCTGGAACAAAATCTTAAATGTCAGGAATAAAATCTTAATATCCATCCAGACAGAATAATTTTCGATATAAGTCAGGTCCAGTTTCAGCTTGTCATACGGTGTCGTATTGTACTTTCCATACACCTGTGCATATCCGGTAAGCCCGGCTTTTACTTTCAGCCGCAACACAAATTCCGGGATTTCTTCGGTATACTGATCCGCAATAATCTGCCGCTCCGGCCGCGGGCCTATAACCGACATTTCTCCTTTTAAAATGTTAAACAGCTGTGGAAGCTCATCAAAATGAATGGCACGGATGACACGCCCCACTGGCGTAATGCGCGCATCTCCTTTGGCTGCTAAACGTGCTCCCGCATCCTCGGAATGTGTGGTCATGCTGCGGAACTTGTAGATCATAAACGGCTCTCCGTCTTTGGTCAGACGCTCCTGCTTGTACAATACCGGACCATGATCATATAATTTAATGCAAAGTGCAATCACAATCATAAATGGCGAAGCAATCACAATTCCGATCAGGGAAATAACAATATCCATCAGACGTTTTACAAACAGATCTACAATGCCAAGCCCCTGATTCCGGGACAGATACAGTGGCGTGTCAAACAGATGAATATCATCCGCTCCGCGGAACAGAATGTCCGAAATCTTTGGTGTAACATATGTGCGGATAGATTCCTGATAACAGTATTTCATAATCTGATTACGCACTTCAGACGGCAGATCACACAGAACCACCGCATTATATTTCTGAATCATCGGATACAGCTTTTCATAACCAATCCGGTAACTTTCCGCTGCACAGATATTATACTTGTCTTTTCTTGTGTTGATTTTTCCGATCAGATCATCCGGCGAATAATTTCCATAAATCACAAGCATCTGACGCGGCGGATACAGACGTGTATATGCCTTTCGCACCAGTACGACCCACGGAACGATAAATATAATCTCTGTTACCGTCATCAGAAGCAATGGCTGTGGCGGCAGATAATCGTTGGCGACCAGACAGATCTCGAAATACGCAACAATCATCGCAAGAACCACTGCCAGTATCTGGGATAATATAATATCCGAAATCCGCATATATCCGATCCGGTATCCTCCAAATATCTTCGTGAAAAAGAACACAAAGAGTACATACATACCAATCACTGCCCAGTTACCTCTGTTGAAAAAAGTATTCGCTTTATCCAGCATCGGAATATAGAGCATATACCATACCCATCCGAACATACACGCTTCCACCGCAAGCGATATGATATTCGCCGTAAAATTCAATAAATGCTTGTATTTATCTTTCATTAAAACTTTCCTCTAACATGTAGTTTTCCGGTTGTACCCCGCAAAAATTTTATTCGCCCAGTCCGCTTTCCACATAAGCGACCAGTTCCCGAAGTGCTCCCTGTTCATCTTCTCCGTCACAGATAAGTGTAATCTCATCTCCGGATTTGATACATGCACCCAGGACGCTGAGCACACTTTTGGCATTTGCTGTATTTCCGCTGTACTCGAATGTAATCTTGCTTTTATATTTCATTGCTTCTTTGCATAAATTTCCTGCCGGACGTAAGTGCAGTCCTGTAGGATTAATAATTTTTACTTTTTGGGATACCATAAGAACTCCTCCTTATAACATAACTCTGGTAATCAGTTCTGCCAGCTGTTTCGCTTCCTGCTGAATGACTTCCTGATCTTTTCCTTCGATCATGACACGAACCAGCGGCTCTGTACCGGACGGGCGGATCAGAACCCTTCCCTCTCCGGCAAATTTTTTCTCCAGTTCGCCGATTGCTTCTGCAATTTCTGAATACTCCATGTAACTTTCTTTTTTATGGTTTGGCACTTTTGCATTGACCAATGCCTGTGGCAGCACCTCCATGATCTGTGCAAGTTCTGATAATTTCTTTTTGGTTGCCACCATCACCTGCAATAAGTGTAATGCGGAAAGAAGTCCGTCTCCGGTTGTGTTGTCATCCAGAAAAATCACATGACCGGACTGCTCTCCTCCGAGATTATATCCGTTTTCCAGCATATTTTCAAGAACATAACGGTCTCCGACTTTTGTTTTCTCCACATGAATTCCCTGTTTTTCTCCCATCAGACTGAATCCCAGATTCGTCATCACGGTGACAACAATGGTGTCCTTTGCAAGTTTTCCGTTTTCTTTCAGGAAATTTCCGCAAATCGCCATGATCTGATCTCCATCTACCAGCTTTCCGTTTTCATCTACAGCAAGCATACGATCCGCATCCCCGTCAAATGCAATACCGATATCTGCCTTTTCGGAAACAACTCTTGCACACAGTTCGTCCATATGGGTAGAACCGCAATTGGAATTAATGTTCGTTCCATCCGGATTGGTATGAATAGCGATCAGATTTGCCCCCAGATCTTTCAGCGTCTTAACCGAAGTATAGGAACTTGCGCCTTCTGCACAGTCCACAACGATCTTCAACGCAGACAGATCTACCGGAACCGTCTTTTTCTCAAACGCAATATACTCATCCACAATATCAAACCGATACTCAACCCTGCCGATTCCCGGTCCGATCGGAAAAACAACGTCTTCCATATCATTCCGGATCAATGCCTCGATTTCGTCCTCCAGCTGATCGGATAATTTATATCCATCTCCATTAAAAAATTTGATTCCGTTAAATTCCATCGGATTATGGGAAGCAGAAATCACAACCCCTGCATCTACTTTATGTTTCCTTGTAAGATATGCAATTGCAGGTGTCGGGGCAACTCCCACAAAAATAGCATTTGCTCCGACTGAACAAATTCCTGCCATCAATGCATTTGCAAGCATTCCTCCGGAAATTCTTGTATCACATCCAATGATGATTGTCGGCTGGTGGGACTGTTCCTTTGTTAAAACATAAGCGCCCGCCTGACCGAGCTTCATTGCAAGTTCAATTGTAAGCTCTGTCCCCGCAACTCCTCTGACTCCATCGGTTCCAAACATTCTTGCCATAATAATTATAACTCCTTTATATACTTTACTATTCGCCGGTATCCTCACCGCTGTCTGTCGAAGTATCTCCGTCCTGTGTATTCTTCGCTTTCACGGTAACGCTGACAGTAATCGGCTGATATGCATAATGATCTTCATCCAGTTTCAGTGAAAGTTCCACCTGATGCATTCCCTCGCTCAGCTGGGAGGCATCAATGGATGCTGCCAGCTCCGATGCATTCAGCTTATTCAGATCATCCTGCAGCCCACTGATCGTCACAGAAACCTGTGCCTTATCAAAAGATAAGTTCAGGCCGTCCGGCAGACTGTTCACCCTGATATCAGATGTCTGCAGATGATAGGTTCTGGACGCATACGCTTCAATTCTGACGGTTACCGTAACGGATGCCGCAGAAGAATCTACCAGTTCCACGCCGTCCGGCAGATATTCGGAAATATCAATCGTTGTCTTTACATCTTCCCTTGCCCCGCTCACATTGATTACGTTTGCCGGAATTTCAAGTGAAACAAGCGGATTGAGTACATTGGATGCCCCTTTCAGTTTCACAGTATCCGGTGTGCTGCTGATCTCCACTACACGATATTCCCCGTATGGGGTTCCTGTTGTCGAAAATACAAGCGGTACTTCCTTTACACTCAGTATTTTTGCCGAAATCGTCACTGTCGTATTGCTCAGCTTCAGCTGGGTGGTATCCACTTCATTTCCATCCGAATCATAGAGAACCGGAATCACATTATCCGTCAGATTCGATGACATTCCATCCACATCAATCGTAGCCACAACCTTATCTACTTTTTTCACAATAGATGCCGGTCCCGACACGTTCAAAACATTCGGGTTTGTCACGGAAACTTCTCCGAGGGCATATCCCGCTGCCACTTTTCCGCTGGTGTCCGCAGAAATCATAAATCTTCTGCTCATGAGATCTTCCAGAGAAAGTTCCATATATTTGTTTTTATTGTTAATGCTCACGGATGTATACGTCCGCTTGGCACTGATCTCGATCGGAACACTTGCCTTATTCCCCTTGTCATTTATGATCAGACGGTTCATATCTGCCACCGCAGAGAAATCGGTGTCATCAAGTTTTTCAAGTTCACTGCGTTTTCCGGTCACAGTAAAGGTAACCGTGTTGGTTCCGTCCAGCACTTCATAGCACTTGTTCATATCTGTAACTGCGGACGCATTTTCTACCGTTACATTTGTTGTAAATGTTTTTGATTTTTTCGGATCATCAATATTATATACAACCAGCCATAAGATAAATGCAAGAACTACAGCCAGAATTTTAAAGCCCAGATTATTCACCAAGGTTTTTAGAATCTTTTTTGCCATTCATAAACCTCCTTTTCAGCAGTCTCAGTTTGGTCACCTGTTGATTTCTGTTCTGCAGATACTTTAATTTGCCTCTCAGAAAATCCGCATTGACATTCCGGTAAATCTGTCCCCGCATAGCGATTGATACCTTACCGGTTTCCTCCGAAACTACGATCGTCAGTGAATCGCTCACTTCACTGATTCCTACAGCTGCACGGTGTCTGGTTCCCAGATCTTTGCTCAGTGTCATACTGTCCGACAATGGCAGATAACAGGTCGCGGAAACCACACGGTCTCCACGTACAATAACAGCTCCGTCATGAAGTGGAGTATTTTTTTCAAATATATTAATTAACAGCTGGCTGCTGATAATTGCATCAATATCAATTCCTGTTCTCACATATTCATTTAACAGGATTTCATCTTCTATTACGATCAGGGCACCGGTTTTTACTTTCCCCATGGCATAACAAGCCTTGATCAGTTCGTCAATTGTGTGGTCGGAAAATTTATTTTCCTCTACTTTTCCAAAGTCAAATAACTTTCCCAAAACATTTTTTCCGCCAAGATTCTCAAGTGCCTTCCGAAGTTCCGGCTGGAAAATAATCACCAGGGCCGTCAGTCCGACACTCAACGTATTTTCTGCCAGCCAGAGGATGGTATTCATCTGAAAGATTGCTGCAACGAGTACAAACAGCAGAATCACGATGATTCCTTTGAACAGATTCCACGCACGCGTATTTTTAATCCAAAGCAGAATATGATAAAACAGGAAGGAAATGATCAGTATTTCCACGATATCCACAAAGGAAAAAGAGATATCCGGCATACCGAACAATCCTGTTGCATTGTCATAAAATTGGCTTAATGTTCCCAGAAAATTTTGCATCTGGCTCCTCTTTTCTTCATTTCATTATTTTGATGCTTCGTTCCCCTTATTTGAGTAAATCCTCATCAATGTCCAGTTCTTTCGCAATAACCTTCCGGCTGTTCTCTTCCTCTTCCGGAGACAGCACGGATCTGCTATGGTCAATCCGCTTTCCCATGCTTGCGGTATTTCCGAAATGTTTTACCGTAACCTCACGGACAGCGACCGTTTTCTTCGGCACAGCCTTGACATAATAATAGTAATCATCATCCTCAAACTGCACCCGTTCGGTCCGCGCATAATCCAGATTCATAAACAGAAACTGAAGGATAAATGCAATAAGCAGGGAAATAATATTGCCGGCTATCAGCCATAATGTCTTTCCTGTAACTCCAAGAACAATATAACCTACAAATAATCCGGCAATCTGAATAAGCGCACCGGAAATAATTGCCAGTGTCCAGGCATTATCCACTTCCATCCGGCGTACCAGATAAACTACAATGGCAGTAATCACAAAGATAACGATTACCAGATACATTTCTTTATTTCCCAGAAACTGCCCCACCGAAATATCAAATTTGGAAGAAGACTGTTCCTCATCTGCATTTGCCGCACTCATCAGTGCTCCTGCATTCCGGTGAATTCCGTCCAGGAAATAATAGACAACCGTACCGCATACCACTCCGATCACGGAATATGCACTGCGCAGCAGGCTGCTGCCAACCGGCATCACATACGGAATATGCAGTTTAAAACACAGCGGTGTAAGCACAACCGTCAGTCCGTCTTTCGGTGCGAAACGAAAATATACAAAGAACAGAATCGCAAACAAAATCAGTGCGGTAAGTGCTACTTCCATGGAAAGCGCATACATATCCGCAAGCACCACAATTGCGCCAATCCATAATATGGCACCAGTCGGCAGAATGGCACAGACAAGCGCCAGCAGTAACGCCACCGGAAACCGGCTGATTTTCTCCATGAATCCGATATTGGTATTGATCACGGTAAAAAGAGCCAGTGCAACGGCAAATTTTACGATCGGATACAGATATGTTTCATATTTACTGTAAAACCGGATCAGCTGATCCTTTATTTCCAACAACTTCGTCATAAATCCTCCCTGTTATGCCCCATCCTTTATTTTTCTTCCCGCAGTAATCTGCGCGCTCTCTTCAGATGATTTCCATATGCTTTCATCTTGCGATAGCCTTTTGCATACCGGGCACAATAGATCAGTGCGGTAATCAGAAGATACACGATCATAAATCCGGCATATGCAACAATAAGTTTCGGGACGAACGTCGTAAGATCCACGCGATTGATCCATTTCGTAATTGTATCAATATCCCCGAGTCCCCAGAACACAATCAGAAGAATAAATGTGATGGTTCCCGAAAAGAAACTTTTTACAATTTCTTTTCCTACATAGTCCCACATCGTATATTCTCCCGCCTGATGATATTTTTTATTTTCATATTCATCAAATGCTGCAAGATGATATAATTCTTTTACCCGTTCTTCACTGATCATAGATAACTCCTGTCTCGAACGCATCTCGGAATTTGGACACAATGATGCATTATTTGCTATTATACCATAGATAGTTCTTTTTTCAAAGTCTGTTTTCCAATCGCCCGTTTCCATGAAAAAAGCCCCGGAAATATCCGGGGTCTGGTTATTTGTCCACTATTCATTTTTTAAATATCTCATACGGTCCCTGTCTCTGGTAGAGCGTAAGTCTTCCATCTTAGGTTCCGGTTTCTGATAGGCATTCTGAAATTCGTTTGCCATTCTTTCCTTGCATTTATCACAAAAGCGTCCCGTGCGGATCGGTTTGCCACATTTTTCACATACAATCCCTGCTTCCGTAGCCGAGGAAAGAATCAATCTTTCTTCCTTTACCCACTGCCGGATCTGTTTGGTTGATATATCATTATCCGTTGCTGTCTGTTCTACCGAAGCACCCGGATGATCCTCGAGATACTGTTTGACTTCATGAAATTTATCTTCCAATTTCTTCTGACATGCCGGACAGATACGCTCATTGTTCAAAACATTAAACAATCTGCCACACATTTTACAATTTCTTACTTCCATAGTATCCCTCCTAAAAGCCTCTGCCAATGCAGGCAGTCAGCACATAAACCTGTTCCGCACCCGCTTCTTTTAATCTCTCCGCTACAGCTTCTACTGTAGATCCGGTTGTATAAATATCATCCACAATCAGAATTCTCTTATATTTTACTACATTATCCGAACTCTGAAAAGCATTTTTGACATTATTTTCTCTTTCTCTGCCATTCAGTTCTTTCTGTGGCCGTGTATCTTTCACCCGGATCATCAGACGCGGAATACACGGAATATCCATTTTTTCTGACAGTGCCCTGCCAAAAAGCGCAGCCTGATTATATCCGCGATACCGTTCTTTTTTCGAATACATCGGTACCGGAACGATTGCTTCGATCCTTTTTTCCCGCATCCAGTTTTCCCAGCGCTGCATGGCTTCCTCCGCCAGAAAACGGGCATATCTCCTCCGGTTTGCATACTTAAACCGGTACATGGATTTCTGCACAGCCCCACGATATACAAAAAGCGATCGTCCTTCTGCAACAAAAGAACGATGCTTTCTGCAATTCTGACAATATTCTGTTTCGGTATCCGCAAGCGGGCTTCCGCAATGATAACAGTACGGCTGCACAACGGGATACAATTTTTTCCGGCACGCTGCGTGAACATTTCGCTGTCTGCGGATATCTGCCGTTTCCAGCAGACGGTCGCATACAAAACAGCGTGGCGGAAATATACATTCCAGAAAATTATCCAAGACGGATACGGTTTCGAACTTCAATCTGTGCTGCCGCTTTTTCAAATTCAGCCTCTGTCATATCTTTTGTAGTAAATCCAATCTCTCCTGCAATTCCGGCATCTGCATATTCTACACTGCCAAATGCATTTTCGATTGTTTCCTTACCGGAAGAAGTGCGTACAAAGAAACTGTTTACACTGTCTTTGTAATCTACCAGTGTCAGTTTTTCCGGTGACCAGTCAATGTAAATATTGGTATTTTTGTGCTTTGTCATATCCACGATATCTGCTACTACTGCACTTGCTGTCGGAAGCTTACCTGCTCCGCTGCCGTAGAACATTGCATCGCCCAGTACATTTCCATGTACGAAGATTCCATTGAACACACCGTTTACTCCGCAAAGAGGATGCTCTGCGCTGAGCATGAAAGGAGCAACCATACAACTGTAACTGTTTCCGACTTTACGGCTGGATGCAAGAAGCTTAATGGAACGGTTCAAAACCTTTGCATACTTAAAATCATCTGCTGTGATCTTTGTGATTCCCTCACAGTGAATATCCTCAAAATCTACCTGCCGGCCACACACCAGAGAAGTTAAAATGGCAATCTTGCGGCACGGATCATGTCCTTCGATATCCGCAGTAGGATCTTTCTCTGCATATCCCTTTTCCTGTGCGTCTTTCAGTACCTCATCGAAATCTGCACCTTCCTCTGCCATTTTTGTCAGCATGTAGTTTGTGGTTCCGTTTAAGATACCTGTAATCTCTTCAATCTCATCGGCAGTCAGACATTTATTCAATGGACGGATAATCGGAATTCCGCCGCCTACACTTGCCTCAAACTGAAAGTTCACGTTGTGATCCCGTGCAATTTTAATCAGTTCCGCTCCCTTGGCTGCAACCAGGTTTTTATTGGAAGTGGCAACCTGCTTTCCAGCCTCAAGCATTGCCTTTACAAACGTATATGCAGGCTCCACGCCTCCCATGGTCTCTACTACGATGCCGATCTCCGGATCGTTTACGATCGTCTGATAATCATGTACAATGGCATCTTCCATAGGGTCTCCCGGAAATTCCCGCAGATCAAGAATATATTTGACATCAACCGGTTCTCCCGCACGCTTTGTGATCTTTTCCTTGTTAATTCTTAATACATCTACAACACCGGAACCAATGGTGCCGTAGCCCATAACTGCAATCTTCATTTTTCTTACTCCCTGGCTAATATTTTTGCATAATGAATCCCCTGCACAGATTCAATACTGTTTCTCATATCCTCCACATTGCCCGTCGCAGGGAACACATCAATACTGAGCGACAATGAAGCAATTCCATTAACCGGAACGCTTTGATGAATCGTCAGAATGTTTGCATGAAATTCCGCAATTGTTTTTAATACCATGGATAACAGCCCCGGTTCATCATCCAGCTGGATCACCATATTGACCGTTTTTCCTTTTGCATTTTCATGATATGGAAATATATCGTCCTTATATTTGTAGAAAGAGCTTCTGCTGATCTGTACCATCTCTGTGGCTTCCTGCACAGACTCCACTTTACCGGAATCCAGCAGCCGCTTCGCTTCCACAACTCTGAGCAATACCTCAGGCACGGCTTTTGCCCGCAATACGAAGAAAGATGCCTTCTCGCCCATCCTGATTTCCTCCCTTATGTATTGTCTGTCTACGACCGACACTTGTGCTCACTTGAAAGATTCTACCATAAGAACATCAATCTTGCAAGAGGTATCGGGGATCTGTCCCCGATTTTTACGCTCTCGGCTTTCCGCAGTTGGAGCAGAAATTTCCACTGTTAACCTGTCCACAGCTACAGGTCCACTCGGTTTTCGGTGCCGGTTTTCCACAATTGGAACAGAATTTTCCCTGATTCTGCTGTCCACATGCACAGGTCCAGCCTGCCGGTGCCTGCGGTGCTTGCGGTGCCTCCTGCCCAGCAGGAGGTACCGCTCCCTGTACAGCCCCCTGCGTCCTTCCAGCTGGTGCACCTCCATTCATCATCTGCATCTGCTGCAGATTCACATTTGATGCCGCTCCCATCATACCACCGGATATATTGGAAGCCATTCCCATTCCCATAAAACCGGCCATGGAACCATTGGAATTACTTCCCGCTGCCTCAAGCCCTCTGGCTACCGCTCCCTGCACGTATCCTTCCCGGACCGTCGGATCGGAAAGCATGGCTCCTTCATTTCTCATATTCAGCAGTTTCTGCGATTCCTCGCTGTAAGAAACCGTCATACCTACCGCCTGGATTTCCATACCACGGGTCTGATTCCATTCCTCATCCAGAACCGATGACATATACTTTCCAAGTTCTCTTGCCTTGCTCGAAACAAAAGAAATACGGAAACCATCTGCCGACATCTGATTTACGGATGACTGCAAAGCCTCTAAAAACTCAGACAGATACTGCTCATTGATTTCGTCAATCTCTACATGATCCTTATTTTTCGGAACCGCTTCCGCATAAAATTTGAGCGGATCTACAATTTTAATCGAATATGTGCCATGTGCACGCAAAAACAGTTCGGCATTATAGAACGAATCAAAATAATTGATTGGCTGTCTTGTTCCGAACTTAATGCCTTTGATTTCCTGCAGATTGACAAAAAATACCTGCTGTTTCTGCGGCGTCTGTCCGCCGAAACGGAAACGGTCAAACGATTCCTTGATGGAGTCTCCCAGTTGTCCGTTGAGCAGTGACGGCATGGAAGAATGATCCACTTTGTAATATCCCGGCTCTGCTGTGTAATCTACAATCTTGCCTCCGTCCACCAGCATCATAAACTGATTGTCATATACATGAATCATGGAACCATTCGACACGACATTGTCCGTTCCCTTTTTATTTTCCCCACGGCGGATCAGTGTTCCTTTGGTAAAAACGGTCTGATCCCCCATATTATCTGCTTCAATGACTTCCAGCCACTGATCTGCAAATGCACCTCCAACTGCCTGCGTTACTGCCTTAATAATTCCCATTACGCTCCTCCTTATTCCTGTTTTTATTTACACGTCATCACTGTCCATATTTTTCGGACATCCCAGGCTCTGCCATTTCAGATATCCATTGATAAACGGATCAATGTTTCCGTCCATCACTGCGTCCACATTTCCGCTTTCCACACCGGTTCTGTGATCTTTAACCATGGTATACGGCTGCATAACATAAGAACGGATCTGGTTTCCCCAGCCGATATCTGTCACTTCGCCCCGGATTCCAGCTGCTTTGGCTGCATTTTCTTCCTGTTTGAGAAGATACAGTTTCGCTTTGAGCATCTGCATCGCTTTATCCTTGTTCATATGCTGCGAACGCTCATTCTGGCACTGCACCACAATTCCGGTCGGAAAATGCGTGATACGGATAGCAGAAGACGTCTTGTTGATATGCTGTCCTCCGGCACCACTGGAGCGGAACGTATCAATACGGATATCTTCTTCCCGGATCTCCACATCGACATCTTCTTCTATATCCGGCATCACATCGCAGGATACAAAAGAAGTCTGTCTTTTTCCTGCCGCGTTAAACGGAGAAATACGAACCAGCCGGTGCACACCTTTTTCCGATTTCAGATATCCATACGCATTCTCCCCATTCACCTGAAATGTAATGGATTTGATTCCGGCCTCTTCTCCATCCAGAGAATCCAGCACTTCCACGGAAAATCCCTTTTTATCTGCCCATCGGGTATACATACGATAGAGCATGGCTGCCCAGTCACAGGATTCCGTGCCACCCGCTCCCGCATGCAGGGAAACAATGGCGTTGTTCCTGTCATATTCTCCCGACAGAAGCGTTTTCATACGGATATCCTCATAGGTCTGAACAAATTCTTTCATCATCTGATCGATCTCCGGGATCAGTTCCGGATCATTTTCCTCATATCCCATCTCGATCATGGTTTCAATATCATCATATTGCGCCGACAATGCCGCATAAGTTGCCACATCGTCCTTTAAACTTTTGACTTCCTTCATCTTGTTCTGGGAAACTTCCGGATCGTTCCAGAAATCCGGTGCCTCCATCTCCCGTTCCAATTCCTGAATCCGCTGTTCTTTGCCAGCTAAGTCAAAGTGAATCCCTCACTTCCTGCAGTGGAGCCTTGTAGCTTTGCAGCTGGCTCTTAAAATTATCCAATTCTACCACAGAATCACCTCTTTCTATTTCTTATTTCAGACTTATGATAATATAAAATAATATGAATAGCAAGCAATGCAAGAAATGCTCCTGCCGAATCAATCAGCACATCCGTCACTCTTCCGGCTCTTCCCGGCACAAACAGCTGATGAAATTCATCGGTTACTGCATAGGCTGCCGTTATGCCAAGTGCCATACATCCACGGTTCTTTTTCCGGTCAAATGCCGTCAATGCCTGAAATATCAGAAGTGCAAGAACTGCATATTCGCTCATATGTGCAGCTTTGCGCACAGGATATTCAATTTTCTGTGCCATCTGTTCCAGTTCCGGTCCGGAATGTTTCCATCCAAACACCTGATTCCACATCTTAACAATCCGGTAACTCACATGCCCGCTGATTTCCGAAGACTCCGTATCCGGCTGTGCGGAAAACGAAAAAATAACCACAGCCCATACAACAATCAACGCAACACTGACAATTCTCCATACACGTTTTCTTTTCATTGTTACCCTTTAATTTATTTTTTCTTTCACAACAGAAATTGCTTTCTGTAACTGATTATCGTACTTCATGTCATAACTTTCATCTTCCGGACCGCTGTATTTGTATTCCAGTTTGATATCCGGCTGAATGCCTTTCCCGTGAATGTAATGTCCCTTTGGCGTATAATATTTCGCGGTTGTAATTTTAATGGCATCCCCGTTTTCCAGAGGAAATACCGTCTGGACAATTCCCTTGCCAAACGTTTTTGTTCCAATCAATGTTCCATAATCATAATCCTTGATTGCTCCGGCAAAGATTTCTGATGCACTGGCACTGTCTCCATTAACTAAAACTGCCATCGGATAATGAATGCAGGACGCATCGGATGTATATGTCTCTTTTTTCCCATATTTATCCTCCGTGTAAACAACCGTTCCCTCCGGAAGAATCTGATCCAGAATATCCACGACAGAAGTCACCAGTCCGCCCGGATTGCTCCGCACATCGACAATCAGCCCTTTCATATCTTCCTTTTCAAGTGCTGCAAGTGCCTTTTTAAACTGTTTTGCGGTATTACTCTGGAATTCGCTGATCTGTATGTAGCCGATCCCATCGGAAAGCATTTTGGAATCCACACTCGGAATATCCACGTTTTTACGTTCCACATCAAGTTCAAGATTTTCCCCGGTCTGCGAACGATAAACTTTCAAATGGACTTTTGTCCCCTCCTTTCCCCGTATCTTTTTTACAAGGTTGGAAAGTTCCATACTGGTCGCTTCATACTTATCCACGGATAGAATTTCATCTCCGTTTTTCAGCCCCGCTTCCTCTGCCGGTGTTCCCTCGTACACTTTAATCACTGTCACTTCCATGGTCTTTGCATTCTGTGAAAGCGCCGCACCGATCCCATAATAATTTCCATTGGTTGATGTCTGCAGATCTTTATATTCATCTACCGTGTAGTATACGGAATAAGGATCTCCAAGCCCGCTCAGCGTTCCTTTATAAATGGCATTGCGGATATCTTTTTCTTTGTAAGAATCGTTGTAATACAAATCGATATATGACAACAGCTCATCCACTTTCTTTATTGCTGCCTGGTCGAGAACATTGTCTTTGGCTGTCTGTTTTACTCCCTGTGGTCCAAATATAACATAATTGTTTGTAAGATTCGCATACGCACGAATTCCGACTCCGGCACCGATTCCCGTAATCAGCAGTCCCAGCACCAGCCCGATAATCACTCCGTTTTTAAAGCCCGATGGTCTTCTTTTTTCCGGTTTCCCGGTTTTGATCATTTCTTCCTGTTCTTCCTGCATTCCTGCCTCCATAATTTTCCCTATAAATCAAGAAGCCACACCTTGCAGCATGGCTTCTTGTCATTTTATGACAACAATAACAATATTATACTTTCAAATGTTTGCGGATCGTCATCTGACTGCCGATAAATCCGATACCGGCTCCAAGGATAACTCCCACCGGAATCAGTGTCCGGAAAACAACCTTCACCGGTTCAAACACGATCATCGAACCGATAAAATTGAATTTCGCTGCAATATAGACAATGATCTTCTGATACATAAAATACAGCACACCAAGCGGAATCGCTGCTCCGATCAGTCCGATCACAATTCCTTCCACAATAAACGGCGCACGCACAAGAAAATCCGTTGCTCCGATCAGCTTCATAATGGCAATTTCTTCCTTACGGACCGAGATACCGACCGTTACGGTATTGCTGATCAAAAAGACAGCCACACACAGCAGAATCAGAATAATTCCTCCGGAAACATATCCCAGCAGTTTATTAAAATCCGTCAGTGTATTTGCCACCTTGGCAGACTCTTTTACCTCGCGCACCCCGGTAAGTCCCTTGATATAGGTTACAAGGGAATCCTGCATCGAAACATCGTTCAGATACACCTGATAATGTGCAGAATTTGCAAGCGGATTATCTGTAAATCCATCCGCAAGTTCTTCTTTTCCCTGAAAATATACTTTTTTATATTCTTTCCACGCCTCGTCGGCAGACACATACTCGTTTTTGCTGACCTCGGCACGCTTATTAATCTTTTCTCCGATGTCACGGATTTGTGCATCTGTCGCATCATTTTCAAAAAATACGGTAACTGACACACCCTCTTCAATAGAATGTACCGTCGCACTGAAATTCGTTACAATAATATAAAACAGACCGAACATAAAAATGCAGGCCGCCATGGTTGCCACGGAAGCAAGCGAAAACATTTTATTTCGAAATATATTTTTTAAGCCCTGTCTGATCGAATAAAAAAAGGTATTAATTCTCATCGTCGTAGCCACCTTCCTTACTGTCACTGACAATCGTACCCTTTTTCACTGTGATCACACGTTTTTTCATAACTTTCACAATTTCCAGATTATGGGTTACAACAATCACTGTAGTTCCTTTGCTGTTGATTTCCTCCAGCAGCTTCATAATCTCCCACGCATTATTGTTATCCAGATTTCCGGTCGGCTCATCTGCAAGCAAAATGCTCGGCTCATTGATCAGAGCACGGGCAATCGCCACTCTCTGCTGCTCACCTCCGGATAGCTGTTTCGGAAAAGAACGGTATTTTGCGGCAAGTCCCACCATAGAAAGCATAAGCGGTACTTTTTTCTTAATATGGCTGTTCGGCTCACCAACCACCTTCTGTGCAAACGCTACATTGTCATAGACATTGCGGTCTTTCAACAGACGGAAATCCTGAAATACCACTCCGATGTTTCTCCGGAATTTCGGGATCTGCTTTCTGCGGATCTTCCCAAGCTTTTTCCCTGCAATGGTAATGCTTCCTTCCGTTGGCTCAAGTTCTTTTAACAACAGTTTAATCAGGGTTGACTTTCCCGAACCGCTGTCTCCTACAACAAATACAAATTCACCATCTTCTATTTCCAGACTCACGTCATTTAAGGCAGGAACTCCTGCCGCATATGTCTTGCTGACATGTTCCAGTGTAATCATAATCTCTCCTTCAATCTCTAATAGTCCAGTGTTTCCATATACTTCATATACTTGACTACCATGAGTGCGATCTTAAACGTGATTGCATCTTCAAAAACCCGCAGATCCAGACCTGTGCTTTTTTGCAGCTTGTCCAGACGATATACCAGCGTATTTCGATGAATGTACAGTTGTCTTGACGTCTCTGACACATTCAGACTGTTTTCAAAGAATTTGTTGATCGTCGTCAGAATTTCCTCATCAAAATCATCTGGTGATTTTCCACCAAAGATTTCTTTGATAAACATTTTGCACAATGGAATTGGAAGCTGATAAATCAGTCGGCCAATTCCCAGCTGGGAATACGCAATCACATCCTGTCCCTCAAAGAAGATCTTTCCGACATCCAGTGCCATGCGCGCCTCTTTATAAGATCTCGAAACCTCTTTCAATTCGTTCACAATGGTACCATATGCGATATGAATATTGCAATTGGTATCAGATTTAAACAGCCTGATGATTACATCTGCTGTCTTATTCAAATCCTCATAGGTTTCATTTTCTGCAAGTTCTTTGACTACAATAATGTTTTTTTCATCTACCGCTGTGACGAAATCCTTTGATTTTCCACCAAAAAGCCCCCGGATCTTCTCCAGTTCATTTCCATCTTTCTCACGGTTTGTCTCCACCAAGAATACCACACGGCGTACTTCTGTTTCAATATGAAGTTTCTTGGCACGATTGTATATATCTACCAAAAGCAGATTGTCCAAAATCAGGTTCTTGATAAAATTATCTTTATCAAAACGTTCCTTATAGGCAACCAAAAGATTCTGAATCTGGAAAGCAGCAATCTTTCCAATCATATACACATCCTCGCTGTCTCCATATGCCAGCAGAATATACTCCAGTTGATGATCATCGAACACTTTAAAGAACTGGCAGCCATTTACCACCTGACTGTCCGCCGGCGATTCCACGAAGGTCTGTGCCGGAGTTACAAACTGTTCTGCATCCGGAAATGTCGCGACCAGAATTTTTCCCTCTACATCAATCACACATAAATCTGTACGTGTAATTGCTTTCAGTCCGTCAATTGTATTTTGAAGTATTTGATTGGATATCATAGTCAGCTCTCCTTATCCCCATATTTCATCCAGAAATCTATCGTTCCCCCACCTGTTTTCTGAACAATTACTTTTATTTTAATACATTCTTCCAAAAAAAGAAAGAGGAAATGTATATTTTTTATGCATTTCCTCTCTTACCACTTTTTCCGGTTAGTAATATTTCACTATAAAATTTTAACAATATCGTTCTAAAAATCATCCGAATATTCCAGAAATCCCTCGCCCAAAACCTCCCGGACATCCGATACGATTACAAACGCAGAGGAATCCACATCATTTACAATCTCTTTCACACGCACGATCTCTTTCCTTGATACAACGCAATACAGAACGCACTTTTTCTCCTCTGTGTACATCCCCTGTGCGTGCAGTCCCGTAACCCCGCGGTCAAGCTCATCCATCAGCCGTTCTGCCACTTCCTCATACCGGTTTGTGATAATAAAAGCTGCTTTGGAAGTCTTAAAGCCCTCCAGAAAGGCATCGGATATTTTTGTCGACACAAAAATAGAAACAACTGCATAAAGTGTAGGTCTTAAACCAAATACATATAAGCCGAGAATCACAATGGCT
Source organism: Roseburia sp. TF10-5 (assembly GCF_003462365.1). Taxonomy (NCBI): domain Bacteria; kingdom Bacillati; phylum Bacillota; class Clostridia; order Lachnospirales; family Lachnospiraceae; genus Roseburia; species Roseburia sp. TF10-5. The sequence goes on along the minus strand of NZ_QTYW01000025.1, from coordinate 6,505 downwards.
GCATCCAGTACCTGCATCACCTGAACCACCGTATAGTGCCGCATGTGTGACTGGATGATCGCCGCAACCATATCGGTTCCGCCGGTCGTTGCTCCCGCCTTAAGAACCAGTGCCATGCCAATGCCGGTAAATGCCCCGCCAAACAGGGCTGCAAGCATATAATCATCCCCTGACATATCTATCACCGGTATCAGATAAAGCCACACCGAAAGCAAAATGGTTGCAAAGCCCGTTTTCCCGATATATTTTTTTCCAAACCGGATATAGGAATACAGAAATATCGGAATATTCAGCACAATATTCGTCAGCCACAGAGGAATTCCTCCCGGCAGAAGCGCTTCCGTAAGATTTCGTATGATAATGGTAAGACCAGTAAACCCTCCGGTGATCAGCCCCACCCTGTCAAAAATCCACTGAATGGCAATGGCCATAAGTGCAGTGCCCAGCAAAATCAGGAAATAATTTTCCAGTTCTTTCCAGACATTTGCCCTCATGATATGCTTTCCTGCTTTCCATGATAATGAATCAGCTGCCGCTCCAGTTTATGCGTGCGGATCAGATTCCGTATATTTCCGAGCAGTCCCTGCCTGCGCTTTGTAAAATCCCAGGAACCGATTCCATACCACAGTCCGGCAGACAGTTTCTCACAATTCTCCATCAGGAAATGTTCCTGATCCGGACTTGGCAGAACACTTAAGATCATATCAGGAGTCAGTGCATTGATCTCATTGACCATGGCATCCGTCCCCCCCTGACAGTTTTCAAACGCTTCTGCTCCCAGGATCTCGCATTTTCCAAAATGCTCTGACAAAAAAGCACAGGTCTTTTCCACATGTTCCGCGGTATCTCCGATCACAAACACCGTCTGATGATTGCGTTCCACCCGCTTCATCAGTTCAAAAAAGAAATCATGATGTTCGATCTCATGACGGTGCTGGTAAGATCCTGCACCAACAGCTTCTAAAATTCCGTTTTCCGCAATCACGGTATGTTCCGCAAACCCTATGGCTTTGCGGACAAGTTCATCCGTTTCTGCCAGCATAAGCGTATCCATGTTTACTTCTTCTATTGTATGGAATCCATGATCAGACATATCCTTTTCTACATTCATGATCATTTCCCGAACGGTATAATTGTCCAATTCAATTCCAGCAAAATCAATCGTTTTAATCATAACTTCCCTAGTATATCAAAAATACCTCCCGTTTGCAATCATTCAAATACATGCTTTTTATGCGTTGTTAACAAAACAATCGTTTGTTTTTATCCCTGTCATCCACAAACAACTTATCCCAAATTATGTGGATAATGTTCATAACTTCGTGTATAACTCGATTTTTCGGCATTTTTTGATTCCGGATAGTGGATAATTTTTTCATTTTATCCACATCTGTGGTTTCCATCCCCCATCTTAGTTTTGATTTTTTTGTGCACTTTGTATATTCGCATTTTCCCCTGTAACGGTTATCTGCATTGCCTGCGCAATTTTTGTGTAGGAATCTTTCTGATATCCCACATGGCATCCGCATACCGTATACTCATAAGAAGTTCCCGGCATTACCCCGGTATCCGTGTATCCGGTTTCCTCTGTTTCTTCGAGACAGACATATGTTTTCGTCCCCGCGATTCTGCGGTAAATACGATAATAATCAGCCCCCTGCACCGTATTCCATGCCAGTGTCACCGACTCATCCGCATTTACAACCGGTGTCTGCAGAACCGGTGCCTGATCTAAAATCAGGTCAAAATATTCTGCAATGCCCGTGGCATCCGCCACGCCAAGACGTTTCAGCCGGTCGTTACCATTCAGAAATGTTGTACTGTCATCGTGGTTGCTGACATAAGCATGCTCCACAATCAGTCCCGGAAAGCCGGCATACTTGCTCCGCTTGATCACGGCGTAGTAATCTGCCTTTGATTTATCCGGATAGCGGGACCCCACAGCCGAATTCCGGTAAAGAATTCCATTATTTTTCAGTCCAAGTGCCACCAGCTGTTTCTGAATACTTGCTGCCGCCATTTTTCCTTCACTTCCCACCTCTTCTTTATACCCGCTGTTCGGATAATAAACACAGGCTCCATGGTCGGTTTTTTTCAGGGAAGCATTGTTGTGTATCGCAACAAACAGATCTGCTTTCCTGCTTTTTGCAAAATTCACACGGTTTCCAAGTGTCACAAAACGGTCGGAAGAACGCGTCATATATACCTTCACTCCTGCATACTTTTCCAGTTCAGTTTTACAGGTCTTTGCAATGGCAAGATTTAACTGTTTCTCCTTGTATGTTTTTCCGTCCCACTTATATCTGGCACCCTGATCATGCCCTCCATGTCCCGGATCAAGAACTACAACCACCGGATCTGCGTCCGGCGCCTGATTTGCAGCCGCATACACGTTTCCCGGCGGGAAAAGACCAATTCCCAGTATTGCCAATGTCAAAAACACGCCTGCCATTTTTTTCATTTGTACTTTCTTTTTCATTTGTTTCCTACTTTACTTTAATTGCTGTGGTGTTTGAAAATGCTCCGTAATAGTTCTTTTTGTTTACCGTTTTGTATGCGCGGACCTTATAGCGATAGGTTGCCCCTTTTTTCAGTTTTGTATTCCGATACGAAGTTCCTTTGACCGCTGCAATCTTTGTATACTTTCCGGTCTTTGTATTCAGCCGGTATACCTGATAACCAGTTGCCCCGGAAACCTTACTCCACTGCACGGTAACTGCTGCATCTTTTGTACTGAGCTTTATCGTTTTTACTTTTGCAGGCTTTTCTGTTTTTTTGATTTTCACCTGCTTTTCTGTGGAATACGCACCTTTATAATTTTTATCCTTATACGTTTTGTATGCACATACTTTATATTTATAAGTCTTTCCTGCTGCAAGCTTCTGATCGGTGTAGAAAAGCGTCTGGGCACTTTTTACTGTCGCAACCTGTTTGTATTTACCGTCTGCTGTATCCAGCCGGTAAATCATATATCCGGTGATCCCATCCACAGTCTGCCATGTCAGTTTCACGGAAGAAGTCCCAGTTGCAGAAACATTCGTCAGATCCACCTGACCCGGCAGTGTCACATCACTGTAAACATCCGAAAACCGACCCGGAAGTACATGATCATTATTTTTTTCATAAGCACGGATTTTAAACTTATATTCGTTCGCCCCCGTCAGGCCGCTTATCGTATAAGAAGTGCTTCCATCTCCCACGTCAGCTGCCATTTCATACTGACTACTTGCTGCACTGTACTGATAAATCTGATACCCCACAGCCCCCTGTGTTTCTTCCCAGGACAACCCAAGCGAAGTCTCTGTCCGCGTCTGTGTTGCGATTCCAGCAACCTTTTCCAGCGAGGTAATCACTGAAACCGGAGAGGAAAATGTTCCGTAATAAGCATTCCCCCCTATCGTCCAGTAACATCTCACTTTATACTGATAGACTTTCCCTCCTTCTGCCGTTGTGTCCGTATAACTACAGTCGGTTGTCGACTTTAGAAGCGTATATTTTCCCTGATCCGAGTCGCTGCGCCATACCTGATAACCGTCCACATCTTCTGCCGAAACACTGTCCCAGCTGAGATTCACAATTCCCGAAGTCCCATCCGATGCTTTCAGTCCGGTTATCTGTTCACTGGTATCCTTATACCAGAAATTCACATCAAGGACTCCTGTATAACCATCCACTTCCCCTTTTGACGAATACTGCCAGAATTCGTAATCATATGCCGTATCCGCATATGGTGTCCCTGACTTTGCATTGCTTGTTGTGGTATTGTTGTACCGGGCCATCCACAGGGAGCAGTCATACAGGGTGTCCGTATTGATGTAGTTTTTAATCCATACATAGGATGCATATACACCTGCGCGGTATCCGGCTTCCGTAATGGTATCCGCAAATGCCTGACATACCGCTGTCTCTTTTGTTTTGGAAAGTTTTCCCGCAGTCAGACGCTTGTTTGCCCCTGCCTCCCGGTCCATGATGATCGGCATCGACACATTCCAGCCGTACTGGTCAATCATATCGAGCACATACTGTGCTTCCTCCCGTGCCTCTGTCTCATTCAGAGCCTGGGAAAAGAAATACAGTCCGACATTGATATCATTGGAAACTGCTCCCTGAATATGACTGTCTGCACAATTATCTCTGTAAATACTTCCATCTTTCGTATCTCTGGATGCCACACGCACGAAAGCAAAATCAATTCCGGCTCCGTGAATACTTTCCCAGTCCAATCCGGTCTGTGTCCACTTTGTTCTGTCTTTGGAATACTTTTTCTTCAGTGCTGCATCCGCCTGCCAGTACGATACATCAATTCCGTTGACCAGTTCATCATCCGCATAGTCCGCTTTGTGATAATAGGTTGCGCTGGTATAATCACCGGCCGTCGTAAAAGACGCATTCAAAAAAGCACTCGAATACGACGATGCTTTTTTCAAGGATGTCCGATTCCCGAAAACAGGTGCATTCTTTTCTATCAGTGTATCCAGATCCGGCTTTGACTCATACACGGTCTCATCCTCTATGCTCTGTCCCATGACGCCATCCATCTGCGCTTCGGGCACCTGAGCCTTTAACTGCTGTGGCGCCACAATACAAACCGCCGTCACCGCCAGTCCTGCCATAACTATCTTCGCCTTGGTAAATGCCAATTTCTGTTCCTCCCTCTGTTACCGTTCAATAAACTACTCATTTTACATAGTAACTTTATATGATTGTGCTTGTCAATGTTATTTCCCTTGCAAAATCTGTTTTTTGCAAATTTAAGAAATCCTTAAATAATATTAAGAAAAAGAGCACTTGCTTTCGCAAGTGCTCCTGTTATACTTATGTTATCTTAATTGTTAGAAAATTCTTCGAACTGCAAGAATGGTTCTGTAATTTGCAGGAGAAGTATATTTAATACCGTCTCTTGCATTGCTTGCATGTACAATCGTATTGTTTCCAACATAGATTGCAACATGTCCGCTGTAACATACGATATCACCCGGCTGCATGTTTGATGTGCTGACGCCATATCCTACACTTCTTAAAGCACTTGAGCTGTGTGGAAGGCTGACACCGAAATGTGCGTATACAGACATTACAAATCCGGAACAATCCGTTCCGTTTGTAAGGCTTGTCCCACCATATACATATGGATTTCCTACAAACTGTCCTGCATAACTTGCAACCGCTGATCCTGTTGAAGATGCGCTTGATGAATCCTGTACGGAAGAATCTGAGCTTTGTGACTGTGAAGAACCTGAAGAGGTTGTCTGAGATGCACTCTCTGCTTTCTGCGCCGCTCTGTCCGCAGCCTCACGCTCCTCTTTTTCCTTCTGTAATCTTGCCTTTTCTTCTGCAGCAGACTCTGCATATGTGTATTCTGTAGATAATGTGACATAATCTGTAGATACATAGCCTTTGCCTTCATCTACAGAAACCTTTGCCCATCCATCCTTTGACTCATCCAGTACCGTCAGATCGTCTCCTTCCGGCACCAGAGTAATTACTTCTGCCTTCTGGGAAGCTCCCTTGCGGACTTTTAATGTCTCTGTCTCTACAAGAGCAACTCTTCTTCCTGCTTTCTTTAATTTTTTCTCATCACCAATGGATACGAATTCAGATTTTACATAACCTGTTACCGATCCAGATTTGATTTTGTACCAGCCATCCTTCTCCCCGATGACGGTTCCTACGTTATTCTTATATAATTTTCCTACAGCCTTGCTGTCTGTAGTTGGTTTCTTACGAACGTTCACGTAATCATCCACAACAGCTACCGCTTTGTCTTCATACTCAGACTTTACAACTGGTGCTTCAACTTCTTTTACTTCCGGCTGTGCACTTGCAACGGTTGCCTCATCTTCCACTTTTTCTGCGACTTCACTGAGTGCCAGTGAAAATCCTGCAGTCGGTGCAGATGATGTTGTTGCAATATCGGAAGCAAGGCTTGCGACTCCAGCAGTTGGTGCTGCGTAAGCTGCTACAGTAAAATTGCCAATGGTCAGTGCCCCAACTAACCCACATGCGGTCAATTTTAATAATGTTTTACGTTTCATTTTCGCCTCCAATGACTTTTGTACTTCTTTATTACGAATTTGTTACAATTATTACATTGTCATTATAGCAAAGGCACGGATATGTGTCAACCCCTTTTCCATCCACAGAATTCAATTGAATTTTTCGTATATTTATGCCATAATAAAGATGTAATAAAGAAAAACACGTATACCGAGTATTTTAAAAGGAGATCTGTCATATGGATATTTCAAGTATCAGTTCTGCGCTTCTTTCCGTAAACAGTTCCGATCCCGGCTCTCTGGCAAATGCCGTCAGCATTAAAATGCTTGACAATGCCATCTCATCGAATGAATCGCTTGGTGTTGGGCTGGCAAAAATGATGGAGAACTCTGTTTATCCTAATTTAGGAAGTAACATTGACGTTTCCGTCTAACCGGAAAAAGAACCGCAAAGACAACAAAAGGGGCTGTAAAAAAACTCCCCTGACAGAAAAATCGCCCAGACCGTGAGG
>NZ_QTYW01000024.1:0-46662 GCF_003462365.1 Roseburia sp. TF10-5 | reverse complement strand
AACAACAAAAAATACCGTATTTATGCGGTGTTTGGCGTTTCGCAAACGCCTAAATTATGATATACAAGAAAGGAGAATAAAAAATGTTTGAAAGAAAGAACGGAAATAAAGTAAAAAAACAATTTGAAAATGTAGGGGGATAGCCTTATGTTTTGTAATCGGATATCCGGTTATTAAATGCCTGAAATATTTAAGTTTAGCAGCATGCCAGATTATAAAAGGGGTAGAATGGAAAGGAACGGATCATTTTATTGGAGCAGCTGTTATAGTAGAAATCTGTATTTATTTCATTGGTGTTTCTTTTCAACATGGGTACGAATTGCAGAAAGAGGTTGATGAAATAATATAGATAAAGTAAAGGAAATATAAGATGCCAATTGTATTACGGTTAGATCGGGTGATGGCCGATAGAAAAATTTCCCTGCAAGAACTTGCAGAAGAAGTGGGAATATCGAATGTAAATTTGTCGAATATAAAAACTGGAAAGGTTAGGGCGATTCGGTTTTCTACATTGGAAGCGATTTGTAGAGTATTACAGTGTCAGCCGGGTGACATTTTGGAATATGAAGAAACGAAGGAAGTGTAAAGGAGGTGATGAAATGGAATGGATAAGAGAACCGATGGAAGTAAATATGACGAAAAGTGTATCGTGGTGCCCATGTATGGGAGCAAAGTGTAGGGGCAATAATCCACCATTTTGCAGTATAAAAACATCAAACTGCAAAAGTGTACAAACAGAGCGTCTGAAACAGGCACTGCAGAAAGCGGAGGCCGTGATCATTGGCGCGGGTGCGGGATTATCCACTTCTGCAGGATTTACCTATTCCGGGGAACGTTTTGAAAAGTGGTTTGGCGATTTCCGACAGGTGCATGGATTTTCGGATATGTATTCCGGGGGCTTTTTCCCTTATAAAACATTGGAAGAATATTGGGCGTACTGGAGCCGATATATCTATATGCAACCTGGCCGGATGCAGTTTATGCCTGCATAAATAAGAAGGAAGCCTGTGCGCCGGAGGAAATCCGAAAGAAATCCATTTGCGTGGAAGCGGATATTGGAGCAGTTTTGGAAAAACTGTATGATAGGAAAAATAGTCAGGGAGACGTTGCGGTACCCGAAGAGATATGCTAAAATATTAGATAATATATTATATAAAAATAAGTAAAATCGCGTGAAATGGATAAAATATTATCTGACAAGATGGGGCATGATATGGAAGCACTGGTATGGGAAACAGCAGAAGAACTGGATAAAAAACTGGCAGAACGTATGCGCCGTATTCGCAGACGGCGGAAAGTTTCGCAACAGAAACTTTCGGATATGAGCGGAGTAAGTTACGGTTCTATTAAACGATTTGAGACAACAGGACAGATTTCGCTTTTGTCACTGACAAAACTTGCTATGGCGTTGGAACTTGCAGATGAACTGCGGGATCTTTTTACACAGGTACCATATCGAAATATTCAGGAGGTAATCAATGAGTCAAAGGGAAAGTCTTGAGGTTCGGATGGATGACCGGCTTGTGGGAACGCTTGCATTGACCGCGAATCATAAGGTGGCATTTTCTTATAGTGAAGAATGGCTGGAGCATGGATTTTCAGTCAGTCCATTTTCGCTTCCGCTAAAAAATGAAGTGTTTGTGCCCAAAAAAGATTATTTTGACGGATTGTTCGGAGTATTTGCAGATAGTTTACCGGATGCATGGGGACAGCTTTTATTGGAGCGTTTGCTGAAAGAACGTGGAAAAAAGGAAGCACAATATTCGGTATTGGATCGTCTTGCCATCGTGGGAAAATCTGGAATGGGAGCTTTGACCTATCATCCGCAGAAGGAGATTGGGATGGGACAACAGATGGATGATCTGGACGAACTATCTGTGCATTGCCAGAAAATATTAAGCACGCAATATTCGGAGAAATTAGATGAATTGTACCGGCTGGGAGGAACCAGTGGTGGTGCAAGACCTAAGATTATGACGGAAATAGATGGAGAAAACTGGATTATTAAATTTCCGGCACATGTGGACAAAAAAGATGTGGGAAAAATGGAATACGATTATTCTCTGTGTGCAAAAGCCTGTGGAATTGTAATGAGTGAAACACGGCTTTTTTCATCAGATATATGTCCGGGATATTTTGGAACAAAGAGATTTGATCGAAGAATAGAAAAGAATGAAATAAAAAGGGCACATATGTTAACTGCGGCTGCCTTATTGGAGTTAGATTTTAATCAACCAAGTCTGGACTATCATGAATTGATGAAGTTGACAAAAATTCTGACAAGGGATTGTACAGAGGATGTGGAAAATATGTATCGTCGTATGTGTTTTAATGTATTCGCACATAATCGTGATGATCATTCTAAAAACTTTACCTACATTTATAATGAAAAGGATGATATGTGGCGTTTAAGTCCTGCCTATGATCTCACATACAGTAATACGTATTATGGTGAGCACACAACCACTGTAGATGGAAATGGCAAAAATCCGGGGAAAAAGGAATTAGTAGCAGTTGGTGTGCAGGCGGGTATGAAAAAGACATACTGTGAACGTGTTGCAGAGGAAATCCGTCTGTGTGTAAATGAAAAGCTGGAACACTACCTGAAATAATAATGTTCCAGCTATATAAGCCTAGCCCTGACATTCAAGCGTTGGAGCCGCATCAATAATTTCCTGAAGCGGAGTCCATGACAGGAGATCATCCGTATCGTCATTCGTGTCCTCATCATCGGTAAAATGAGCATTCGGATTGTTCGTTTTTCTTTTTTTGGCATCTTCCGGAGTGTTTGGCAGACGCTGATAAGCCGGTGATTTATGAAAATTTTTGGAAACTTCATTGTAAGCAGCCAGCAGATATTCTTTGTCCAGATCTTTGTCCGAGACCCCGGCAATCGCGGATGTAATCATATCATTTGCTTCCTGTTTGCTTTTTGCATGGGAGAGCTGCTGTTTTAAAGCCTCCGCCATTCGTTGGACGCGCAGGGCGTGGGCATACAGAATTGGATCGGTACGCCGCAGAAAATCCAGCTCTTTGGCAGAAAGTTTCTTCCCACTTTTTAATTTTCCTATAATGCGGGAGAGCATTTCCTGTTTTTTTTCTTCCTGCGTATCAGGATCCTGTCTTTGCAGGGGAGAAGTCCAGGAAGAAAATGCGGCATTGGTTGTTTCTCTCACATAGAGCATGCGTCCCTGAGGAGAAGAAAGATCATAGGATGAGGGATTCTTCTGGGACATCAGTGATAAATAAATCTGCATGAAAAGTTCCTTTCTGTAATAGATCATCGTTTGTGTTGTCTATTATATCGGCAAAACATCCGTTACAATTAATAACGGATGTTTCTGGAGAAAGAGAATATTCCCCTTCTTTCGTCATATCGAAAAAACTTATGTCTAAAACAATTTTCAGACAATTCGACAATATATTCCAATGTTTATAAAATCTTTAGAATTTTTGTTAGCACTCCTACTTGACGAGTGCTAAAAACGGGTGTATAACAATATCGTAATCGAGAAAAATAGTAACTGGGATGCAAAAAACAGCACAGTTACATGATGATAGTTAAGAGGAGGGCTTGCTATGAACATACAGAAATTCACACAAAAGTCGGTAGAAGCGATCAATAACTGCGAAAAGCTTGCCTACGACTATGGAAATCAGGAGATTGAGCAGGAGCACCTGTTAGTTGCCCTGTTACAGCAGGAAGAGGGACTGATCCCGAAACTGATAGAGAAAATGGAAATTGACGTACAGCATTTCACCCAGAATGCGATCAGCAAACTGGATGCGCGCGTCAAAGTATCCGGCAGCAACAGCAATGTCTATGTCGGAAAAGATTTAAACAATGTGCTGATCCATGCAGAGGATGAGGCAAAGGCAATGGGAGATGAATATGTCTCTGTCGAGCATATTTTCCTTGCAATGCTCAAATATCCAAATCCGGCGATGAAAGCACTGATGAAAGAATATGGGCTGACAAGGGAACGGTTTCTGCAGGCATTGTCTACCGTCCGCGGCAATCAGCGTGTCACTTCCGATAATCCGGAAGCAACATATGATACACTGGAAAAGTACGGTTATGATATGGTGGAGCGTGCAAGACAGCAGAAGATGGACCCGGTGATCGGCCGTGATGAGGAGATCCGGAATGTGGTCCGGATTCTTTCCCGTAAGACCAAAAATAACCCGGTGCTGATCGGTGAACCCGGTGTAGGTAAGACTGCCGTTGTCGAGGGTCTGGCACAGCGTATCGTAAAAGGCGATGTACCGGAAGGCTTAAAAGACAAGAAGCTGTTTGCCCTGGATATGGGCGCACTGGTTGCCGGTGCAAAGTATCGTGGTGAATTTGAGGAACGTTTGAAAGCAGTTCTTGACGATGTCAAAAATTCGGATGGACAGATCATTCTGTTTATCGATGAACTGCACACAATCGTCGGTGCCGGAAAAACCGATGGTGCCATGGATGCCGGACAGCTGTTAAAACCAATGCTTGCCAGAGGGGAGCTGCACTGTGTCGGTGCCACAACCTTAAACGAATACCGGGAGTATATCGAAAAAGATGCTGCCCTGGAGCGGCGTTTCCAGCCGGTTATGGTAGATGAGCCAACGGTGGAAGATACCATTTCCATCCTGCGTGGCTTAAAGGAACGTTACGAAGTGTTCCACGGCGTTAAGATTACGGACTCTGCGCTTGTTACGGCAGCAGTTCTTTCCAACCGTTATATCACAGACCGGTTCCTGCCGGATAAAGCAATTGATCTGGTCGATGAGGCCTGTGCGATGATAAAGACCGAGCTGGATTCCATGCCGGCAGAGCTTGACGAGATGAACCGGAAGATCATGCAGATGCAGATCGAGGAGACGGCATTAAAGAAAGAAACCGATCATCTGAGTCAGGAGCGTCTGGCAGATCTGCAGAAAGAACTTGCAGAATTGCGTGATGAGTTTAATACCAGAAAAGCGCAGTGGAGCACCGAAAAGGATGCAGTTGACAATGTCAGCAAGGTCAGAGAGCAGATTGAGAGCACAAAGAAGGAGATCGAGGCAGCACAGCGTGACGCAGATTATGAAAAAGCTGCGGAATTGCAGTACAGTAAACTGCCTGGATTACAGAAAGAACTGGAAATTGAGGAAGATAAACTCAAAGACCGTGATCTGTCTCTGGTACACGAAAATGTCACCGATGAAGAGATTGCAAAGATCATTTCCCGCTGGACGGGAATCCCGGTTGCGAAGTTAAGCGAAAGCGAGCGGAACAAGACACTGCACCTGGATGAGGAACTCCACAAACGTGTGGTAGGCCAGGACGATGGTGTTACCAAAGTGACCGAGGCGATTATCCGTTCCAAAGCCGGAATCAAAGATCCGACCAAACCAATTGGTTCGTTCCTGTTTTTGGGACCGACCGGTGTCGGCAAGACCGAGCTTGCAAAAGCACTTGCTGCCAGTCTGTTTGACGATGAATCCAACATGGTGCGTCTTGATATGAGTGAATACATGGAGAAATACTCCGTGTCCCGGCTGATCGGAGCGCCTCCAGGATATGTCGGATACGATGAAGGCGGCCAGTTGACAGAAGCTGTGCGGAGAAAACCGTATTCTGTTGTCCTGTTTGATGAGGTGGAAAAGGCACATCCGGATGTCTTTAACGTACTGTTACAGGTACTTGATGACGGGCGGATCACAGATTCACAGGGACGTACCGTAGATTTCAAGAACACGATCATTATTATGACCAGTAACCTTGGATCGCAGTATCTGCTGGATGGCATTGATGCAGACGGCAACATTTCGCCGGAGGCAGAAAAAGAAGTCATGGAAGATCTGCAGGGACATTTCCGACCGGAATTTTTGAACCGTCTGGATGAGATTATTATGTTTAAGCCACTGTCAAAAGAAAATATTGGTGGCATCATCCGTCTGCTGATGGATGATCTGAACAAACGTCTTTCTGATCGTGAGATCAGGGTGGCATTGTCACCGGAAGCGGAACACTTTGTGGTTGAACATGGTTACGATCCGGTTTATGGTGCAAGACCATTGAAGCGGTTCCTGCAAAAGCATGTAGAGACCCTCTCTGCAAAACTGATTCTCGAAGATCAGGTACGGCAGGGAGATACGATCCTCATTGACGTGAAGGATGGTGCACTTACAGCATCTGTACAAAAATAAAAGCAATATTTATGTAAAAAAATCTCAATAATAACTTGTCAAGCGTCAGGAAATCATGTATCCTTATAAGGATGAAATGAATTTCCTGACGCTTTTTCTTTCAAAATGAGATAAGCGGGAAATGAAAGAATAATAGAAATTACATAGAAATATCGCAAAGAACAAAGCGTAAAGAAGTTTGTGGGAAAATTCCTGCAAAGAATAAAAATGCAGGATACACACAAAAATTATTCAAAAAGATCTTGAATGATATTCATATGGGGATTGGATACGAATGGATTTATTTGAGTATATGAGACAACAGAATATGAAGGATGAGTCACCGCTTGCCTCACGGCTGCGTCCGACCACACTTGATGAGGTTGTCGGGCAGCAGCACATCGTCGGGAAAGACAAACTGCTGTACCGTGCGATCAAAGCGGATAAACTCAGCTCCATCATCTTTTACGGACCGCCCGGTACGGGAAAGACGACGCTGGCGAAAGTGATTGCCAATACCACAAGTGCAGAGTTCATGCAGATCAATGCGACTTCGGCGGGCAAGAAAGACATGGAAGAAGTGGTTGCCGCGGCAAAAAACAATCAGGGCATGTATGGAAAGAAAACGATCCTGTTTATCGATGAGATCCATCGTTTCAACAAGGGACAGCAGGACTATCTGCTTCCGTTTGTCGAGGACGGCACGATCATTCTGATCGGAGCCACAACGGAAAATCCGTATTTCGAAGTGAATCCTGCGCTTTTGTCGCGCTCCGTCATTTTTGAGTTAAAGAAACTTTCCACGGAGGATATCCGTACATTGCTGCTTCGGGCGGTCAATGATACGGAAAAGGGCATGGGTTCTTACCATGCACAGATGGATGATGATGCGCTGGAGTTTTTAGCTGACATGGCAAACGGAGATGCGCGTGCAGCGCTGACCGCCATTGAACTTGGAATTCTGACCACGGACCGGAGTGAGGATGGGATCATTCACATTACACTGGATGTGGCCAGTGAGTGCATTCAGAAGCGGGTCATAAACTACGATAAGACGGGAGATAATCACTATGATACGATCTCTGCTTTTATCAAGAGCATGCGTGGATCAGATCCGGATGCCGCGGTGTATTATCTGGCTCGGATGCTTTATGCGGGGGAAGATGTGAAATTTATTGCCAGAAGAATCATGATTCTGGCATCTGAGGATATCGGGAATGCTGATCCGCAGGCATTGCAGGTTGCAGTAGCCGCGGCACAGGCGGTGGAGCGGCTCGGAATGCCGGAAGCACGGATTGTACTGGCACAGGCAGTTACTTATATGGCAAGTGCGCCAAAGAGTAATTCCGCGATCAATGCCATTGATAAGGCCATGCGTGTAGTGCAGGAGACAAAGACACCGCCGGTACCGGTGCATTTGCAGGATGCCCACTACAAATCGGCAGGAAAGCTTGGGCACGGAAAAGGTTACAAATATGCCCATGATTATAAAAACCACTACGTGAAGCAGCAGTATCTGCCGGACGGACTGACCGGTGAGGTTTTTTATGAGCCGTCGGAAAACGGATATGAGCAGCAGATTCGCGCCTATTATAAAAAAATCAAAGAAAATCCAGAGGAATAATAAGGAGGAAAACTTACCATGAAAACCTATCAGGAGATGAGCAAAGAGGAACTCACACAGGAGCTGACCGCACTCAAAGCCGAATATGAAAAAATAAAAGGCATGGGTCTTGCACTGGATATGTCCAGAGGAAAGCCGGGAGCAGACCAGCTTGATTTAAGCATGGGAATGCTTGATGTGCTTGATTCCAAGACTGCATTAAAGAGTGAAAACGGCACTGATCTGCGAAACTATGGTGTCCTTGATGGTATTCCGGAAGCTAAAAAACTGATGGCGGATGTGATCGGGACAAAGCCGGAAAATGTGATTGTTTATGGTAACTCCAGCCTGAATATCATGTATGATCAGGTTGCCCGTGCAGAAATGTTTGGTATTTGTGGCAACACTCCATGGTGTAAGCTCGATAAGGTAAAATTCCTCTGCCCGGTTCCGGGATATGACAGACATTTTGCCATCACAGAGACATTCGGTATCGAGATGATCAACATCCCAATGACAGAGAATGGACCGGATATGGATCTGGTAGAAAAATATGTGAATAACGATGAGACGGTAAAAGGAATCTGGTGTGTGCCGAAATATTCCAATCCACAGGGTGTGGTCTATTCGGATGAGACGGTCCGCAGATTTGCAGCCTTAAAGCCGGCAGCCGCAGATTTCCGTATTTTCTGGGATAATGCCTATGTGGTACATCATCTCTACAAAGAGGACCAGGCACAGATTCTGGATATTTTAGAGGAGTGCAAAAAGGCAGGAAATCCGGATATGGTATTTGAATTCTGTTCTACCAGCAAAGTCAGCTTCCCGGGTTCCGGTATTGCAGCAATCGCTTCCTCAGAGGCAAACATTGCGGATATCAAGAAACGTCTGACGATTCAGACCATTGGCCATGATAAGATTAACCAGCTGCGTCATGTGAAGTTTTTTAAGAATGTTGATGGCATCAAGGCACATATGGAAAAACAGGCAGATCTGATTCGTCCGAAATTTGAGCTTGTTGAGAAGATTTTTTCCGATGAACTGGCATCCCGCGGAATCGGTACATGGATGCATCCGCTTGGAGGATATTTTATTTCCTTCGAGGCACCGGAAGGATGCGCAAAGGAGATTGTTTCAAAGTGTAAAGAGGCAGGGGTGGTACTGACCGGTGCGGGTTCCCCGTTCCCTTACAAAAAAGATCCGAAGGATTCTGTCATCCGTATTGCACCGACGTATCCGTCGCTTGCCGAACTTGAGCAGGCAGCAAATGTATTTGTTGTTGTGGTACGCATGGCTGCAGCAGAAAAATTTCTGGCAGAAAAATAGAGTGGATGACTAAGGTAAAAGCAAAAAGAAGGGCTTCCCGGTGCGGAAGTCCTTTTTTAGTACCAAAGAACTATTTACAAAAACCCAAAAAACGGTATAGTAAAAATATCTTTTTTCAGTACGGCAATGCATGTGATGCAATCGCCGCATTTTTTGTGCCCACAGATATTCTTCTGTGGTTTCCCATAAGAACGTCCTTCATACAGGAGGAAAATGAAAATATGAAAGAAATATTTCAGGAATATGGCGGTATTTTAATTACCGTGGTAGCGATTCTTGCAGTGATCCTTGTCATTACAGCAGTTGTGGGAACGGATACAAGCGGACCGATCGGAAGTGCGTTTCAGACACTGGTGAAAAATTTTATTGACCAGGCGAACAAAAATACCGGTCTGCCGACACCCTAAGGAGGCTGTATGGAACTTGGAAAAGAGTATTTCGGTCCATTGTGGAAATATATTGCGAACGAAGAGATCACAGATGTTGATTACAATGGGCGGGAGATATGGCTGACCAATATCTATAACGAACGTTACCGGGTGAATCAGGCGTATGTGGATGAGAATATGACTTTGGCATTTGTAGAACAGTTTACCCAGCGGATTGCAAATGTGGTCAGTCAGCAGTTTAACAAGCAGAATCCGGAGCTGGAGGCAGAAACCAGTGAGCTGCGGGTGACAGTTCTGCATGAGTCGATCGCACGTTCCGGGCGCAGTATCAGCATCCGGAAAACACCGCCGGTCATTCGGCTGACAGCAGAAAAGGCACTGCAGGAACAGTATTGCAGCAGGGATATTCTTGCAGTACTGGTCAATTGCGTGCTGACGAAAATGAATCTGATTTTTTGCGGGATGCCGGGAATTGGAAAGACGGAGTGTGTAAAATTTTTTTCCCAGTATGTTCCGGGAAATGAGCGTGTCATCACAATCGAAGATACCATGGAGATCCGGTATTCCGTAACGAATCCGGGGAAAGACTGTATTGAGATGCGGGTCAATGACCGGTTTGATTATGCGGATGCGATCAAGGCAAGCCTGCGGTTAAATCCTAAATGGATCATGCTCTCGGAGGCGCGTTCCAAGGAGGTGAAATACCTTTTGGAAGGGTGGTCAACGGGAGTACGGGGAATGACCACCCTGCATACGGACGATGTCCGGAATATCCCGGACCGGATTTTAAATATGCTTGAAACGCGTGTGGATGCGGACCGTCTGGAAAACGATATCTATCAGGCAATGGATGTCGGGGTTTTGATCCGAAAGAAAAAGAACGGGGCCGGTCAGGTGTACCGTTATATTGACCAGGTATGTTTTTTTGACAGAGAAGGCCAAAAAAACAAAATTATTATGGCAGTGACCGATGGAAAACTGGTGCTGAAAGAATTTCCGGAATCGCTGTTGCGGCGGTTTAAAAGAGAGGGAGTTGACAACCCGCTGCTTTGCAGTCTTTTGAACCAGCAGCTTGGAAAGGATGCAGACAGGGAGGTGGAAACATGATTTATCTGGTTGTCCTGTCGGCACTGTATGCGCTGCATCTGCTCTTAAAACTTCACTGGATTACGACGGTTGTCATTGGCGGTTTTCTGCTGCTTCGGATTTCCGGACACCGGAAATGGTACAAAAAAAAGATCGTATACGAGAGAAAATTTGAGGAGGTATCCGAGTACCTGGATATGCTGTTGTATGCTTTCGTCAAAGAAGAAAAAGTGGAGAGAGCACTGGTGAATGTAGATGCGGCGATGGTGGATGGTCCGATGCGCGGAGTTCTCCAAAACGCCATTGATCATATGCATATGACATTTGATGAAACTGATGTCATGCGGGATTCCCTGCAGATGATCGAACGGGAATATGCCTGCAGCCGGATAAAAAATGTACATGATTTTATTGTACATGTAGAGATTTACGGAGGAGCAATAGAAAGACCGGTGGAATTGCTTCTGGCAGATAAAAAGAGATGGGAGCAGCGGATTTGTGGTTCTATGAAGGAACGCAGGAAAATGTTTGTGGATATTGTAATGTCAATTGCTGCGTCATTGTTGATATGCGGGATGATTTTATATCTGCCGGTTATGGAAATTGATATCAGTAAAAATTTGATTTCTCAGGTGCTTACGATTGTAGTTGTGATCCTTGATGATCTGATTTTTACGAGAGCGCAGAAATATCTCGCCATCGACTGGCTGACCCTGGATGGACATACCGATGAGGCAGATGCAAAGAAAATAGAAGAATATTACCGGTATGATGAGCGGAAAGAGAAACGTTTGTCGGTAGTTCTGGCTGTTGTGACGGCGGCAGGTGCAGCAGCTGCATATTATTTTGGACATCAGCTGATGACAGCGGCGGCACTACTTCTGGTTGCTCTGATGGCAAATCAGCACCGGGTAGGACGGGCGGTTGCCAAAAAAACGCTGGTACGCAGTATCAAGTGTGCATTTCCGGGATGGCTGATGGATATTGTTCTGCTTTTGCAGAGTGAAAACGTTCAGGTTGCTTTGCAGAAATCACAGGAGCATGTTCCGCCGGTGCTGCGGCGGGATCTGGATATACTGGTTGGTCAGCTGGAAATGGAACCGGAGTCCGTGCTTCCCTACCATCGGTTTTTGAAAAGTTTTCAGATTCCGGAAGTACATTCTGCCATGAGCATGCTCTTTTCCGTTTCCATGGGAAACAGTGGCAGGGCAGACCGGCAGATCGGGGAACTGATTGACCGGAATCTGGAGATGCTGGATGTCGCAGAAAAGGGACGGCTTAAAAATCTGAGCAGTGGAATGTATCTGTTGTTTCTTGCACCGGTATTGACAGCGTCATTAAAACTTCTTGTGGATATGGCAGTGTTTATGATGACATTTCTGTCAGGGGCAGGACTTGGATAAAAGGGAGGAGGATACAAAATGAGCCAGATCATAAAGGCATTCATGGGAGTATTCCTGACTCTTTTTATGGCGGTGACAGCAATGGGAATTCTGGCAGCCTATATGGAAGTGATGAATGCACAGGATATGCAGGCACGGATTGTTGATGAGATCGAAAACAGTGATTTTAATACCGGCGTGGTACAACAGTGTTTTTTGCAGAGTGAGGAAGCCGGATATCAGCTGAAAGTAACATTTTTTAATGAAAATTCCACAGTGGCAACCGTTTCGCAGGTCAGTCAGATACCATATGGAATGGATGGGGTTGATATGGCAAAAATTGAAATGCAGTTTCCATTTCAGGTTGCTTTTCTGGGAATTAACAGACAGCATACATTTGTAAGCTATGCAAAGTAAAAGGAGGAAGATGGGATGGAACAGATCATAGAAGAATATGGAATTGGTGGAATTTTATTTGTGATTGGTACAGGGGTTGTGGCAGGGCTCGGAAAAGTTCTGCAATTGATTGCGGGGGTATAGAATATGGCAGCAGTGGTAAAAGAATACGGCAGTGCGGTACTGGCTGCGGTGGGAGGAGTTGTTTTTTTGGGCACGCTGGGACAGTTTTTGCTGTCCAGACAGGGATTGATTATGCAGATGATCGAGGTTTGGGGAAACGGAGGCTGTTGATGAAAGAACTGATCAGACAATACGCAGGCACGGCAATCGCGGTTGTGACGGCACTGGTATTGATTGCGCTGGTGTCGGAAATGAGCGTGGTTGTGGAAAAGGGAATTCCAAAGAGTGGCGCACTGTGTGAAACAGACACGGGAGCGTTTGAAGGGTACTGGAGGAGTCGATGAAAAACATAATATTAGGAATACTGGGCTGTATGATCGCAGTTTATACGATAGTTTCCTGTCTGAGTATCTACAGTATTTCCACAAGAAAAAATGAAATGGAAAACTGTATTTCGCAGGTACTTAAATATCATCTGAACCGGTATTATGCGACTGGAGTGTCGGACACGGAGGTTGAAGCATTTGTCCGGCAGGAAATCCGGCAGCAGCTGCATACGGCATCAAGGGTTTCCATTGATGTAAAAAGCTGTGATATGGTTTCGGGTGTTATTTCAGCACGGGTAACAGAGGATTTTGTACTTCCGGGAGGATTTCATAAGTCCATAGCATGCGATAAAACGATACTGGTAGAGACGGAAGTAATCGAAGAGGAAACAGAGACGGAAGAAATATGGCCGCAAGAGGAGGAGGTATGAATAGAAAAGGAAAACTGACAACCAAAGGAAAACATGCAGTGATCCTGACACTGACAATTGTGGCATGTGTGGCTGCAATGCTGTTTTCCCTGTTACTTTCCGTGCTGTGTGACGGAAAACATGTATCTTCTGCGGCGCATACACAAAATGATACACATCCGGGCATCATGGCAGGAAGCCAGAGGCAGGAGACCGACCTGCTGACACCGCAATGGCTGTATTATCAGAGCAATGGAAGTGTGACTGACTGTAACATCAAAAAGGAAATGGATGTTCTGATGCGTAAGTGGACCAAGGGAAAGCTCGGGGGAAAGGAATTGGACAGGCTGATAAAAGAGTTTTTACAAAAGAAGGACTGTCCGGTCAGGAAAATCACCATGCTTGAGAAAGCGGTGTGTGTATTTCCGTCGGAAAAGGAACTTCCGGATTATACAAAAACACTTGCAAAAAGAGAGAAGATATATCAGTTTATCGGGGTATATACCGGGGGACAGCAGGATGAAAACGGAAGGTTATTATGTGAATACTGGGAGGTGGCAATCGGTTAATGGAAAAAAAGATAAAAATTGTGGTGTTCGGGATGGTCGTGGCATTGCTGGTGACATTTCTTCCGTTCAGACAGACAGACATTTATGCTGGAATATCAGAAAATGCATACGGTTATTATCAGGAGTATGGAAATAATGTATGCTTTTTCCCGTTCTCGGAAACCGATGGGATGATCTATTATGCAACCAAAGCAAATCTGGCAAGTTCGGATATCCGCTACCGGACAATCGGATGGAAGTTGTCGGTAAAGGATTCTTCCGGGAAAAAACTGCAGACGATGTATTTTAAACTTGGCGGAAACTATATGTATGCGGTGCATCGTGTCAGAAAAGGTGGTGCAGAATATAATCTGTATGCGCTGACACTGGGAGACCTGAAGGACCGGTTGAATGCAAAGGCAAGTCAGGCATTAAATAAAGGCAAAGCGTCTATGGTGATGGATGCCTGTATGATTGTGGTAAGAAAAGGAAAAGCGCAGGGAACCATGAATGATCAGGGACCGGTTTCTGGAAAAGTATATACGACTTATCAGGGAATTTCCGGTGCGGAAAGCTGGAGCAGAGAGTCATACACTTCCTTTCACAATTATTTCCACAAAGAAATTCAGGGATTGTTTTTCTGGGTGGATGCGATTGCAGGGGAAGGGATTGCATCGGTTTCCGGTGGTGGAGAGTATTGTTATGGATACACGGCATGTTTAAAAGCAAAAGCAAAGAAAGGATATGATTTTGCAGAATGGAGAGGAGATTGTTACGGGGATAGAGAGAGACAGGAATTTTATGTGACAAATGATGTGCGGTGTGTGGCCTATGGACAGAAAAAGAAACTGCAGATTTTCTTTCACCGGAACAGTTCAAAAGATGATACGGAAATGGATGTGCAGACAATGACGTATGGTTATGGAAAAGTGCCTTTGGAAAATATCGGGTGGAAAACGAAAGGAAAAAAACTGGTTGGATGGGCAATGAAGCCGGATGCAAAAAAAGCAGACTTAAAATGTGGGGCAGTGGTAAAGGACAGCTGGATAATCAGATACAGTCCGAAAATTGATCTTTATGGAGTGTGGAAGACGGAGAACACAGATGATCTGACAGACCCTGATCCGACAGACCCTGATCCGACAGGACCTGACCCGACAGGACCTGACCCGACAGACCCTGATCCGGAAACTCCGGGGACTGACAGGGAAGATCCGAAACCGGATTCCGGAGATCCCGATCCGGTAAAACCGAAAGATCCGGATGAAGATTTTCCGAGGGGAAAGATTATTTCGTTTCACTGCCGGTTTATCAGCAAAAAATATTTTGAGGATGCCGGACGGAATCTGATTCCAAAAGAAAGGGGAGGGCTTGCCGGAGATTCGAAATGGATCATGGAGGATTCTCTTCGTGTGTGGCTTCGGCAGTTACTGGCATGAAAATGAGGGCTGCAAAGCAGCCCTCAGAATTTACGGATTATTCTTCGGATTTTGGTTCGGAACCGGTTTCCTCCAGAGGTTCCGGAAGCCGGATGTAAATCCGTTCGATTCTGTTTTTTTCCATCCGGTCAATGCGGATAAGAATATTATTATCTGTTAAAATAATTTCATTTTTTTCCGGCAGATGATCGAGAAGACCAAGACAATATCCTCCTATGGTGTCATAATCATCCGAAGTAAAGTGCAGGGAAAGCGCTTCACTGACATCATCTAGATTGGCGGAACCAAGTACATAAAATTCGCGGTCACTGATCCGGGTGATATCGTCTTCTTCATCGGCATCATATTCATCACGGATTTCCCCTACAATTTCTTCCAACAGGTCTTCTAAAGTAATGAGTCCTGCGGTTACTCCGTATTCGTCCAGCACAATCGCAAGGGAAATGGAGGATTTACGCATTTCCAGAAACAGATCTGCAGTATTTTTGTGCTCATATGTAAAATATGGCTCCCGCAGAAGGTTTCGTACGGAAAATTCCGGGGTATCATTCTGTAACAGGAAGTCTTTCATGTTGATGATTCCGATTACATTGTCGGTCGAGTCTTCATAAACAGGAAGGCGTGTAAACATATCCTGACGGAAGATATCAAGTACTTCCTGATAGGTGGCATCTGCCTGAACAAAAGTCATGTCAATTCGCGGAACCATGATCTCCTTGGCTTCTGCATCACCGAAATCAAAGAGATTATGAATCATATCCCGTTCTTCATGTTCGATGACACCATTTTCCTGACTTACGTCAACAATGGTGCGGAGCTCTTCTTCTGTCATCTTTTTCTGTGCATCTTTGATATTGACATGCAGCAGAAACATCAGTCCGAGAGAGAGCTTGTTGATGATAAAAATAACAGGAGTAAGTATTTTCATCAGAAGTCCTATTGGAGCGGCTACTGTCAAAGACATGGAATCGGCTTTGATGGTTGCCATGGTTTTTGGTGTTACTTCACCGAAGATCAGTATCAGAAATGTAAGAATACCTGTGGCAATTCCCGCACCCGTGTTTCCAAAAAGATGGATGGCAAGGGATGTTGAAATGGAAGATGCCGAAAGATTTACAATATTGTTTCCGATCAGAATGGCAGATAACATTTTTCCCGGATTTCCGGTTACATGCAATACCCGTGCAGCGCGTTTATCGCCATTGTCTGCAAGGGTACGCATACGAATCTGGTTTACGGTTGTAAGAGCTGTCTCTGACGACGAAAAAAACGCTGACAGACACAGCAGGATAATTATTGCAATTAATTGACCTGTCTCACTGGGGCCCAATAAAATTCACCTCAAATTATATTTATTATGATTTATTTATTGTCATCGGTACTGTAGTTTGGAGCTTCTTTTGTAATGTGAATATCGTGTGGATGGCTCTCACGTAAGGAAGCAGCGGAAATCTTGACAAATTTACCTCTTTCCTTGAGATCCTCAATGGTAGGACATCCGCAGTAACCCATACCGGAACGGATACCACCGATCAGCTGGAAGACGGTATCTTCAAGTGTTCCCTTGTAAGCAACACGGCCTTCTACGCCTTCCGGAACAAGTTTCTTTGCACCTTCCTGGAAGTAACGGTCTTTGCTTCCGTTTTCCATGGCAGCGATGGAACCCATACCACGGTATACTTTGTATTTTCTTCCCTGGAAGAGCTCAAATGTACCAGGTGCTTCGTCACATCCTGCAAACATGGAACCCATCATACATACGTTTGCACCGGCTGCGATAGCCTTTGTCATATCACCGGAGTATTTGATACCACCATCGGCGATGACAGGGATGCCGCTCTGTTTTGCAACTTCATAGCAGTCCATGATTGCGGAGATCTGTGGAACACCGATACCGGCAACGATACGTGTGGTACAGATAGAACCAGGTCCGATACCAACTTTAACTGCATCAGCTCCGGCATCAATCAGTGCCTGTGCAGCAGCACCGGTTGCAATGTTTCCGGCGATAACCTGCAGATCTGGGTATTTTGCCTTGATCTTCTTTACGGCTTCCAGAATGTTTTTGGAATGACCGTGTGCGGAATCGACAACGATGACATCGACATGGGCAGCAACCAGGGCATCGACACGCTCCATCATGTTTCCGGTGATACCGACACCGGCACCGCAGAGAAGACGTCCCTGATCATCCTTTGCAGAAAGCGGATACTTGATCTGTTTTTCAATATCTTTGATGGTGATCAGACCTTTTAAGTTGAAATCCTTGTCAACAATCGGAAGTTTTTCTTTTCTGGCTTTTGCAAGAATCTTTTTGGCTTCTTCTAAGGTAATTCCTTCCGGAGCGGTGATCAGACCCTCGGAGGTCATAGATTCACTGATTTTCTTTGTGAAATCGGTTTCGAACTTTAAATCACGGTTCGTGATGATGCCGACCAGACGACCGTTCTCTGTGATCGGAACACCGGAGATACGGAACTTTGCCATCAGGTTGTCAGCATCCTGTAATGTATTGTCTGGAGATAAGAAAAATGGGTCTGTGATAACACCGTTTTCCGAACGCTTTACCTTATCGACCTCATCTGCCTGTGCTTCAATGGACATGTTTTTATGAATGATTCCGATACCACCCTGTCTTGCCATTGCAATCGCCATTTTTGACTCCGTAACGGTATCCATGGCTGCACTCATCATAGGAATGTTCAGTACGATCTTCTTTGTCAGATGTGTCTTCAGATCGATCAGGTTTGGTGTAACCTCAGAATACTGAGGAACCAGAAGAACGTCATCAAATGTAATTCCTTCGCCGATAATAGTTCCCATTTTCTAAAATCCTCGCTTTCTTCTATTATATGTAGTTTGTATGTAATTTTGTGTAACGTCTGTTATCGTCCAAAACACCTATTATGTACAATAACAATTTTAATGATGATAGCAAAATAATGGATTGCTGTCAAGTAAAAATTATGTTATGATAGCGGAGAAACAGCATAAAAAGTGAAGATGTATTATTTAATAAGGGCAAGGGAGTCCGGACAGGGTCTTTCTATGCCCATTTTTTGAAAAGAGGACAAAATCGGATGGAATTCAGACCATGTATTGATATTCACAACGGAAAGGTAAAACAGATTGTCGGAAGCAGTCTGCGGGATGCCGGAGATCAGGCAAGTGAAAATTTTGTTTCCGGGCAGGATGCAGCGTTTTATGCACGGATGTATCAGAGCCGGGGGATCTGTGGAGGACATATCATTTTACTGAATGCAAAAGACAGCCCTTATTATGAGGAAACCAAAAATCAGGCGCTGGCGGCTCTGCGTGCCTATCCGGGGGGATTGCAGGTCGGCGGAGGAATTACTGATGCCAATGCGTCCGAATTTCTGGAAGCTGGCGCATCTGCAGTGATTGTGACTTCGTTTGTTTTCCGGGACGGACGGATTGACTATGATCGTCTGAACCGGCTGGAACAGGCCGTGGGAAAGGAGCATCTGGTACTTGATCTGTCGTGCAGATACCGGGCAGATGCAGAGGAACCAGGCTATTACATTGTAACCGACCGGTGGCAGAAATTTACCACAGAGCGTGTGACGAATGAACTTCTGGAAAAACTGAGTTCCCGGTGCAGCGAGTTTCTGGTGCATGCCGTGGATGTGGAAGGAAAATCCGGTGGAATTGAAAAACCCCTGGCACAGTTTCTGGGAGACTGGGGAAAAATTCCGATCACCTATGCCGGAGGCGTTCACAGTTTTGAAGATCTGGAAGAACTTTCACAGCTTGGAAGAAACCGGCTGAACGTCACCATTGGAAGTGCGCTGGATCTGTTTGGCGGTCCGATGTTTTATGAACAGGTATTAACATATATCAGCAAATGTAACGCAGAAAAGGAGAAAAGTATATGAGCAGATATACCAAGGAAGATATTTTCAGAATTGTGGAAGAAGAGGATGTGGAATTCATCCGTCTGCAGTTTACGGATATTTTCGGAACATTAAAGAATGTAGCAATTACATCCAGTCAGCTGGAGAAAGCATTGAATAACAAGTGTATGTTTGACGGTTCTTCCATTGAGGGATTTGTACGGATTGAGGAGTCAGACATGTATCTGTATCCGGATCTGGACACATTTACCATTTTCCCATGGCGCCCGCAGCAGGGAAAAGTAGCACGTATTATCTGTGATATTTACTGTGCAGACAAAACACCGTTTACGGGGGACTCCCGTTATATCTTAAAACGTCAGATTGAGGAAGCAAAAAAACTTGGATATACATTTAATGTAGGACCGGAGTGTGAGTTTTTCCTGTTTCATCAGGATGAGAATGGCCAGCCGACAACACTTTCCCACGAAAAAGCCGGATATTTTGATCTCGGTCCGGTAGACCTGGGAGAAAATGCCAGACGTGATATGGTGCTGACACTTGAAGATATGGGGTATGAGATCGAAGCTTCCCACCATGAGGTAGCACCCGCACAGCATGAGATTGACTTTAAGTATGATGAGGCACTGCAGACGGCAGATAATATCATGACATTCAAACTGGCGGTTAAGACAATTGCCAAGCGGCACGGTCTGTTTGCAAGCTTTATGCCGAAGCCGAAATACGGGATTAATGGTTCCGGAATGCATATCAATATGTCCCTGTCCAAAGACGGACATAATATTTTCCACGATCCGGATGGAAAAATGGGGCTGAGTAAAGAAGCCTATTATTTTATTGGCGGTATCATGAAGCACATGAAAGGTGTGACTCTTATCATGAATCCGCTGGTAAATTCCTATAAGCGGCTGGTACCTGGATATGAGGCACCATGTTATATTGCATGGTCTGCGACAAACCGCAGCCCGCTCATCCGTATTCCTGCTTCCCGGGGAGAGGAAACCCGTGTGGAACTGCGCAGCCCGGACCCGGCAGCCAATCCGTATCTGGCCCTTGCGGTATGTCTTGCAGCCGGAATTGACGGTATCAGAAATAAAATTGAGCCACCGGAAGAAGTGCCGGAAAATGTCTATGAACTGAAGGAGGAAGAAAAAGCAAGCAGAGGAATCGAGTCGCTTCCGGCCGATCTTCATGCGGCCATCTGTGAATTGCAGAAAGATGCTTTTATAAAAGAAGTGCTTGGAGAACATATCAGCAGCAAACTGATCGAGGCAAAAGAGGCAGAATGGATGCAGTACCGTACACAGGTAACCGGTTGGGAGATCGAAGAGTATCTGTATAAGATTTAACGGGAGATCGGATCGTGAGTAACATTGTAATTGCCTTTTCGAAACCGGAAGTGGCAGCGGGCATAAAAAAAATATTGACACAGAGTGGGTATTCCGTGCAGGCAGTCTGTACCACCGGCGCACAGGCACTGGCAAGCGTAAACAATCTGGAGTGTGGAATACTGGTCTGCGGATGCCGGTTTATGGATATGATGTATATGGAAATTCACGATTATCTGCCACCGGAGTTTCAGATGCTTCTGATCGCTTCCCCGGCTTCCATTCAGGAGAGAGAGGTAAGCAATCTGGTCTGTCTTTCCATGCCAATGAAAGTGCATGAACTGTTGCAGACAATTGAAATGATGGAGGGAGATATCCAGAGGCGCAGAAGGAGAATGCGGCAGCAGCCGAAACACCGTTCGCAGGAGGATCAGCAGATCATTCGCAAGGCAAAGGAACTCCTTATGGCACGAAACTCTTTTACGGAAGAGGAAGCACATAAATATATTCAGAAAAGAAGTATGGACAACGGAACCGGTCTGGTCGAGGTGGCACAGATGATCTTAAGTCTTCTGCAGGAAGGGTAGGGATCTTATCTGGCTTTTTTGGCTGGTCTTTACATTAAAAGAAGAAAATGTTAAAGTGATACTGATGGAAAATTAGAGAAGGAGAACGAAATTATGTTTCATGTAAATGAGAATTATCAGAAGCTGCCGGGCAGCTATTTATTCAGCACAATTGCAAAAAAAGTAAATGCATATCAGGAGGCAAATCCGGACAAGAACATTATCCGTCTGGGAATCGGTGATGTTACACAGCCACTGGCTCCTGCAATCATTGAGGCTATGCATAAAGCGGTAGATGAGATGGGACATGCCGAGACATTCCACGGCTATGCACCGGATCTGGGATATGAATTTTTGCGCAAGGCAATCGCAGAGAACGATTATGCAGCAAGAGGCTGTGAGGTTGCAGCAGATGAAATTTTTGTGTCTGACGGGGCAAAGAGTGACTCCGGAAATATTCAGGAGATTTTCGGACAGGACAACAAGATTGCGGTCTGTGATCCGGTATACCCGGTTTATGTGGATTCCAACGTTATGGCTGGAAGAACCGGTACTTACGACAAGGAGACCGGCACATGGAGCGATGTCATTTACATGCCATGTACAGCAGAAAATCATTTCGTACCGGAGTTTCCTAAGAAGACACCGGACATGATCTATCTGTGTCTGCCGAATAACCCGACCGGAACAACGCTTACAAAGGATCAGCTGCAGGAATGGGTGGACTATGCCAATAAAGTTGGCGCCGTAATCATTTATGATGCCGCTTATGAAGCTTATATCAGTGAGGACAATGTGGCACATTCCATTTATGAGTGCAAGGGTGCAAGAACCTGCGCCATTGAGCTGCACAGTTTCTCAAAGAATGCAGGATTTACCGGTGTTCGTCTTGGATATACCGTAGTTCCGAAGGATTTAAAGTGCGGGGAAGTTTCTTTGCACGACATGTGGGCAAGACGTCACGGAACCAAATTCAACGGTGCTCCGTACATTGTGCAGCGTGCCGGTGAGGCTGTATATTCTGAGGAAGGAAAAGCACAGTTAAAGGAGCAGGTTGCTTACTATATGAAGAATGCAAAGACCATTAAGGAAGGATTAAAGGATGCCGGATATACCGTATTTGGTGGTGTAAATGCACCATACATCTGGTTAAAGACTCCGGATCAGATGACTTCCTGGGAGTTCTTTGATTATCTGCTGGAGAATGCAAATGTTGTTGGTACTCCGGGATCCGGTTTCGGACCGAGCGGAGAAGGATATTTCCGACTGACTGCATTTGGAAATTATGAAAACACCGTAAAGGCACTGGAGCGTATCAAAGCTCTGTAAAAGAGGGAATATGCGTATGAATCATAACATGAAAAAAAGAGGTCTGGCATTGCTGCTGGCATGCTGCTGTGTTTTTACAGCGGCACCGGTGGCGGTAAAAGCGGACAATGTATCCATTTCCACCAATCAGACACCGACCGGCACATACAGCAGCTACACCAAAGCAGAGGTGCTGAAGTCAGATACGGTGGTGTATGATACGCTGTCTACTTCCAATAATGTTCACTTTTATAAGTATACTGCGGAAAAAGCCGGATATTTTACTGTAAATCTTGCACAGACAAGCGGAAAAGGAAAGTGGAATTTTTCCGTATATGATGCGGACAATGGAAATCAGGAACTGGAAACAAAATCTCTGGCATCCAATTATACATCCAGAATTTATAACCTAAGACCGGGCAAAAGCGTATATATCAAAGTTGAGCGTGTGCAGTCTACGGATATTACCATTTTAGATTATCAGCTGACACAGGATTATCAGTATTCCCTTCAGGTGAAAACAACGGAGAGTGCACAGTGGGAACAGGAAGACAACGATACACCGGCGGCAGCGACAAGTCTGCAGAACGGCACCTGGATCAATGGAAGTTCCTACAAAGCTTCGGATGTGGACTGGTATGAGTATACCATTCCGGAAAACGGATATTTCACATATGATTTTCAGGGGGAGGGATCTTCCGCACTCTGGAATCTGTATCTGTATGATGAAAATATGAATGAACTGCAGAAAGATACCAATACAAGAACCGTATCCTCCGGTAAATATGTCCTTCCGGTGGGAGCAAAAGTGTATGTGAAAGTCACCTGCTACGGCGTTGGAAACCAGTACAAGATCCGTTCCAATTACTATGCAACGGAAGGCTGGGAAAAGGAATCCAACGATACCATGGCACTTGCCACGGATCTTACCGTCGGAAAGACACTGCATGGAAGTATCAACAGCAAAAAAGATGTGGATTACTACCGCTACGTTGCCACGGGCAGTGGATATTTCAATTTCAAATTTACAAATGCGGACGGTGGAAACAATCAGTACTGGAAACTTTCCGTATATGATGAGAAAAAGAAGCTGCTTCAGACCGTGGAAACAGAGGAGGATCTGCAGATTTCCACTGCAAAGCTCAGTTTCCGGAAAGGCAAAGAGATTTACCTGAAGGTAGAACGGAATATCAATGATTATGCGTGCGGACACGAATACACGGTGACAGTCAATCCGTACAAGGCTGATAACTGGGAACAGGAATACAATGATTCTTTTGCCACAGCTACAACTGTAAAAAAGAATAAGACCTGTAGTGCGAATAATTATGCGGTAAAGGATAAAGATTATTTTGTATATAAGGCTGCAAAGAAGGGAAAGGTGACCATACAGGTAAGCCTTCCTGACAGCGGATACTGGAATGTGTGTGTATATAATCAGAAAAAGAAGCTGGTCAAACAGGAAGATTATGCACAGACCGGACAGAAGTTTACCGTAAAAGCTGCAAAGGGGCAGAAACTCTATGTGATGGTGAAGGCCAGAACAAAATCTGCCGTTGGAAAGACCTATCGTGTCACTGTGAAACAAAAATAAAGCAAACTATAAAGATTCTGTGAAAAGAACCGATACCTATAGTAGATACCAAAATAGTTTAACCGGAAACAAATGGAATTGACCGGTAGAATTCAGGGAGGATGAGAGTATGGGTGTAAACACAACAGGTTTGTTAAACGCGCAAGCAGAGGTATATGCATCCTATAAAAACGATGCGGTGAACAAAAATGAGACGTCTGCGAAGAAGGACACCACGGCAAAGACGGAAGAAAAAAATGAGAGCGGTGTAGTCTATGATAAATCAGACAGCAGCAAGGACAATAAGAAAGCAACCTATTCGATTAATAAGATGAGCGCTGAGGATCGTGCAGCACTCGTACAGCAGATGAAAGCGGATACACAGTCCAGACAGCAGCAGCTGATCAGCATCGTGCAGAAAATGATGACTGGTCAGGCAGCTACTGCTTCTGTTGCAAACGGAACAAACAGTGATGATATATGGAAGTTCCTTGCAAAAGGAGATTTCACGGTAGATGCAGCAACCAAGGCACAGGCACAGAAGGATATTTCTGAGGATGGTTACTACGGTATAAAGCAGACATCAGAGAGATTATTTGATTTTGCAAGTGCCCTTGCCGGGGATGATGTGGAAAAGATGAAGAAGATGCAGACTGCCATGCAGAAGGGATTCAAACAGGCAACCGGTGCATGGGGCAAAGACCTTCCGGACATCTGCCAGAAGACCCTGGATGCTGCAAATCAGAAGTTTGAGGATTATTATAAGTCCAAAGAGAGCACAACAAAGACCGAAGGCTGAAAACAGACTGTTGCAGCCCGGTGATTGTTTACAAAAGAAGGGAAAAAATACCGGAAAAAGAGGTGTTTTTTCCCTTCTTTTTCTGTTTCGGATGATACGGCAATGATTGAAGAAATGATGCAGAAGTGGTATGATTAGGCATTATAGAGAGACAGAAAAAAGGAGACCTGATGACTATGAAATATAATTTTGATAAAATACCAAACCGCAGAGGCACAAATTCCCTCAAGTGGGATGTGGATCGCAAAGAACTCCCGATGTGGGTGGCAGATATGGATTTTGAGACGGTGCCGGAAGTGCAGGAGGCACTGGTACAGCGCGTAGCACACGGGGTATATGGATATTCTGTCATCCCGGACGAATGGGCGGACAGCTATGTAAACTGGTGGGAAAAGCGTCATCATTTTCGGATGGACCCAAAGAAGTTGATCTTTACAACGGGAGTAATCCCTGCACTTTCTTCTGCTGTCCGAAAACTGACGACACCGGCAGAAAATGTGCTGATTCAGACACCTGTCTATAATAATTTCTTCAATTCCATTCGTAATAACGGAAGAAATGTCGTGGAAAATGAACTGCTTTATGATGGAAAAGAATACCGCATAGACTGGGAAAAACTTGAACAGCAGCTGGCAGATCCGCAGACGACGCTTATGATTTTGTGTAATCCGCAGAATCCGGCAGGAAACATCTGGGATCGTGAGACGCTGGCGAGGATTGGGGCATTATGTAAGCAGTATGATGTCATTGTTGTCTCGGATGAAATTCACTGTGATCTGACAAAACCCGGTACAGAATACATTCCGTTTGCCTCTGTGGATGATACCTGCAGGGACATCAGTGTTACCTGCATTGCGCCGACGAAGACATTTAATCTGGCAGGGCTGCAGACGGCTGCCGTCTATGCAGAAAACTCGATTCTGCATCACAGAATGTGGAGACAGCTCAACACCGACGAAGTAGCAGAACCGAACGCTTTTGCAATTCAGGCAACGATTGCAGCTTTTCAATACGGGGAAGAATGGCTCGATGAGCTGCGGGAATATGTGGAAAAGAACAAGCAGTATGTGACAGAATTTCTGCAGGAGAAAATTCCACTCATCCATCCGGTTGCAGGAGATGCTACTTACCTCATGTGGCTGGACTGCCGCAAAATCACGGAGAGTGGCCGGCAGTTTGCAAAATTTATCCGCAAAACCAGCGGTCTGTATGTCAGCGGAGGCAATCAGTATGGCAAGGGAGGCGAAGGATTTTTGCGCGTGAATGTGGCTACCTCCAAGCTGGTTGTTGAAGATGGAATGCAGCGTCTGTATGAGAGCGTTGATGCATGGCTGAAAGAAGAAAAGATATCAAAATAAGAATAATTCCTGATTTTAAGCAAACCTTAAAGGTTTGCCCCATTGGAAATTAAGAAAAAAACCGCTACAATGTATCTATGATTAATCATGAATACGAGGTGGCGGTTTTTTTATGTATAATGTTTTAGTTTGTGACGATGAAAAGGATATTGTTTCTGCTTTGCAGATTTATTTAAAAAGTGAAGGATACCAGGTGTTTTCGGCTTATAACGGAAAGGAAGCCTTAAAAATTATAAACCGGGAGGATATCCAGCTGGTTCTGATGGATATTATGATGCCGGAAATGGACGGGATAGAAGCGATGTGCAAAATCCGTGAAATTTCCAATGTTCCGGTGATCTTACTGACGGCCAAAAGTGAGGATACCGATAAGGTACTCGGACTTACCGTGGGCGCGGACGATTATGTGACGAAACCATTCAATCCAGTGGAACTGCAGGCGAGAGTGAAATCCCAGATCCGGCGGTATATGCTGCTTGGAAGCGGACAGAAGGTGAGGACAAAACTGTCCGCCGGCGGCATCGAGCTGGATGATAAATTAAAGGAAGTCACCCTGGACGGAGAACCTGTGAATCTGACCAGAACAGAGTACGATATTTTAAAACTTCTGATGGAACATCCGGGGGAAGTATATTCACCGAAACAGATTTACGAGGCCGTATGGAAAGGCAGCCCGTGCGGTGTCGAAAACACGGTAGCCGTACATATCCGGCACCTTCGGGAAAAACTGGAATATAATCCTGCGGAGCCACGCTATTTAAAAGTCGTGTGGGGACGGGGATACAAGATGGAGGATGTAGAAAATGAATGAGAAAAAGGATAAAAAATCCAAAAAGCCGGAATGTGTGTCCAAAAACTGGAAATCATCGCAGGGCATCAGATTACTGGCTATGGTACTTGCGATTGTAAGCGGATTTTTTGTGGCCGTGACCGGTGTGATAACAGTTACATTAGGCATGACCAGTGATTTGCAGGGCTCACAGAAAGACATTGAAAAAACACTGGATACAGAGCTGCTTAGAAGCTATGCGTACTGGATGGGTGATGCGGTTACCGGCATTTCAAAAAAGCAGGACGAAGCAGATGCCCTGAAAAAATTTGATGACGGAAATATCGTTTATTCACTTGTCAAAAAGAAGCCGAAAGGAAAAGAAACCGAACTTGTCTGTGGAAATAATACCGGTACCTTAAATAAGGAAAATGCACTTGCCTGGCTGAAATTTACAGATGAAAATGAGTTTCATACCAATGATCGTTCTTTCTGGGATATGCTGCTTGGGAGAAACAGGGGACAGTACATGCAAAAAGTCAAGCATTATACGCAGGTGGATCATTTTATCTATGATAATGGTGTGATTTATTGTTATGCGGGCGATACCCTGTTTCGGATCAATTCCTTTTCTTTTTCCGCGGTTCCAGAGGAGTCGGATCTTGAACCGTATGTGGAATATACTTACCGGGAATCGGACGATGGTGGCAGATATTGCGCGGAAAATGGAGAACAGCTGAAAAAAGGTAAGCTCGAACCGTATTTAAAATCATCCGAACTGCGGTTTGATTTTGATGGGTTAGAGGCAGGTTACTTATGGTCAAAAAAGGATGGAATTTATCCGATCCGGCAGGAATCCATTGCGGACACCTATGCGAAAGCAAAGGTATTCCAGTGGCAGGATTTTTCATTTGCATACGAAGATCAACAGGGGCGTATTTATTATAATCCACATCAGGAGAAAGAGGCGACGGAATATACGCTTTATCTTACGGCAGCGGATTCCCTGAAGGGAAGCACAGCTACGGTATCCTCTTTGTTTTCACCGGAAGTCGGAGGTGAAACCCATATCGTGATTGATTCCGGGAAAACACAGTTTTTCCAGAAAGCACACACACTTGCAGGCGTTGTGGTACAGCTGCGGAAGACATCGGGGTGGTGGCTGCTTTTGAGCGCTCTTGTATGGCTGGTTTCGCTTGGCGTTTTGTTTGTATCGGCAGGATGGAAAAAAGGGTTTGATACGGTACAGATTCGAAGGATTGATCGTATACCATTTGGTATTTATACAGGAATCTCAGGACTTGCGTTTTTGGGCTGCGGTATGGTATGCCTTTATATGGGAGATCTGCTTATGCAAAATGCAGGAATCGTATTCTGTATTTCATTTTTTGCAATTGCATTTGCATTGGCAGAGCTGATTGTGTATGAATATGTGATCAGTATCATTGTAAGAATCCGTGCAGGAAAATTCTGGCATTATACGCTTTTGCGTCTGCTTTTAAACCCGTTTCGCCGGATAAAAAGAGAACTGCATGAAATCAGGCTGGCACTTTTGGCAAGTCTGTCTATGACGGTAAAAGTCACAGTTGTATTTCTTGTGGTCTTCCTGATAGAAGCATTTCTTTTACTGTGTGCCGGAGCGGATGGCGGAATTATCATGGTCTATCTCCTCTGGAAAGTTGTGGAATACGGCGTACTGTTAAAGATTGTGGTGCAGTTTCGACAGATATTCGACGGAGGGGAACGGATTGCAAAAGGTGATTATTCGCATCCGATTGATACGGGAAAAATGATGTATGAGCTGCGTGCACATGCGGAAAACTTAAATAATGTACAGACCGGAGTTGCAGCGGCGGTAGAAGAAAAAATGAAGAGTGAGCGGTTTCGTACCGAACTGATCACCAATGTCTCCCATGATATTAAAACACCGCTTACTTCCATTATCAACTATGTGGATCTGATCAAAAAGGAGCCGACAGAGAGTGAAACAATGCGGGAGTACATTGAGGTGCTTGACCGACAGTCCAACCGTCTGAAAAAGCTTATTGAGGATCTGATGGAGGCATCCAAAGCATCTACCGGAAATCTTCCGGTGAATCCGGAAGTATGTGATGCAACGGTCGTTCTGACACAGATTGTCGGGGAATTTTCAGAAAAGGCAGAGGCAAATCAGCTGGAGATGGTTGTAGAATGTCCGCAACCACCCGTTGAAATCTATGTGGATGGCAGACATTTGTGGCGGATCATTGACAACCTGATGGGAAATATATGTAAGTATGCACAGCCGGGAACACGTGTGTATGTTACGCTGGAAAAATTTCACGGAATGGTGATTATGACCTTCCGCAATATTTCGAAGGATCGACTGAAAATGACCAGCGAGGAACTTTTCGGAAGATTTGTCCGTGGAGACAGTTCCCGGAATACGGAAGGACACGGACTGGGGCTTTCTATCGCAAAAAGCCTGACCGAGCTGATGCATGGAAATCTTGCGGTGCAGATGGACGGCGATCTGTTTAAAGTAATTCTCAGTTTTGAGGAATATCAGGAGGATAAGAAGCAGTAAAGACCAAAAACTCCTCGGTTGTATTTCTATATGCCATGTGCTATAATGTGGGACGTCTAAATACAGAATATAAACGGAGGACAAATCTGTGAAAATAATAATCGCCGGTGATGGCAAGGTCGGACTCACGCTGACGCAGAAGCTTTCTGCGGCAGGACACGACCTGACTTTGATCGATTCGAACCAGCGTGTGCTGGATTCGAGTGTGGAGCGTTACGATGTTATGGGGGTACAGGGAAACTGTGCCTCCATGCGCGTGTTGGAGAGTGCGGATGTGAAAAAGGCGGATCTGCTCATTGCAGCCACCAGTTCGGATGAAGTCAATCTGCTCTGTGGTATGACTGCCCATGGTCTGAATCCGAGAATTCACACCATTGCAAGAATCCGTAATCCCGAATACGGCAAGCAGATTTTTACCATGCGGGATGTCTATTCCCTTTCGCTTATGGTGAATCCGGAAAAACAGGCGGCGCGCGAGATTGAACGGCTGATCCGCTATCCGGGCTTTCTGCAGAGGGAAACATTTGCCAAAAGCCGTGTGGAAATCGTGGAGCTGCGGATACAAAAAGGCAGTAAACTCTGCGATGTGGCACTGATGAATCTGGAAAATGTTGTCAAATGCAAGGTACTTGTCTGCGCAGTGAGCCGTGATGGTGTTGTGGAGATTCCGTCCGGACATTTTATTCTCCGGGAGGGTGATCATCTGTTTATTACGGCAACTGCTGAGATGCTGACACAGCTTCTGCGCAATCTTAGCATTATCACGCATAAGGCAAAGCGTGTAATTATCTGCGGTGGCGGAAGAATCGGTTATTATCTGTCAACCTGGCTGGCAAGAGAAGGCGTCAGTGTACAGCTGATCGAACAGGATGAAGCGCGCTGTGAAGAACTATCCGGTAAACTTCCACCGGAAGTATGTATCATACATGGGGATGCCAGCAGCCAGTTTCTGCTTGAAAGTGAAGGCATCCATGATTGTGACGCCGTTGTGACCATGACCGGCATGGATGAAATGAATATGATTATTTCGCTGTATGCGCAGACCTGTGGAGTGCCGCAGGTGATCACGAAAGTCGGTCATATGGAGAATAACAGTATGCAGGACAGTCTGGGACTTGGCAGTGTAATCTGCCCGAAAGAACTCTGCTGCAATACGATTGTCCGTTATGTCCGTGCCATGCAGAATACAACAGGTGCAGCACTGACACTGCACAATATTGCAGAAGGACAGGCAGAAGCATTGGAGTTTGTCGTAGATGCCGACACAAAACATATCGGGGAACCATTGCGTAATATCCGCCTGAAACGCAATATACTGATCGCATGTATCAGCCATGGAAGTAAAACGGAGATTCCAAACGGAGATTCCATGTATGAGGCTGGAAATTCCGTGATTATCGTTGCAAAGGGCGGGATGACACTTTTGCAGCTGAATGATATTTTCGAGTGAGGATGCTATGAATTATAAAATGATGGGAAAATTTCTTTCCCAGATCTTAATTGTGGAAGCAGGGTTTATGGTTCCGGCACTTTTAATCAGTCTGTATACCGGAAGCCGGGCAGCAGTTTACGGGTTTGGGCTGTCCATTCTGATCACTGCCGGAGTCGGTGCCTTAATGTATTATTTTTGCAGAAATTCCACCCGTCGTTTTTTTGCGAGGGAAGGGATGGTCTGCGTAGCCGGAAGCTGGATCGCAATCAGTTTTTTCGGGTGTCTGCCATTTGTTTTTTCCAGGGAAATTCCAAACTTTGTCGATGCCCTGTTTGAAATTGTATCGGGATTTACAACCACAGGTTCTTCGATTCTGGGAGATGTGGAAGCACTTTCTCCCGGAATTATGTACTGGCGGAGTTTCAGCCACTGGCTGGGAGGCATGGGGGTACTTGTATTTCTTCTGGCACTTTCTCCGAACGGAGAGAGAGGCAAAGGGTATACCATGCATCTGTTGCGTGCGGAGAGTCCGGGACCGAATGTGAACAAGCTGGTGCCGAAAATGCGTACAACAGCAAGAATTTTGTACGTCATATACATGGTGCTGACATTCATCAATTTCCTGTTTCTCCTGTTGGGAAAAATGCCGGTTTTTGATGCCGTATGTACCGCTTTTGGAACGGCCGGCACAGGTGGATTCGGAATCCGGAATGACAGTATTGCAGGATACAGCCCATATATACAGAATGTATGTACGGTCTTCATGTTTTTGTTTGGAATCAACTTCAGCTGTTATTATCTGCTTTTAGTCCGGCATGTAAAGGAAGTGCTCAAAGATCAGGAACTGCGGCTGTATATCATCATATTTGTAGTCAGTATTCTTTTAATTACGTTCAATGTCCGGGGACTGTACGGCTCCTGGGAAGAGACCATCCGCCATGCGGCATTTCAGGTTTCCTCTATCATGACGACGACCGGGTTTGCAAGCACGGACTTTGATCTGTGGCCCGGATTTTCGAAAGCACTGTTGCTGTGCCTGATGTTTGTCGGTGCCTGTGCAGGAAGTACGGCAGGAGGGCTTAAGATGGGAAGACTTCTTCTGATTCTGAAAAACCTGCGCAGAAATATCCGCAGAATTTTAAGCCCGCAGCGTGTGGAAGTTGTGCGCATGAATGGAAACCGGATCGGGGAGGATGTATTAAATAATACAAATACCTACCTGGCGGCTTACGGTGTGATTTTAGTCGGAAGTTTTCTTTTGATTTCTATTGATGGACTGTCCATGACAACAAATGTGTCTGCGGTTGCTGCGTGCTTTAACAATATCGGACCGGGATTTGATGTGGTGGGACCTACCTGTAATTTTTCGGTGTATTCCTGGTTTTCCAAACTTGTGCTGATTTTTGACATGCTGGCCGGAAGACTGGAAATTTTCCCGATGCTTGTTCTCTTTTCAAGAAGTACCTGGAGACATAAATAATTGAATGGATTTCTCAATTATTTTATGGTAGAATAGTAGGGTGCTTTTACACAACAATAAAATATGGAGGAGAGAACATGTTAGAGAAAATGTTTAAGCTCAAAGAGAACAATACCACAGCGAAAACAGAAGTGATCGCCGGTATTACGACGTTTATGACCATGGCTTATATCCTGGCTGTAAACCCGAACCTGCTTTCACGGGCAGGAATGGACCCGACAGCAGTGCTGATCGCAACCTGTCTGGCATCCTTTATCGGTACGTTTGCAATGGCACTCCTTGCAAATTATCCGTTTGCACTTGCACCGGGTATGGGACTGAATGCATACTTTGCATTTACCGTATGCGGAAATATGGGATATTCCTGGAAGGTAGCCCTGATGGCAGTATTCTTCGAAGGTATTATCTTTATTATCCTTTCTCTTACCAATGTGCGTGAGGCAATTTTCAATGCCATTCCGACCACATTAAAGAAAGGTGTGAGCGCCGGCATCGGTTTGTTCATCGCGTTTATCGGATTGCAGGGTGGACATATCGTTGTAAACAACGATTCCACATTGTTATCTTATGTAAATTTCAGAGATAACTGGCATACCGAAGGAATCTGTGCAGTACTTGCACTGATCGGTCTGCTTCTTACTGCAATTTTATACATCAAAAAAGTCAAGGGATCTATTCTGATCGGTATTCTGGCTACCTGGATTCTTGGAATGATCTGTCAGGCAGCGGGTGTTTACCGTATCGATGCAGACGCTGGATTTTATTCTCTGTATCCGACATTTGCCATGACTGATTTTTCAAAGATTGGTGAGACGTTCGGACAGTGTTTTACAGCAGATTTCCATGGAGTCGGAATTATGAACTTCATCGTAGTCATGTTGTCTTTCCTGTTTGTAGATATGTTTGATACGATCGGAACACTGATCGGTGTATCGGATAAGGCCGGCATGTTAGACGAAGATGGAAAACTTCCGAACGTAAAGCAGGCACTGATGGCAGATGCAATTGCTACTTCTGCAGGTGCGGTCCTTGGTACGTCTACAACTACAACATTCGTAGAGAGCTCTGCCGGTGTCGGAGCTGGTGCAAGAACCGGTCTTGCATCCATCGTTACAGGATTATTATTCCTGCTTGCAATTTTCTTTGCACCAATCTTTACGGCAATTCCGGGCTTTGCAACAGCACCGGCGCTGATCTTTGTCGGATTCCTGATGGTATCCGCAATTGTAAAGGTTGATTTCGAGGATCTGACAGATGCAGTTCCTGCATATCTGTGCCTCATTGCGATGCCTTTAATGTACAGTATCGCAGAGGGTATTGCCATTGGTGTAATCTCTTTTGTACTGATCAATCTGATCTGTGGCAAGCGTAAGAAGATTACTCCACTGATGTATATCCTTGCAGTACTTTTTATCTGCAAATATATTTTCCTGTAATTACGCAGTGTACGAGCCGCTTTCCAGTAGGACGGGAAGCGGCTTAAAGTCTATCTGACTATATAAAATATAAATGGAGGAACA
This sequence comes from Roseburia sp. TF10-5, assembly GCF_003462365.1. Lineage (NCBI taxonomy): Bacteria > Bacillati > Bacillota > Clostridia > Lachnospirales > Lachnospiraceae > Roseburia > Roseburia sp. TF10-5. The sequence continues at coordinate 12,910 of NZ_QTYW01000024.1, read as the reverse complement.
ACTATGAAAAAATTAAACAAGGCAATGTCGGTTGCTGTGGCAGCAGCCATGATGGTATCCCTGGGCGCCTGTGGAAATTCCGCAGATGCAGCAAAAGACGGGACACAGAGTGCAGGTGCATCCGGTAAAGTATATAACATCGGAATCTGCCAGCAGCTGGAGCATCCGGCACTGGATCAGGCAACACAGGGATTTGAGGATGTCTTAAAGGAAAAGCTGGGAGACAATGTAAAATTTGATCTCCAGAATGCACAGAACGAGCAGGCAAATGCTTCTACAATTGCAAATAATTTCGTATCTTCCAATGTGGATCTGATTCTTGCAAATGCAACCACTGCTTTACAGGCATGTGCAGCAGCGACAACCGATATTCCGATTCTGGGAACTTCCGTTACCGATTATGCAACGGCTTTGGAGATCAGTGACTGGAGTGGTACAACCGGAAGAAATATCTCCGGTACATCCGATCTGGCTCCGCTTGATCAGCAGGAGGATATGCTCGTAGAGCTCTATCCGGATGCAAAGCATGTCGCAATACTTTACTGCTCTGCAGAGGCAAACTCCAAATATCAGGCAACCGAGTTTGAAAAATACCTGGATGAGGACGGTATCAGCTACAAAGAGTTTACCGCTTCCGATTCCAATGATATCGGTTCTGTGGTACAGAGTGCAACCGAGTATGCAGATGTCATTTACATTCCGACAGACAATACCATGGCACAGAACACAGAAGCAATCAACAATATCGCACTTCCGGCAGGAACTCCGATTATTGCCGGAGAGGAAGGTATCTGTAAAGGATGCGGAGTGGCAACGCTTTCCATCAGTTATTATGATATCGGAAAAAAGGCCGGTGAAATGGCATATGACATTTTAGTAAACGGTGCGGACATTACAACCATGAAGATTGAGACTGCACCAAACGTAACCAAAGAATACAACAAAGATATCTGTGATCAGCTGGGCGTTAAAATTCCGGATGATTACAAGGCTATCGAGGCTGAATAATTAAGGGGGATGGGTATCGTGTTAATATCTGCTTATTTTGCTTCCTTAAGTCCGCTGGCGCTGTTTCGTGCACTGCCGGGCTCCATTGCACAGGGACTGATCTGGGGTCTTCTGGCATTGGGAGTATATATTACATACAAACTTCTGGATTTTGCGGATCTGTCGGTGGACGGTTCTTTTGCAACCGGCGGAGCTGTGGCGGTTATGCTGATCCGCAGTGATATGAATCCGTGGGTTTCCCTTATTTTTGCATTTGCAGCAGGAATGCTTGCGGGAATGGTCACAGGTCTTCTGCACACCAAACTGGGAATTCCTCCAATTCTTGCCGGAATTTTAACGCAGATTGCACTGTACTCCATCAATCTGAATATTATGGGACAGTCCAATCAGGCGATCAGTGTGGATAAATATTCCCTTGCGGTATCGCTTCGTTATGTATCCGGTGATACAGCAGCAAAAATTAAAGTATTTACCACCTGTATCCTGTTTGGGGTAGTGATCGTGGCGATTCTTTACTGGTATTTCGGAACCGAGCAGGGGCATTCCATCCGGGCAACCGGATGTAACCCGCAGATGGCGCGTGCACAGGGAATCAATACCAGCTTCTGTAAGGTACTGGCACTTATGATTTCCAACGGACTCGTTGGTCTGTCCGGTGCACTTTATGCACAGTATCAGGGTGCAGCGGATGTCAATATGGGACGAGGCGCAATCGTTATCGGTCTGGCTGCCGTTATTATCGGAGATGTACTGTTTGGAAAACTGTGTGCAGGAAAGAAACTGGCATTTGCATATACGTTGTTTTCCGTGATCGTTGGAGCGATCATTTACTACCTTGTGCTGAGCATCATTTTGTGGCTGAAATTCCCATCGGATGATCTGAAACTGTTCTCAGCAATCGTGGTAGCAATTTTCCTTGCGATTCCATATCTGAAGAATAAGAAAAAAGCAACAAGGGGGCTGTAACCGATGAGTGAGATGTTAAAAATTGAAAATATCCGGAAAGTATTCAATCCGGGTACGATAAATGAAAAAGTGGCTCTGGACGGTGTCGACCTGACACTTGAGGAAGGCGAATTTGTCACAGTGATCGGTGGAAACGGTGCAGGAAAATCGACAACACTGAATGCCGTAGCCGGTGTATGGCCGGTAGATTCCGGAAAAATCTATATCGGCGGCGAGGATGTGACAAAGTTATCCGAGCATCGCAGGGCACAATATCTGGGACGTGTGTTCCAGGACCCGATGACCGGTACGGCTACCACAATGTCCATTGAGGAAAATATGGCAATTGCAGCAAGACGTGGAAAATCCAGGGGATTGCGATGGGGAATTACCAAAGCGGAACGCGAAAAATACCGCCAAATGCTTTCCACCCTGCATCTTGGACTGGAAGATCGCCTGACATCAAAAGTCGGTCTGTTATCCGGTGGACAGCGTCAGGCAATCACGCTTCTGATGGCTTCCATCCAGAAACCGAAGCTTCTGCTTCTCGATGAGCATACGGCTGCGCTGGATCCAAAGACTGCCGCAAAGGTACTTGAGATTTCGGATCAGATCATTTCAGAGAATCATCTGACGGCCATGATGGTAACACACAATATGAAGGATGCGATTGCCCATGGAAACCGTCTGATTATGATGCATGAAGGAAAAGTTATTTTAAATATCGCAGGGGAAGACAAAAAGAAACTTACGGTCGGAGATCTGCTGCATCAGTTTGAAAAAGTAAGCGGTGAGGAATTTGCAAGTGATAAAGCACTGCTTTCGTAGAAAATAACAGAATTGTTTATGCAGGATAAGGGTCAAAACTGTTTTTGACCCTTAAATCATGTAGAAGGGAGATAGATATGCCTGTATTTGATTTCAGCAATACAACGGAAGAAAAGAAAGCTTGTGAGTGTACCTATACAACATTTCAGTCGAATGAAAACACTGCAAGTGCAAAATATCCGATTCTGGTTTTAGATAATACGGCAAAGCAGTGGAAATATCATTCCTGCGGAGTGTTTACGAACCAGACAAAGCGCACAGCATTTGAGTTTACCCAGGAAGACGGAACTGTATGTGCGGATATTTTGCGGGTGGATGCCCGTTTTGTCAATCTGCTTCGCTGGCTGGGGGAAAACCACATTAATGTCCGGCTGTCTGGAGAGAACACACCGGATGGATATGCCGTGTATAAGATCCGTGAAATTGCCTTTGGCGGTGGAAAAAAGCTTTCCGCGGAAGATGGCTTTTTACAGTTTATGATGGAGCGTCTGTTTGCCAGCAGTGCACCGAGTGAGGAAGCGGTGGATGAGGAGCAGGAGGAAGACGGCGATGATATGAAGCTCACCAGTATTCAGAGCATCACCGATTTTATGACCTGCGCAGGACGGACCATGCCGGATAACATCCGGTTGTGGGCACGCCGGAATTTAGCAGTGGCACGTTCCAATGAAGTGTCTCCGGAAGAGCGGCGTCATGCACAGCGTGCACTTTCCATCATGATGAATATCCAGTGGAAAAACAATTATTTTGAGGCCATTGATCCAAAGGAAGCCCGTCGGATTTTAGATGAGGAACTGTATGGCATGGAGCGTGTAAAGCAAAGAATCATTGAGACGATCATTCAGATCAACCGCACACATACGCTTCCGGCATACGGACTGCTTCTGGTGGGACCGGCAGGAACTGGAAAATCGCAGATTGCCTATGCAGTTGCCCGTATTTTAAAACTTCCGTGGACAACTCTTGATATGAGTTCCATCAATGATCCGGAGCAGCTGACCGGAAGTTCGAGAATTTATGCTAACGCAAAGCCAGGGATCATCATGGATGCATTTGCCATGGCAGGAGAGTCAAGCCTGGTATTTATTATCAATGAGCTGGATAAGGCAGCTTCTGGAAAAGGAAACGGAAATCCGGCAGATGTTTTACTGACACTTCTGGATAATCTGGGATTTACAGATAACTATATCGAGTGTATGATCCCGACATCCGGTGTTTATCCGATTGCCACAGCAAACGATAAGGAGCAGATCAGCGCACCGATTCTGTCCCGTTTTGCGGTAATTGATATCCCGGATTATACGTTTGAGGAAAAGAAGATTATCTTCTCAAAATTTGCATTGCCTAAGGTATTAAAGCGCATGAGCTTAAAGGAACAGGAATGTATCATCACAGATGAGGCATTAAATACAATCGTGGATCTGTATTCGGGTACCAGTGGAATCCGTGATTTGGAGCAGGCGGCAGAACATATTGCTGCAAATGCGCTGTATCAGATTGAGGTGGATCATCTGAAAACTGTTACCTTTGATGCAAAGATGGTGAGAAAACTCCTCATTTAAATGGCTGGTTAAAAAATATTTGTGTTGTAAAAAGCCATACAAGGTGGAACACTATCGGAAATAGGAGGTGCATACTATGGCAACAAAAACTGCAAATGTAACAGCACGAGTACCATTTTCACTTGATATTCCGGATAAACTTGCTACGAGAGATTCTATAACACAAGCTGAATTTGATACTATGATGCAGACCGGACTTGCACAGGCAAAAAGAATTGATGCTGTATCTGTTGATGAGGCTTTTAATCAATTAAAGGCGGAGATATAGTGCATTATATTTCAAAGGATCTGATGGCACCGGATGCAGCGGATAATCTGCTTGATAAGATGAAAGTAGAGATTAGAACAAGAAAATTGGAGGTAGCATTATGGCAAAAGATGAGCTGTTTTCTGGCGAATCAAAGAATATTGAATACAAGGTAGTTGTACCGGATAAAAGCGAAAAATATATGAAAACAGTTGTGGCTTTTGCCAATACACAGGGTGGCAGACTGGTCATAGGTATTGATGATAAAACACATCAGGTAGTTGGTGTTGACAATGATAGTTTGTTTCAAGCTATGGACGCTTTGACAAATGCTATATCAGATTCTTGTGAACCGCAGATCATACCGGACATTGGGCCGCAGACGGTTGATGGCAAGACAGTCATTGTTATCACGGTGGAAGCAGGAAAAAACCGACCATATTATATTAAAGCCCAAGGTAAGGCGAAAGGCACCTATATTCGTGTGGCTGGTACTTCCAGACATGCGCATCAGGAAAAGATAAGTGAGCTGGAGATGGAAGGCGCCCGTATTTCTTGGGATGAGCTTACTTGTGTAGGATATGAAGTGACGGAAGAAGCAACGCAGTCTTTATGCAAGGATATTGAAGATTTCCGAAAGAAGGCAGGACTTTCGGGGCATGATGTAAGAAAAGAGCAGTTGTTTAATTGGAAAATTTTGAAGAAAAGCGAAGGCAATGTGCTTGCATCAAATGCGTATGTGCTGCTAACATCAGATTATTTTCCGTTTGCAAAGACGCAGTGCGCCGTATTCAAGGGAACGGATAGAACGGTTTTTCTTGATAAACGGGAATATACTGGACCGATATACAAGCAGATAGAGAGTGCGGTTGATTTTGTTTTGAGAAATATCAGACTTGGAGTGACAATAGATGGCTTAGTGCGTCGGGAAAGCTATGAACTCCCAGTAGAAGCAATTCGTGAAATGATAATCAACGCACATTGTCACAGAAACCTGTTAGATGAATCCTGCATACAGGTGGCAATTTATGATGATCGCTTAGAAGTGACATCTCCAGGTGGACTATACAATGGACTAACCTACGAGGAAGTGATGAAAGGTCATTCCAAGATTAGAAACAAGCTGATTGCAAATATATTTGGTCAGATGGGACTGGTAGAAGCGTGGGGAAGTGGCATCAGAAGAATTATAAGTGTTGCTGGAGAATATGGACTGCCTGTTCCGACTGTGGAAGTATTTGATGATATGTTTCGGGTGAATTTATATAGGAATGTGCAGCATAATGCAAATGGTGGAGAAAATAGTGGAGTAAATGGTGGAGTAAATGGTGGAGTAAATGGTGGAGTAAATGGTGGAGTAAATGGTGGAAATGATTTCGGAGATAAAGTCCGTATCAGAGAAAAAGCACAGAAATTGACGGAGACTCAGGAGAAAATACTAGATTGTATAGCAGAAGATAAATATATTTCGGTCAAAAAAATAGCAGACAGAATAGATATATCTAGGCGGACTGTTGAAAATAATATTAAAAAAATGAAAGAATCAGATATTGTGGTTCGTCATGGTTCACCGAAAAATGGGTATTGGGAGATTATAGAATAAACTGTAATTCTGAAAAAGTATATCAGCAAAAGTGTAAAGGAGTGAATGTATGTCAGAGTGGTTTTCCCTGAGCTTGTGAATAAAAATATACCAAAGCAGATTAACACTATTGTAAACAGAGACAGTAATCCGGAGGAACCCAGAGTGCTTGCACTTGAAGATTTAGTATCTGTTGCTACTTCTTCGCAAATTCAGTCCATTGACAAACCTCGGTAAAATAGCATAAGATAAAATGGACAGGGAGAGAAAAAGTGAAGCGGTAACGCGTAATTTATAGAATCAGAGGAGATGGAACATATGGCAAGACATAAGCTCGAGAATGAACTCATTGCAATCGAAGTGGAGGAACATGGGGCAGAATTAAAATCTCTGGTCCGTAAAAATACCGGAAAAGAATATATGTGGAAAGCTGATCCAAAATTCTGGGGACGCACCTCACCGGTACTGTTTCCGTTTGTTGGAGCGGTAAAAGACAAACAGTTTCGTACCAAAGGACAGACTTACACCATGGGACAGCACGGATTTGCCCGCGATATGGATTTTACGCTGGATTCTCAGACGGAGGATACGCTCTGGTTTGTATTAAAATCCAATGAGGAAACCATGGCAAAATATCCTTATGCGTTTACCCTTCGTATTGGATATCACATCGAGGAAAATAAGCTGGAAGTGCTCTGGCAGGTGGAAAATCCTTCGGAGGAAGAACTTCCGTTTTCGATTGGCGGGCATCCGGCATTCAATCGTCCGAAAAATTGTAAAATCCGCTTTGATGTAGCTGGTCCGCTTACAAGTACAACGATTGTGGATGGTCTGGTCGGAAACGGTACTGTGGATTATGAATTGAAAAATAGTTATCTGACAGTTACCGATCATCTGTTTGATGATGATGCCCTTGTGATTGAAAATCAGAATGTGCATGAAGTCTCTCTTTGTGACATGGAAGGAAATCCCTATCTGACCGTTACGATGGATGCTCCATTGTTTGGAGTCTGGTCACCGGCGGGAGCAGATGTACCGTTTATATGTGTAGAGCCATGGTATGGACGCTGTGACAGTGCTGATTTTACCGGAGATTTAAAAGATCGGGAGTGGGGAAATCTGATTGCACCGGGCGGTATCTGGAAAGCCCATTATACGGTGGAGGCAGTATAGAAAGCCAGAAAAATTCTCTTGACAGAAAAGGAAAGAAAGATTATAGTCTTATACATAGACAATTTTATAAAGATCTTCAGGGCAGGGTGCAATTCCCTACCGGTGGTATAGCCCACGAGCCGCAAGGCATGATTCGGTGAAACTCCGAAGCCGACAGTACAGTCTGGATGAAAGAAGATAAAGGATAGAAACACAAGAACCCGTGTATGGTTGTGGTGGATATTGAAATGTTTGCTCTGGAATTTATTTCCAGAGCATTTTTTATTTCCTATGAATAAAAGGATTTGAAAATATATCCCCGGCAGCAGAACACGGTAAAAAGAAGCCCTGAGCATTTGCTTGGGGCTTTTGTGGTATGGCGAAGCCATATCACTGATGAAAAAGGAGAAAAAATGACAGATGAATATTACATGCGCCGAGCAATAGCACTGGCACAAAAAGGAGAAGGACAGGTATCCCCGAATCCTCTGGTAGGTGCTGTGATTGTAAAAGATGGAAAAATTATCGGAGAGGGATATCACGAACACTACGGACAGCCACATGCAGAACGGAATGCACTGGCTAATTGTATACAATCCCCGGAAGGGGCTACGATTTATGTGACCTTAGAGCCGTGCTGTCATCATGGAAAACAACCACCATGTACCGATGCTCTGCTTGCCGCAGGAATTCGCAGAGTAGTGATTGGTTCGAAAGATCCGAATCCACTTGTTCATGGAAAGGGCATCCGGATTTTGCGGGAACATGGAGTAGAAGTGACTGAACAGGTATTACAGGACGAATGTGATGAAATGAATGAAGTATTTTTTCATTATATCCAGACAAAACTTCCGTTTGTCATTTTAAAATATGCGATGACACTGGATGGAAAAATTGCCACGTATACCGGGGCATCCCGCTGGGTGACAGGAGAAGCGGCGCGTGCGCATGTACACCGTATGCGGAACCGTTACCATGCCATTATGGTTGGCGTGGGAACGGTACTTGCGGATGATCCGATGCTGACCTGCCGGCTAGGAAAAACAGAAAATGGGGTAAACCCGGTGCGCATCATTTGTGATACAGCATTGCGGACGCCATTAGAATCACAGATTGTGCGTACCGCAAAAGAAGTTCCAACGATTATAGCAAGCTGTAACCGGCAGGAAGCCATGCATATGCCATATGTGGAGGCAGGATGTCAGATTTTAGTCACACCGGAAAAAGATGGGCAGGTAGATCTTTGGGATCTGATGCGACAGCTTGGAGAACAGGAGATTGACAGCGTGATTCTCGAAGGTGGTGGAACTTTAAACTGGTCGGCTCTGCAAGCTGGGCTTGTACAGAAGGTGCAGGCATATGTGGCGCCTAAGCTGTTTGGCGGGGCAACAGCCAAAACCCCGGTTGAGGGGCAGGGATTTTTAAAACCTGCAGAGGCCGTGACATTAAGCCGGACAAAAGTTACAGCGTTGGGATCGGACTGGTTGATAGAGGGATACCCGGCGACAGAGGGGAGGCCATTATCATGTTTACAGGAATCATAGAGGAGATGGGAACCATTGAAAACATTGCAAAAGGCGCACATTCTGCGGTGTTGACGATTAACGCCAGAAAGATACTTGAGGATGTGCATATCGGAGACAGCATAGCGGTAAACGGAGTCTGTCTGACGGTCACTTCCTTTGACCACGAAAGATTTACTGCGGATGTCATGCATGAAACTTTAAACCGGTCGGCACTGGCACAGTGCAAAAGAAAAAGTCCTGTGAATCTGGAACGTGCAATGTCGGCAAACGGACGCTTTGGAGGGCATATTGTAGCCGGACATGTGGATGCGACCGGACAGATGGCCGGGCGCAAGCAGGATGACAATGCCATATGGATCCGGGTGGAGGCGCCGCCGGAAGTCCTTCGGTATGTGGTGGAGAAAGGTTCCATTACCATCGATGGCATTAGTCTGACCGTTGCCGCGGTAACTGCGCATGATTTTTCGGTGTCGATGATCCCTCATACGGCAGAGGTGACAACGCTTGGAAGCAAAAAAGAGGGAGAACTGGTAAATTTGGAAACCGATATCATCGGAAAATATGTGGAAAAACTGCTTCATCCACAGGAAGAAAAAAAGGAAACCCACATCACCCAGGCGTTTCTTGAAAAATATGGATTTTGAATGGTTATAACAAAGAAAACAGGAGGAAAGAATAATGGAAGGATTTGCGACGGTTGAAGAAGCACTTGAGGAATTACGAAACGGAAAACTGATTTTAGTCACGGATGATGAAGATCGTGAAAATGAAGGCGATTTTATCTGCGCTGCGGAATTTGCCACAACAGAAAATATCAATTTTATGGCAATGCATGCCAAAGGGCTTATTTGTATGCCGATGTCTGCAGAATATGTAAAAAAGCTTCATTTTCCGCAGATGGTCGAAACGAATACCGACAACCATGAGACAGCATTTACCGTTTCCGTGGATTATGTGGAAACAACCACAGGCATTTCCGCTGCCGAGCGTTCCATGACCGCCATGCGCTGTGTGGCAGAGGATGCAAAACCGGAGGATTTCCGGCGTCCGGGACATATGTTTCCGCTTCTGGCAAAGAAGAACGGGGTGCTGGAGAGAAACGGGCATACGGAAGCAACCGTGGATCTGTGCCGCCTGGCAGGCTTAAAAGAATGTGGACTCTGCTGTGAGATCATGCGCGAGGATGGCACCATGATGCGCACGACGGAACTGCTTGCACTTGCAAAAAGGCACGGTATAAAAATGATTACCATTGCCGCACTCCAGGAATACCGCAAATGCCATGAAAAGCTGGTGGACTGTGTGGCTGTGACAAAGATGCCGACGAAGTATGGAAAGTTTCGGGCATACGGTTATGTGAACCGTTTAAATGGTGAACATCATGTGGCATTAGTCAAAGGAGAAATCGGGGACGGAGAAAATGTACTCTGCCGTGTACATTCCGAGTGCCTCACCGGAGATACCTTTGGCTCCCTGCGGTGCGACTGTGGACAGCAGTTTGCCGCTGCCATGACACAGATTGAAAGGGAAGGCCGCGGGATTTTACTTTATATGCGGCAGGAAGGCCGCGGTATCGGATTGATCAACAAACTGCGTGCATATGAACTGCAGGAACAGGGAATGGACACTTTAGATGCCAATCTTGCCTTAGGATTTGCCGGGGATGAGCGCGAATATTACATCGGCGCACAGATCTTAAAGGATCTGGGCGTGCACAGCATGCGGCTTTTAACCAACAATCCCGACAAAGTATACCAGCTCGGAGAGTTTGGGATTTCCATCACAGAGCGCGTGCCGATCCAGATGCAGGCCACACCGTATGACCTGTTTTACTTAAAAACGAAGCAGAATCGCATGGGACATGTATTAAACTTTTAAAATGAAGAAAAGGAGAATGAACATTATGAGTACATTGGAAGGAAAATTAGTAGCAAACAATATGAAGGTAGGAATCGTCGTCGCACGGTTCAACGAATTTATCACTAACAAACTGCTGGGCGGTGCCATGGATGGCCTGCTGCGTCATGATGTGAAGGAAGAGGACATTACGGTGGCATGGGTGCCGGGGGCATTTGAAATCCCATTGATCGCAAAGAAGATGGCAATGAGTAAAAAGTATGATGCCGTGATCTGTCTGGGAGCTGTGATCCGCGGAAGCACAAGCCACTACGACTATGTCTGCAATGAAGTATCCAAGGGTGTGGCTGCCGTTTCCCTGGAGAGCGAAATTCCGGTAATGTTTGGTGTGGTTACAACGGAAAATATCGAGCAGGCAATTGAGCGTGCGGGAACGAAAGCTGGAAACAAGGGGTATGATTGTGCACTGGGTGCTGTGGAGATGGTAAATCTCATCCGCCAGATTTAAAAAGAAAAGGACAATGCAGGCACGATATGAAAATATAAGCCATACTGTATTATACAACTAACTAAAATTAGCCGATAAAAACTATCAGAAAAAATGCTTGCTATTTTTCAATATGTCAGATATAATCTTTCTTGGGTTAGATACAACTAACTTCCTTGTGTAAATCATTTGAAGACTCCTTCGCAAACACATAACTGCTGAGTGTGTTTAACGGAAGTACAGACGACGCCATTACCGCTTCCGGAAGGAGCTCTTCGCATATCGAAAGGAGAACAAAAAAATGAATTATCTGGAGATTGAAAAAGTAGTTGGAAGAGAAATTTTGGATTCAAGAGGAAACCCTACTGTTGAGGCAGAGGTTACATTGATAGATGGTACAATCGGAAGAGGTATGGCACCAAGCGGTGCATCCACCGGTGAGTTTGAAGCATTAGAACTTCGTGACGGAGACAAGAGCCGTTACCTTGGAAAGGGTGTGCAGAAAGCCGTTGAAAACATCAACACCGTGATCAACGGGACACTGCAGGGGATGGATGCATCCGATACCTATGCAATTGACAAGGCAATGATCGATGCGGACGGAACAAAGGACAAGTCCAAACTCGGAGCAAATGCAATTCTTGCCGTTTCCAGCGCATGTGCCAGAGCGGCAGCAATTTCACTGGATATTCCGCTTTACCGTTTCCTTGGCGGAACTTCCGGGAACCGTCTTCCGGTTCCAATGATGAATATCGTAAACGGTGGATGCCACGCACTGTCTTCCGGACTGGATGTACAGGAATTCATGATCATGCCGGTAGGAGCACCTTCCTTTAAAGAATGTCTCAGATGGTGTGCGGAAGTATTCCATGCACTGGCTTCTATTTTAAAGGACAGAGGACTTGCCACATCCGTTGGGGATGAGGGTGGTTTTGCACCGGCACTGAAATCGGATGAGGAAGCAATCGAGACCATTCTTGAGGCTGTAAAGAAAGCCGGATATGAGCCGGGGAAGGACTTTAAGATTGCAATGGATGCCGCTTCTTCCGAGTGGAAGACAGGAAAGAAGGGCGAGTACAAACTGCCAAAGGCCGGAACCGTATATACTTCTGAACAGCTGATTGAGCATTGGAAAAAGCTTGTGGAGAAATATCCGATCATTTCCATAGAGGATGCACTGGATGAAGAGGATTGGGAAGGATGGCAGAAGCTTACCGCCGAGCTGGGGGACAAAGTACAGCTTGTCGGTGATGACCTTTTCGTTACCAATACCGAGCGTCTGGCAAAGGGAATCAGCCTTGGCTGCGGAAACTCCATTCTGATCAAGTTAAACCAGATTGGTTCCGTTTCCGAAACTTTAGAGGCAATCAAGATGGCACACAAAGCCGGATACACAGCCATTTCTTCGCACCGTTCCGGAGAGACAGAAGATACCACAATCGCAGATCTGGCTGTCGCATTAAATACCTGTCAGATCAAGACCGGTGCACCGAGCAGAACAGAGCGTGTGGCAAAATACAACCAGTTACTCCGTATCGAAGAAGAACTTGGCGCAGCAGCTGTTTATCCGGGTATGGGAGCATTTAACGTACAGAAGTAGTATCCGGATATTATAATTGACAATATCAAATTTTTGTTTTACATACTTCAATTTTTTCTTCTTATTTGGGGCTGTAAAATAAGTCCCTAATATAAGAAACGCCAATTCCGGCAAAT
>NZ_QTYW01000023.1:0-51104 GCF_003462365.1 Roseburia sp. TF10-5 | reverse complement strand
ATGGCTGTATCATATAACAAATTATGGAAATTATTAGTGGATAAAAAAATGAGCAAATCTGATTTGCGTAAAAAGGCAGAAATTGCTCCTAACACGATGACAAAATTACGTCGTGATGAAGAAGTAAGTCTTACAAAGGTTATTGATGTGGTATGTAAAATCATAGACGAAGTTTCATTTGCAGGGACTGATTCCGTTATGCATGGCACGATAGAAAAAATGGCAGAACACTGACAAAAAGTTATGGAAAATTTTCCTGATGAATTTATAAGTTCATCAAAGTAGTGAAACTCATGCAGGAATATGTTATACTAAAGGCAGACAAAGCTGGAGGATATATGGATGAGCACCTGCAAGGCACTGTTATCTAAAATTACAAATAAAAATGCTTTTTACGAGCAGAAGGATGTGACACAGAATATTTTTGCGTTCCGTGTGGTGGGAATCTGCATTTTATTCTATTCGTTTGTGATGATTCTGAACAGCCTGCATATTTTTATCGTGGATCAGGCGATTTTTATCAGAGGCTATGTGGTGGCATGTGTGCTGGCGTTGATTTATGGATTGCTGCTTGTGAAGGTGGGGCTTGAGCACCCATTTACCAAGTATCTCAGCGTTACGGCCATCGGGCTGATTGTCATGGTCGCGAGTGCATCCCTTACCTACCATATGATCATTATTATGATGATCCCGATTATCATTTCAAGTATGTATACTTCAAAGAGACTGTCGGTTTATGCCTTTATATTTACAGTGGTTGTGATTACGATCAGTACTTATGTGGGCTATTATTTTGGGGTATGTGATGCAAACATGGCACTGCTGACGGTGACATCACTGGATCATCTGCAGAAGGATGGTGTGTTTTTGCTCAACAAAGTAAACGAAAATCCTATGGTTACGCTGGCACTTTATTATGTGATGCCGCGATCGCTGATGGCGGTTGCATTTTATTATGTAAGTAACAGTGTAAACAGTATTGTGCGCAAGTCCATGGAAAATGCAATGCGTATGGTACAGGCGGCTTCCATGGATGATATGACGGGACTTTACAGCAAAAATAAACTGCTTGAAACAGTGGAACATATGGAGCCAAAAGAACGCCCGGTTGCGGTTATTTATTGGGATGTCAACCAGTTGAAATATGTAAACGATACGTTTGGCCATTTGTACGGAGACCAGCTGATTGCCAAAATTGCGGGATCCATTCGGGCAGCAGTGACGAGTGAGGAAACCAATGCTTACCGTTACGGTGGGGATGAATTTCTTATGATTATTCCGGATGGGACACAGGAGATTGCAGAAGATGTCATTGAAAAGTGGAGGCAGGTGATGAAGCCGATTCAGAAAAACAGTGAGATTCCGGTATCTGCCTCCGTGGGATATGCCGTGGGAAAATATGAAAATATAATGGAACTGATCGAGATCGCAGATCAGAGAATGTATAAGGACAAACAAATACGCCGCCAGTAGCGGCGTATTTTATGGCTCAGAGGGATAACAGAACCGAAAAGGGGGTAGAGAAAATTTGAAAACAAACAAATATGAAATAGATATGTGCAATGGTTCGATCATGGATAAACTGATCTCGTTTGCACTCCCACTCATGCTGTCTGGAATTTTACAGCTGATGTTCAATGCGGTTGATATCATTGTTGTGGGGCATTTTACGGGAAAACAGGCACTGGCGGCAGTGGGATCGACCACGGCACTCATCAACGTGTTCACCAATCTGTTTATCGGAATTTCGCTGGGGGCTAACGTGCTTGCGGCACGTTTTTTTGCGTCCGGCAGGGAAAAAGAAATGTCAGACACGGTACATACCGCCATTCTGCTGGCACTGATCAGCGGAATTCTCATGGCAGGAATCGGGGTAATCAGTGCAAAAGGTGCGCTGCTTCTTATGGGAACGCCGGACAATGTCATTGCACAGTCAACCCTTTACATGCGGATTTATTTTCTGGGGATGCCGTTTTTTATGCTCTATAATTATGGGGCAGCGATTCTGCGTGCGGTGGGAGATACCAAGCGGCCGTTGTTGTTTCTGGTGATTTCCGGATGTGCCAATGCACTGCTGGATCTGATTCTTGTGATCGGTTTTCATCTGGGGGTGGCAGGCGTAGCTACTGCGACGATTACGGCACAGATGATCTCCTGCATTCTGGTTTTGTTATGCCTGTACCGCACCGACAGCTGCTATCAGCTGCGCTTTTCGAAGCTGAAAATAAAAAAGGTTTATCTGCTGCAGATTTTTCAGGTGGGAATTCCTGCCGGGATTCAAAGTACGGTTATTAACTTTTCAAACGCGCTGCTGCAGTCTTCCGTGAATTCCTTCGGAGATACGGCGATGGCGGGGTATACAGCGGCAAATAATATTTTGGGATTTTTGTATATGTCGGTAAATTCCATTACACAGGCATGTATGAGTTTTACGAGTCAGAATTATGGTGTGGGAAAATATAAACGTATGGATCGTGTGCTGATCGACTGTCTGATTCTTACGGTCAGTGTTTCCCTGCTGCTGGGATGTGGCGCATGGTTTTTCGGACCGCAGGTACTTAGTATATATACGAGAGAAAAGGATGTGATCGAGAGCGGCATGGAGATTCTTGCCATTACAACAGTGCCATATTTTCTGTGTGGCATTATGGATTTGTTTCCCGGAGCACTGCGGGGGATGGGACATTCGGCAGTGCCGATGATCCTGTCGGTGATCGGTACGGTCGGAACGAGAATTCTCTGGATTTTTGGATTTTTCCCACATCACAGATCGTTGTACTTCCTGTTTATTTCTTATCCGGCATCCTGGATCATCACGATTGTGATGCAGGTCATCTGTTTTTATTTTGTGAGAAAAACGGTGCGCAGGGAATTGATGCGGGGATAAAACGCAGCGTAAAAAATGTGCCCAAAAATCGGAAACGATTTTTGGGCATTTAGTTTCTTGAAGGAAGAGAGAGAACATGCTACTATAATGGAAACTGAAATGAAGAAAATAGTTTCCTTCCGGCAGAAAGGATGAAAAGAATGAATAAAGAACTGAAAGAGAACATTATGCAGGGAACGTTGCAGGCATTCAATCAAAAGGGTTTGAAATTTACGATGGATGATATTGCAAAGATTTTAGGGATCAGTAAAAAAACGATTTATCAGGTGTTTCGTGATAAGGAGGCTTTGTTTCTGGAAACGGTGGACTATTTGTTTGACCGGATCAAGGACAGTGAGCAGAAGATCGTAGAGAATCCGGAGATGGACACCCTGCAAAAGATTCACACAATCCTTGGTGTGATGCCGGAATGTTATCAGGATGTGGATTTTCGACAGTTATATCAGTTAAAAGAAAAATATCCGGAGATTTATCATCAGGTGGAAGTACGGCTCGAAACAGGCTGGGAAACGACCATTGCCCTGTTGGAACAGGGCATGCAGGAAGGTGTGATCCGTCCGGTCCGGATTCCGATTTTAAAGATGATGCTGGAAGCATCGTTAGAGCAGTTTTTCCAGCGCGATATCCTGCTGCAGAATGAAATTACTTATGCGCAGGCATTGCAGGAGGTTGTCGGGATTCTGATGTATGGAATTGCTTCGGAGAGGTAAAACGAAAGGGGAGCATAAAGAAGCATGGAGAGGTTGTATTGGAACAATGACTGGAAATTTGCCGAAACATGGGAAGAAGCCATGAAAGAGGCAGTATATCCGGAAAATGAGATGGAGGATGTGCGGCTGCCGCATACCTGCAAAGAGCTTCCGTATCATTACTTTGATGAGCATGCGTATCAGATGCTGTGTGGATATCGCAGACATTTTATGGCGCCGGAAGCGTGGCAGGGGAAAAGTGTGGAACTGACCTTTGAGGGAGTGGCGCATGATGCGGTTGTTTATGTCAATGGGACAGAAGTGAAAGCGCACCATTGCGGTTATACGGCATTTTTTGTGGAAATTGCAAAATACCTGAAATATGGGGAGGACAATGTACTTGCGGTGCGTGTCGACAGCCGGGAAAATTTGAATATTCCGCCGTTCGGATATGCCATAGATTACATGACTTTTGGCGGGATGTATCGTGAGGTTTATGTGCAGGTGAGAAATAAGACACATCTCGCAGATGTATTTATCAAGCCACAGATACATCCTCTGCAGGTGACTACAGAGATTACGGTACAGAATATTTCGGATGGGATAACGTTGCAGCAGGAAATCCGCAAAAAAGGCGAGGGTGCATATAGTCCCCTGGGACAGAAGCCGGTAAAACAGACAAATGTGCAAACCGTTTTTCCGGTGCAGGAGATCCGTTTGTGGGAACCGGAAAATCCATATTTGTATGAAATTCGTACGAGTTTGTGGAAAAATGGGGAAATGATAGATGCGCGTGTGGATATCACAGGGTTTCGGGAGGCCGGATTCCGAAAAGATGGTTTTTATCTGAACGGAAAGAAACTGCGGCTTCGAGGGTTAAACCGTCATCAGAGTTATCCGTATGTGGGATATGCAGCGCCGGCATCCATGCAGATTTTCGATGCCGATATTCTCAAAAAAGAACTTGGCGTGAATGCTGTGCGCACTTCCCATTATCCGCAGTCGCAGGATTTTATCCGTCGTTGTGATGAAATTGGCCTGCTTGTGTTTACCGAGTTTCCGGGGTGGCAGCACATCGGGGATGAAGAATGGAAGCGGCAGGCGGTGCAGAATTTAAAGGAAATGATCGTGCAGTACCGCAATCATCCTTCCATTATTCTCTGGGGTGTGCGGATTAATGAGTCGCAGGATGACGATGTTTTTTACAGGGAAACAAACCGGGTGGCACATGAACTGGACGATACACGTGCAACCGGCGGAGTGCGGATGCTAAAGAAAAGCCATCTTCTGGAGGATGTTTATACATTCAACGATTTTCTTCACGATGGCAGACATCCGGGGTGTAATCCGAAACGAAAAGTTACACCAGATATGAAAAAACCGTATCTGATCAGTGAGTATAACGGGCATATGTTTCCGACCAAGCCGTTTGACGATGAGGAACACCGGACGGAGCATGCAATCCGTCATGCAAATGTATTAAATGCGGTGGCACAGGAGCCGGATATTGCAGGAAGTTTTGGCTGGTGTATGTTTGACTATAATACGCACAAGGATTTTGGCAGTGGTGACCGGATCTGTTACCATGGCGTGATGGATATGTTCCGCAACCCGAAACTTGCGGCGGCGGTGTATAGCAGTCAGCAGGAAGATACACCGGTTTTAGAACTGAGTTCTTCGATGGATATCGGAGAGCATCCGGGCGGAAACCGCAGCGGAAACTGGATGATTACAAATGCGGATGCCGTGCGGATGTACAAAAACTCTAAATTAATCAAAGAGTATCATCGGGAGGACTCCCCATATCGTGCACTGGCGCATGGACCGATTCCTGTGAATGACTTTATCGGAAATGCGATTGTCGAAAATGAGCCGATGAAACCGAAACAGGCCAGACTGATAGGGCAGCTGCTTAACATGACGGCGTATTACGGGCTGAACAATCTTCCGGCAAAGTTCTACCTTCTGGCATTGCGGCTGATGGTCTGCTATCACATGAAACCAAAGGATGCGGTTGCGCTTTACACACGTTATGTCGGGGACTGGGGGACGACTTCCACGGTCTATAAGTTTGAGGCTGTCAGGGACGGAAAAGTGGTAAAGACCGTGATCAAGGAGCCGATGCAGCAGGCACATCTGGAGGTGAAGGTAAGTGCACATAACCTGACCGAAGGCAGAACCTATGATATGGCGGCGGTTCGTATCCGGGCACTGGATGAAAATGGAAATGTGCTGGGATTTTTCAATGAACCGGTGCAGTTTGAAGTGAAAGGTGTTCTGGAACTGATCGGTCCAAAGACCATATGTTTACAGGGAGGTATGGGCGGTACTTATGTAAAGACGACCGGACAGGCCGGAGAAGGAATTTTGACAATTGAAAATGCGCAGACGGGGAAAATCTGTGAACATTTTCAGGTGGCACGGGAAGAGTAAGGGGGAAATACAATGAAATTATCAGCAAAAGAAAAAACGGCATTCGGCCTGGGGGCTGTCGGAAAAGATATGGTATATATGCTTTCGGCGAGCTATATTCTGTATTATTACCAGGATGTTCTCGGAGTAAGTGCGATGGCAATGGGAATTATTCTCATGGCAGCGCGGGTGTTTGATGCATTTAACGATCCGATTATGGGAGTGATTGTTGCAAAAACCAGAACACGCTGGGGAAAATTCCGTCCATGGCTTCTGGTTGGAACCCTGTGCAATGCGATCGTGCTGTATCTGATGTTTGCCGCACCGCCGGCATGGAATGGAAGTGGGATTGTGGCATATGCAGCCATTACCTATATTGTGTGGGGAGTCACCTATACCATGATGGACATTCCTTTCTGGTCGATGATTCCGGCATTTACAGAAGGCGGAAAAGAGCGCGAAAATTTAACAACTATGGCGCGTTCCTGTTCGGGTGTCGGTTCCGCTCTCGTTACGATTATTACGATGAAATGTGTGTATATGCTGGGACAGGGAAATGAGCGCACGGGTTTCCGCTGGTTTGCACTTATTGTTGCGGTATTGTTTGTGCTGTTTATTACGATCACCTGTCTGACGATCCGGGAAAAATCCACGGTTCATATGGAAACACCGACCGTACGGCAGATGTTTTCGGCGCTGATTCACAACGATCAGGCAATGACGGTTGTCATCACCATTGTACTGATTAACTGCTCTTTGTATATTACGTCCAATCTGCTGTTGTATTTTTTCAAGTATGATGTGAGTGGGGAGAGCTGGTATAACAGCTATACACTTTTTAGTACATTTGGCGGAGCGGTACAGATTTTGTCCATGATGGTATTGTTTCCGCTGCTGCGGAAGTTTATGAGCAGTATCCGTGTGTTCTACCTGAGTTTTGGAATGGCAATCGCAGGGTATGCGATTCTGCTTGTGCTGATGATTGGCGGTCATACTGCGCTTGGAGCCCTGGTGGTGCCGGGATTTTTGATCTTTGCGGCATTTGGCATGCTGACCGTGCTTACCACAGTATTTCTGGCAAATACGGTAGATTATGGGGAAATGAAAAATCACCGCCGTGATGAAAGTGTGATTTTTTCCATGCAGACGTTTGTTGTGAAACTGGCTTCGGGAGTTGCCGTGCTGATCGCAGCGATCTGTCTGTCTCTCTGTAACCTCAAGCAGGATACAAGTGCGGCGGTTGTTGCGCGTGCAGCGGATTCTTCGGTGCTGGGACTGCGGCTGACGATGGCGGGAATTCCGATGATCGGTCTTTTCATCGCGGTATTGGTATTTCGGAAAAAATATATTTTGACAGAGAAAAAGCTGCAGGAGATTAATGCAGCAATTAAAAATCAGGAGAACTGCTAAAAGAAAGGATGACAGCTATGATTCGTAAAATTGGACAGGCATTCGTACTGGATACGGCACATACAACATATGCATTTTCCATTCTGCCGGGGGGACATCCGGAGCATCTGTATTACGGGAGAACTATTCATATCGAGCATCCGGATGATCTTGAAATTCTTGTGGAAAAGCATGTGTTTGCACCGGGAAATGTGAATATCTGTGAAAAAGAGCATGCCGGTTTTTCGCTGGAGGATGTGCGGCTGGAAATGTCTTCGTACGGAAAGGGCGATATCCGTGAGCCGTTTGTTGAGGCTATTCTTTATGATGGGGCAAAGACTCTGGATTTCCGCTATGAAGATGCCGTTATTACCGGGGAAAAAGATGCGCTGGACGGACTTCCGGGTTCCTATGGAAGTGCGGGAGAAGTGCAGCAGCTGTGTGTGACAATGTTGGACCGGCAGTATGATCTGAAGCTGTTGCTCTACTACTATGTCTACGAGGCAGCAGATGTGATCGGACGGAGTGCGAAGATCGTCAATGCCAGCAGTCAGGATGTACAGCTTACCCGTCTGATGAGTCTGCAGCTGGATTTTGATGACAGTGATTATATTTTTACGACATTTCGCGGCGCATGGGCGCGGGAGATGCACCGCTGTGACCAGACGCTGACCGGTGGCAGAATTGTCAATGATTCTTTTACCGGAACCACGTCGAGCCGGGCAAATTCGTTTGTGATGCTGAGCCGTCCGAAAACGGGAGAAGATCAGGGAGACTGTTACGGATTTCATCTGATCTACAGTGGAAATCACTGTGAGACTGCGGAGGTCAGCAGTTTTGGAAAACTCCGGCTTCTTACGGGGATCAATCCACGGGAATTTTCGTGGAAACTGGAGCCGGGAGCACAGTTTCAGGCACCGGAGGCCTTTATGACCTATGCACCGGATGGATGGGGAGGCATGAGCCGGCGGATGCATGCGTTTATCCGGGAGCATATCGTGCGCGGATATTGGAAAAACAGGCCGCGCCCGGTACTTTTAAACAGCTGGGAGGCCTGCTATTTTGATATCAGTGAGAGCAGGCTCTTAAAGCTGGCAAAGGCGGGAAAAGATGCCGGAATCGAATTGTTTGTGGTGGATGACGGCTGGTTTGGCAGACGAAACGATGACACTTCTTCATTGGGAGACTGGGTGCCGAATACAAAAAAACTGCCCGGCGGCTTATCGCGCCTTGCCAAAAAAATTACAGATCTGGGGCTTGCTTTTGGGATCTGGGTAGAGCCGGAGATGGTCAGTGTGGACAGTGACCTTTACCGGAAGCATCCGGACTGGACCATTGAAATTCCCGGAAAACCACATGCAGAAGGACGAAACCAGAGAATTCTGGATCTTGGCAGGAGAGAAGTGCAGGAGTATATCATTGCCAGTATGACAAAGGTCTTTTCTTCGGCACCGGTTTCTTATGTGAAGTGGGATATGAACCGGACGTTTTCCGATTATTATTCACAGAGCCTGCCGGCCGCACAGCAGGGAGAGGTGGCACATCGTTATGTGCTGGGACTGTACCGGTGCATGGAGGAACTGACCCGTCGTTTTCCGGAAATTTTATTTGAAGGGTGTGCAGCAGGCGGAAACCGTTTTGATCCCGGCATTTTGTGCTATTTTCCGCAGATCTGGGGAAGCGATGACACAGATGCCTGTTGCAGGGCGGACATACAGACAAATTACAGTTACGGGTATCCGCTCTCGACGGTGAGTGCACATGTATCTGCGTGTCCGAACCATCAGACGCTGCGCCGGACACCGCTTACGACCCGCTTTGCAGTTGCCGCATTCGCAGTGCTGGGGTATGAATGTAATTTCTGTGACTGTACCAGAGAGGAACTTGAGGAGATCAGGGCTCAGATTGCACTGTACAGGAAGTGGCGTAGTGTATTGCAGCAGGGCACATTTTATCGTGGGCGGACATTTGCTGACGGAAATCTCACAGAATGGACCTGTGTTTCAGAAGATCAGACACAGGCAGTCGGCATGCTGATGCAGAAACTTGCGGAACCGAATACACAGTTTCATGCGTATTATCCCAAAGGACTTGCAAAAGAGAAACGGTACCATTTTACTAACCGCGCGTTAACGTACAGTATTCTGGAGTTTGGGGATCTGGTCAACACGGTTGCTCCGGTACATATCCGCCCGGATTCTGTGACACATCATCTGCTGGCAAAATTTGTAAAGATGGATGGGGAAAAGGAGGATTTCTGTGCATACGGGGATGCCCTGATGTATGGAGGTGCACATCTGCACCCGGCATTCGGAGGCACCGGATATGATGAGAACGTACGGTATTTTCCGGATTTTGCGTCTCGTTTGTATCTGATGGATTGCAATTTATAGCCGAAAAGTGCTATGATACAAAAGAGCAATTCAGGCAGGACAGGAGATAAGAAAATGCAGAAACGAAAAAACAGATGGTACATAGCCGTTGCAGCAGTTGTAATTTTAGCAGTTGTTCTGGTATTGGCAGTTGTGCTGGGGAAAAAGGGAAAGAACAAAAAAGATCCAAAGATGATTGAGCCGACGCAGCAGGAGCAGGCATCGGAAATACCAACGGAAACAGAGGAAGTATTTGATTATTCCGCTACGGAGACCGCAGAGACAAAATCGCTTCCGAAGTCCGTTGTCAGCAAGCAGGGAATTCTCATTGATGTGGATGCCGGAACGATTCTGGCTGGAAAAGATGCATTAAAACGTATGATTCCGGCATCTATGACCAAAATCTTTACCGTGCTGGTAGCAGCGGAAAATATTAAGCCAGAGCAGCTGGACGAGCTGGTTACCATCAGTATTGATGCCACAGATTTCAGTTATAGTAACGACTGCAGCAATACAGGATACGAAGTGGATGAGCAGGTAACGGTAAGGGATCTGTTTTATGGAACCATTTTGCCGTCAGGGGCAGATTCTGCGGTTTCTCTGGCAACTTATGTGGCCGGTTCACAGGAAGCATTTGTGGATATGATGAATCAGGAACTGGAAAAAATGGGATTGTCGGAGACCACACATTTTACCAACTGTGTCGGCATATACAATGATGACCATTACAGTACGCCGTATGATATGGCAATGATTTTAAAAGCCGCAATGGACAATGATCTGTGCAGGGAAGTTCTTGGAACGCGAACCTATACGACATCAAAATCCAAACCACATCCAGATGGGATTACAATATCCAACTGGTTTTTGCGGAGAATTGAAGATAAGGATACACACAGTGAAATTATCGGGGCAAAGACTGGCTTTGTGAATCAGTCCGGAAGCTGTGCGGCAAGTA
Organism: Roseburia sp. TF10-5; assembly: GCF_003462365.1. Lineage (NCBI taxonomy): Bacteria > Bacillati > Bacillota > Clostridia > Lachnospirales > Lachnospiraceae > Roseburia > Roseburia sp. TF10-5. The sequence goes on along the minus strand of NZ_QTYW01000023.1, from coordinate 40,397 downwards.
TGGCACAGACACCGGATGGAAAAGAGTATATCTGTGTGACTGCAGGGTCCACCAGCAGCTGGCGCTGTATCTATGATCATGTGGATATTTACGATGCGTTTCTGCCAGAGACGGCACAGCCTTTTGAAAGTGAAGAGGTAACACAATAAAAAAGGAACAGCGAAAGCTGTTCCCTGTTGTTTAAAGAATGATGATATTGGCACAATTGATATCTTCTCCAAGGTTGTAAACATTACCGCTGGTAAGCCCGACAACCACAGGACGGAGAATATAGTGCGGAATATTTTTGACCACACGCGCCTGTTCGCCGTTACTCAGTTCCACGATGCTGTCTACCGGATATAGAATCATGCTTTCAAGGAAGCTTTTCATGGCAGTTATGTCGAGTTCCATGGTCATGGACATAATCATTTCCACGGCATCTCTCTGGGAATAGGCTTTTTTATAGGGGCGTTCGGTAACCAGGGCATCATAGATATCCGCTACGGACAGAATCTTGGCATAGGGGCAGATTTTCTCCGCAGACACACCCATCGGGTATCCGCTTCCATTGATCTTTTCATGGTGTTGCAAAACACCAAGGCAGACAGCCGGAGAAAATTCCGCACGATCCTTGATCATGTTGTAACTGTATGTCGAGTGCTGCCGCATAATGGCAAATTCGTCATCATTGAGTTTGCCCGGTTTGTTTAAGATAGCATTTGGAATTTTGGTTTTTCCAATGTCGTGCAGCAAACCACAGACACCGATTTCCCGTACTTCTTCGGGAGAGAGTCCCTGCTGCTTGGCAACGATCATGGAAATGGTTGCTACATCCACGCTGTGTTTGAAGGTGTATTCGTCACTGGTTTTGAGCGTGGAGATATCAATTGCGATGGCATCATTGTTTTTAATGGAACGCATCAGGTCATCGGCAATGCTCTCTGTGGTGGCAACCATTTCCTCGGAGGTCGTATTGTTGTAGATAAACTGGATACCGGTAGAGACACGTTCACGGATACTGGCAGAAAGAGTAACTTTTGCGCGGTCTTCGGTACGGAGCCGTTCGATATTTTTTTCTGCTTTTGGAGAAGCAGGAACCTGTTCTGGATTTTCCTCTTCTTCCCCCTCCTGGATGTAAACAGACATAATACCCAGTTTCAACAGGGAATCAATCATATAATCATCCAGTTCGGCACCTCTGGCAACGAGATTACGTCCCAGACGGTCAACGACCGGATGATCGAGCTTCATGCCCGGTTTTAATTGTCTTGTTCTCATGTACTTTCGTTTTATCATATTTATATTTTACTATTTGTTGGATATTTTTCCAAGTTTTTTTGGAAAACTTTAGGAGAAATTTAGGAGAAATGATATGCTTCCACAACTTTTTTTAGATCGAATGAAACAAATGCTGGAGGAAGAATACCCGGCATTTCTAAACAGTTACGAAGATGCGCGTTATCAGGCACTGCGGATCAATCCGTCAAAAACCGACACAGACCGGTTTACAGAGGAGACTTCCTTTCACCTGCAGCCGGTGTCGTGGGAAGCGAACGGGTTTTATTACGAAAAGGAAGATCAGCCGGGAAAACATCCGTATCACGAGGCGGGCGTGTACTATATTCAGGAGCCGAGTGCCATGGCACCGGCTGCATATCTGGATGTGCAGCCGGGCGAAAAAGTTCTGGATTTATGTGCGGCACCGGGGGGCAAAAGTACACAGATTGCGGCAGCGATGCAGGGAAAAGGGCTCCTTGTCAGCAATGAGATTCATCCGGCGCGGGCAAAGATTCTTTCCGAGAATATGGAACGGATGGGTGTAAAAAATGTGATGGTGACAAACGAGAGTCCGCAGACACTTGCGGGAATGTTTACGGAATATTTTGACCGGATCATGGTAGATGCCCCGTGTTCCGGGGAGGGAATGTTTCGTAAAAATGAGCAGGCATGTGAGGAGTGGAGTCCTGAAAATGTTCAGGTCTGTGCGGCGCGGCAGCAGGAAATTCTTGCATGTGCGGCCTCCATGCTCCGGCCGGGAGGACGTATGGTTTACTCTACCTGTACCTTTGCACCGGAGGAAAACGAGGGAACGATCAGCCGTTTTCTGGAACAGCATCCGCAGTTTCATATTGTGCCGGTGAAAAAATATCCGGGAATGGCAGACGGTGTAGCGGCATGGACAAAACATCCGGCAGCGGAGATAGGAGATACGATCCGGTTATTTCCGCATCATCTGCACGGAGAGGGACATTTCGTTGCGGTTCTGGAAAACGAGGGAACCGTTTCGGAAAATTACCGGGGATATTGTGCGAATGGAGAAGAAAAACCGCTGGCAAAGGGAGAAGCAAAAGCGTATCTTGCAGGATTACAGGAGTTTCTTGGAAAGATACCGGCAGATGATGCCGGGAGGCTGCTTCTTTTTGGAGAGCAGCTGTATCTGATGCCGGAACATATGCCGGCAACCAGACGGCTGCATGTGCTGCGTCCGGGCCTGCATCTTGGCACAGTTAAAAAGAACCGGCTGGAACCGGCACACGCACTGGCGCTTGCAATTTCTCCGCAGGAAGCATGTCACAGCTGGAATCTGTCTGTGGATGAAGCACGCGCGTATCTGGCCGGGCAGACGTTTCCGGCAGAAGGGGAGAAGGGCTGGTATCTGATCACGGTAGATGGATACAGCCTCGGCTGGGGCAAACTTGCGGGTTCTGTGATGAAGAATCACTACCCGAAGGGGCTGCGGAAGCTGCTCTAAAAGAAGTCCACCTGATACGGTTGCACTACTTTCGCTTATTTTTATTTATACGATAAAAGAAGCATTTGGGGGGTATGGATTATTAAAATGAAAAAAAGAGTCGGCTTATTATTAATAGCCATTACCATATGTTTTTTTAGTTTGGGCTGTAATAAAACTGCAACAATAGATAATCATATTTTTGAAACAGATTTGAAAAGTGATAGTGGATATACGTGGAAGTCGCTTCGAATGGATAACGAATACATAGATAACATAGAATGTCTTGTAGATGATAATATTGTTTATTCTAAATATGAAAATGGGGTTACAAATTTGTTTTTTTACAATTTCGACGTTTGAGATGTCTGGAAAATATGGTTTTATAAGAACATTTAGTGGGAATGGAGTACTTTTTCGTGTAGCATCGGGGAAGACCGTTGCAAAAATAATAAATAAGATAGATTTGGATATTGCAATACCTGGCAGAGATAAAAAAGCAGATTATGCTTTGGTATATTCCAGGGATACAGGAGAAATCTGGAATATTGACAGTCGCCATAATAAGCTTAACAAGATAGACTTGCCATATGAATATTTGAACTACTTATATACAGATAATGGAAAAATTTTAATATCTTCAGATAATACAGTATATGGGGAACTTGATAGTTTTCTTACAAAAAAATAATGAAGCGTTTATCTGACAAGTGGAAGGTATATTAAAAATGACATATGATTCAAATAAGGGCAGTTTAAAAACTGCCCTTATTAATAGTTTTGCTTAAAATATAAGAAACTCCTGCAAATGCGCATTTTTTAAAGCATCGTTTTACCACAAATGCGCATTTTCTACAGGATTATATACTGTGACCGCCGCCACCACCGGAGTGACCGCCGCCGCCACCACCGCCGCCGGAATGGCCACCGCCGCTGCTGCCGGAAGATACCGGACTGTAAGTACGCGACTGGCGGATGAATTGTGTGCGTGGGTTATTGATCTGCATCTGTGCATACAATCCGGTCATCACCTGTCTGCGGTCTGCCTTGTGGGAACGTGAACTCCACAGCGCGAAAAAGAGATTGAGAAACAGTGCAGCAACAATGGCCAGCAGCGCACTGCAGAGGTAGCGCATCGGTTCTGCAATTCGTTTGCCCTGCATCAGCGTTTCGATCTGGGCAAAGACCTTGTATGCACAGGTATAATAATCCTTATCGCGCGCATAGGTATAAGTGTTATCGGTAATTGAACGTGCGCGGGAATTGGTGATGATTTTGTGCGCCTGTCCATCGCTGTAGAGATAAATCTCATTCAGGCAGCGGTCAATGACGAAGATCGTACCGTTGGCATGTGGACCAAAGACATCATCAAAATAATCTGCAGCAAAATCTTCGGTGGAAGATTTACTGTGTCCGGTTGTGGTTACAAAAGCCACATTACAGTATGCGGTCAGATCATACAGCTGCTTTTGCAGACTGTTTTCCTGGGAGTCTGTCAGAAAATCGGCAGAATCATCCAGCACATAAACGTAGCCGGTTTCCTCATTGGAAGCGGAAACTGCGGATGCACAAACCGGTATGGTGCTGGCGGAGAGTATCAGACAAAATACAAATGCCGTAAGGATATGTTTTATTTTACGCACGGTCATCACCTCCCTGTTTGTCAAATTGTGGCAGCCGGCGGGTGGACAACAGATTATACGCATGGATAATACTGATGAACGACACGAGGATGGCAGCCATGGAAAGAATTGCGGCTCCGTAATAGTAGAGATCCGATACCGGATGCAGGAACCATACCCCAAACGAAAGTACCGCAGCACAAAGCGGAAGAATCCAGCCAAGCGGATTCGTTTTTGCGACTGGCTCCGGCTGGGCTTCAGGGGTTTTCGGTTTGTCTGCAGCAGAAGCTTTCTTCGATTGGATGAACATTTTGCCACGGTCATTTGCACCGGTATCTTTCTGACGGATAGAAACACATTCGTAGAAATAGACACAGGCGGCGAGCAATGACAAAAGCAGAGTGGTCATTACCAGGGATGAAGGCTGCAGGATCGCCGACCATGCCAGAAGCGCAAAGATCGGAATTGCTAAGAGTAGCGAACCGAGCAGATAACGCTTCGGATCAATCGGAATATCCGCAACGACCAGTCCGGTCTGTCCGTTGACCGTTGCATAAGCGACACGGTCTTTTTTGCGGTAGGATAGAAACCATACCGGAAACATGGTACTGTCGATGGTTTCTGTTTTTGTATGGAGCTGTTCAGGACGGATGGTATCCATGGTAAAACCGGCAAATGTCCCGTCAGAAGCAATACGCTCGGTTGTTTCCGCAGATGCAGTGTATTCGGCATCGCCCTGATATACTTTTGCATCCACATCGGAAGTGTCCGCGTAAAATCCGCTTAAATAGGCGGGGGTAAAGGCTTTCATGCCTTTTAAATTATAAGGAGCCAGTTCTTCACTGATATTGTCATCAAAAGAGGATGAGGCATCATAGGAAAGACCTTTGTAGTAGGCATCCAGATCCCCGGTAAGTGCGTAGTGATCGGTAATAATATAATCACCGCGGCGGGAAGTCTTTTTTCCATCGAGCGAGAGAGAACCTTTCTGGGAGATATAAAACGCCCAGTAAGGCATGTAAATTCCGCGGAAACTATCGATATAAGAAGGATCGCGGAGTTCTTTTGGCGCAAAAATGGAATGTTTCATACGGCGTGCGTACGCTTCCTTACACTGTTCCTTTGTCTTCTGGAACGGAATAATATAATTGGGCCGTTTTTCGTGACTGATTCTGCTGTAAAGAATCGTGGAGGCTCCGCAGAAACTGCAGAAACCGGCTGCAGCATTGTCGGTGCTTAAGATTTCACCGCCACACTGTGGACAGGTAAAGATCGTGACCTCGTAATCGCCGTCGAATGTCTTTGATTCTTCGGCATCACTTGTTTTCCCGTCAAAATCATAAGGATCAAACAGTGTGTGACAATGCTCGCATGAGAGTTGCTGGGAAGGAATGTCAAATTTGAGATTTCCTCCGCAGTTTGGACATGATAGCATAGTGTTTTCCCTTTCCAAAACATTTTCCTTTGTAACTATTTTATTCTAGCATTGTGGAAATATTTTTACAATGGGTTTAAAGTCATAGAGCCTGAAAATGCTGATTTACATGGATTTTACAGACTTTACGCAAATTTACAGCAATTTTACAACATTACGGAAATTTTACACAGAGTTTACATTCTGGGATGGTTTGATTTTACACTCCGATGATAAACTTATTACAATCTCAGAAAAAAAGTATACGGAGTGTAAAGTTTATGAAAAGAAATGGGGAGGAACCATAAGTGAACGAGACGATGAAAATTATTTTCGGACTGGTCGGAGGTCTGGCAATCTTTATTTACGGCATGAATATGATGAGCGAGTGCCTGCAGAAAGCAGCAGGGGAAAAGATGAAGAAAATCCTTGCCCTGCTTACAAAAAATCCGATTCTTGGTGTGCTTGCGGGAGCTTTGACGACCGCAGTGTTACAGAGCAGCAGCGCAACAACGGTTATGACAATCGGCTTTGTCAGCGCAGGATTGATGTCGCTGCCACAGGCGATCTCCATTATTCTCGGTGCCAATATCGGTACGACCATGACGGCACAGATTATTGCATTTAAAATAACGGATTATATTTATCTGTTCATTTTTGCGGGATTTCTTATTTCTTTTATTTCAAAGAAAGAAAAGGTGAAAAATATCGGACAGACAATTTTCGCATTTGGTTTGTTATTCCTTGGAATTGAGACGATGGGCGATGTCATGAAACCATTGGCATCCAGTGCATTCTTTGTCAACATGATTGGAAAAGTATCCCATATTCCGATTCTTGGGGTATGCGTGGGTGCTGTTATGACACTTGTTGTACAGAGCAGCAGTGCAACGATTGCCGTATTACAGAATTTTGCAGCCCAGGCAGGACCGGACGGTGTGACCAGTATCATCGGACTGGCAGGTGCCATCCCGATTCTGTTGGGAGACAATATCGGTACAACGATTACCGCAGTGCTGGCATCTATCGGACAGCCAAAAGATGCCAGAAGGACGGCGTTTGCCCATTGTGTATTTAATATTTCGGGAGCAATTTTATTCCTGTTTCTTGTAAAACCGTATGCAGCCCTGATTCAGTTCATTTCGCCGAAGGGAAACGAAATTGATGTGATTTCACGGCAGATTGCAAATGCCCATACCGGATTTAACCTTGTCATGACGCTGATCTGGATTCCGCTCATTCCTCTGATGGTAAAGATTGTGATGAAACTTGTACCGGATGGAAAGGGAAAGGAAACGGAAGTCGAAGTAGATGAAAATCCGAAATATCTGGACAACAAGCTGATTGCACAGCCGGCAGCAGCATTGCAGCTGGTGGCAAAAGAAGTAATGTACTGTGCAAAACTTGTAGATGAAATGATCGGAAAACTGCAGTACAGAAACGGAAAGATTGATAAAGAAAATGCAGAACTTGTAGAAGAAAAGGCGAAAATACTGCAGAAGCTGTATGCTTCGGTCAATGATTATTTTGCATCACTGTATTCCGGAGGTGTGCTGACCGAGGAACAGGCATCACAAAGTGCCGGTATGCAGTACATTCTCTGTGATATTGACCGGATCGGGCAGCTGACGAGGGAAATCATGGAAACCGTGGCAAAACAGAATAAAGGAAAACATAAGTATTCCAAAGATGCTTTGAAAGAACTGAAAAAGGCAATGGAACAGATCCAGATGATTTTCGGAAGCTGCATTCAGGCGATTTCCGGGGATGTGAATATGGATATCAAAGAACTGATGCGGCAAAAAGAAGACATCATGCAGCTGGGTGAAAAAATGCGCAAAAACCATATTGCCAGAGTGGGAAAGGGAAAGTGCGATTCCAAACTTACCATTCCGTTTAATGATGTGCTCCATAATATTGACCGGATTGGAAACAGTTGTGTAAACCTTGTGGAGGTAGCAAAGGAAAATGTAACTATGCAGGCATTTTTTGCAGAGGATTAGGGCATGCAATAAATAAAGCTGTCAGTAATAACGGTTCGCGGAAATCTGCGAACCGTTATTTTTATACAGGTACATAACTCTGATCCACATGAATCATAAACTGGTAGTTTCCTTCGATTTCCTGAAGCTTGTTTTCAATTTTTTTCTTCAGGTCTTCCGGACGGATCCGCATACCATAGGGGATGACCGCGTCAAAGGCAATGCCGGTGTGGGTATCGCAGTTGATCAGGCGGAAATCGTGGATGGTAATACGGCGGTCAATTTCAAGAACCTTTTGTTCTACCTGCTGCTTCATCTGGGCAATTGCGGCATTATTGGTTTCAATCGGATCCATGTGGATGACGGCTTCACATCCGAGTTTCTGATCCAGCTCCCGTTCAATGTGATCGATCATGTCATGGAGCTGAAAGACATCTTCGTCCCCCGGAACTTCCAGATGCAGGGTGATCATGCGGCGGCCGGGACCGTAGTCATGTACGATCAGATCATGGATACCGTGTACTTTGGGATGGGACATGACAATGGCACGGATTTCCCGGACAAATGTCTGGTCCGGAGCTTTTCCGAGAAGCGGATCCATGGTGTCTTTGACCGCTTTTATTCCGGCATAGAGGATGAAAATGGCTACCAGCAGACCGCCAAATCCATCGACATTGATGGATGTCAGGCGCATAATAATCATGGCTGCCAGAACCACAGAGGTGGCAATGGTGTCGGAAAGCGAATCCATGGCGGTCGCCTGCATGGCATCCGAATCGAGTTTTTTCCCAATATAATGGTTGTAACAGTACATGTAGATTTTTACCAGAATGGAGCATACCAGAATTCCCATGGCAAGCAGACTTGTGTCTACGGCTTCCGGATGCAGAATTTTGGAAAAGGAAGTTTTTAAAAGTTCAAATCCCATCATCAGGATAGCAATCGCTACGACAAATCCCGACACATATTCAAACCTCCCATGTCCGAACGGGTGCTCCGAATCCGGAGTTTTCCCGGCATAAAGAAATCCGGCAAGTGTAATAAAAGAGGAACCGGCATCGGACAGGTTGTTGAACGCATCCGCTGTGATGGCAACGGAACCGCTTAACATTCCGGCAAAATATTTTCCGGCAAACAGGCAGACATTTAAGCAGATTCCAACGATACTGCACAGGGTGCCATATGCCTGCCGTTGTTCTTTTGCCGGACGGTTTTTGATAAAGATTTTCGCTAACATTGTAATCATGGATATCCCCCCAAGAATCATACATGTTCCATTGGTTTTTCCTATTATATGCTACGTTTGGGAAAAGGTCAAATTATATAAATTTTACCTGCATTTTATACATGCACCACCCACAAATGCAGGAAGCTGTATTCCTTTCATCGTAAGTCTTGTTTTTGTACTTGGGTATCAGAAAATGGGACTTTCTTTTGAAACAGGAATGATGATTGCGTTTGCCGTGGTTGCGGTGTGGTGGCTTGTGATGTCGCTTCCTTTAATGAAGCAGTATCGCCAGGTTCATTATGTAGAGCGGAAACCGCATGCCATGAGGGAAAGCGTTGGACGTATCATAGAAACGCTGCGCAGTGTACGGAAACAAAAGAAAATCTTTCTGTTTCTCATAGCATTCTTCTTTTTCATTGATGGAGTTTATACGATTATAGATATGGCAACGGCGTATGGTTCTGCCCTGGGGCTGGATTCCACAGGACTGCTTCTTGCATTGCTTGTGACACAGTTTGTTGCATTTCCGTTTTCCATTCTGTTTGGCAGGCTTGCGGAACAATACGATACCGGAAAGCTGATTTTAACCTGTATTGCTGCGTATACGGGGATTACCGTTTTTGCCGTGTTTATGAAGGCACAGTGGCAGTTCTGGGTGCTGGCAATTTTTGTGGGAATGTTCCAGGGGGGCATTCAGGCACTGTCCCGGTCTTATTTTGCAAAGATTGTTCCGCCGGAGCGTTCCGGAGAGTATTTTGGTCTGATGGATATCTGCGGAAAAGGAGCATCCTTTATGGGAACGACGGTGGTCGGACTGGCTTCCCAGGCTTTTGGGAGTATAAACATCGGGGTATCCGCTATCGTATTTCTTTTCCTTGCAGGAGCACTGTTTTTTATGAAAACAGAGCACAGTGGATCGGAAAGTACGAAAAATCAGGAGAACGTTATCATGGAACAGCAGATGTTCCATGATTAAAGTAATACAATATATGATGCGAATTTGTAATAGAAAATAATATAAAACTTTATTTAATATTTAATTAATATTTGATGAAATTTGAAGAATTCATTGACATATTTGATAATAGTAGTAAACTGATGTTAGTTGCAACTTACAAAAGATTGCGCAGACTAAAATGATGTGAAAAAAATAATTTTGTGTTAGATACTATCAGTGTAGAAGAAGATAAGGATAAAAAAGAAATTTCAAACATACCGGATAGCATTTATTTTGACGGTGAAAGATGTGTTAGTCATTCAAGTGGAAAAATATATTATAGATACAGAGGCGATTTTTATTCTGATTCTTCTGAAAAAGTTCTTTTGAAAAAAAATGTTTCTTGGTCTAGGCGGTGGGGACATTAAGAAAAATAAGGAGATTGCATATGAATTATGGTTTTGAATTAATGTCAGAAATAATTCCTCTTTGTATTGTAGCTGTGTTAGGAATTGATATGAAAAAGGGAGGAGAAAAAGATTTTTTACCATCTATTATTATTTTATCAATCATAGAAATCCCAACACTGATTGTAACACTTTTTTGTATGTTCATAAAAATTCCACAATCAAATAGCAGACATATAATGGCAACTGCTCTTTTTGCTTTCGTTGCGCTTATATATGTTCTTTGTCGAAAAAAAAAATAGAAATATTGTTCATTTAAACAATAGGGAGTAATTTATTTGAGTATTTGAAATAATAAAAGACCGTGTGGGCATGAGAGGATGCACACGGTCTTTTGTTGTCATAAAACGTATTCCATGTTAAAATGATAGGCGAATAAACGGATGAAGGACAACAGAATGGATTTTTTAAAAGCAAATTATCATGCACATACATGGCGGTGCCAGCATGCCTATGATACGGAGAGAGAATATATTGAAGCAGCGATTTCCATGGGAATTGAAATTTTTGGATTTTCCGATCATGTGCCGTGCCCCTATCAGGACGGATATGTATCCAATATCCGGATGACCATGAAACAGGCGCCGGAATATGTGGAGACAATCCGAAGGCTCGAAGCGGAGTACCGGGATCAGATAAAAATATATGCAGGATTTGAGGCAGAGTATGTTCCGGAATTTTACGAAGAACAGATGCGGATGTTCCGCAACCTTGGATGTGATTATATGATCATGGGGCAGCATTTTCTGGGATCAGAAGAAAAAGGACCATATACAGGGACAGAGACGGAGGATGAAAGCCGTATCCGCAGATATGTGGATCTCGTAATCGAAGGGATGAAGACCGGAAGTTATGCATATCTTGCCCATCCGGATCTGATGAATTATCAGGGAATGGATTCGGTATACGACTGGGAGATGACCCGGTTGTGCAAAGAAATGAAGGAACTGGACATTCCGTTGGAGATCAACATGCTCGGCATGGGAGAAGGGGCAAGGCATTATCCGGCAGAGCGTTTCTGGAAGATTGCCGGGGAAGTCGGAAATAAAGCGATTCTCGGATTGGATGCCCATTGTGTGAGACATATTCAGGATGTGGATTCTTACAGAAAATGTATGGAATTGGCGGAAAAGTATAATTTGAACTTAATAAATAAGCTGGAGCTCTAGCGCATTTTTCCTGTTTCGTCAAGTGAAAATTTTTACAAAACAGGCAGGTCTATTTGTGAGATTTGACCTATGGTCTTTACCTACCATATATTGTATAATGAAGATCGTCGTGAACAAAACTTGGTAGTAATAAGGAGCAAAAAGAAGTATGTCAGATGAAGTTTTAGACGATGTCATGTTAAAGGGAAATTGTAAGGGGAAGGCAGATGCAATTGTAAACTGCCAGTGCAGCATTGAGACTGCACCAAAGCGCTGTGAGCAGGCGGAACACTGCATGTTTTATTCCTACTACAAATGTAGTAAGCAGTGGAAACGACTGGGATAGTCATCGCTGAAATGAGAAGGAGAAAAGACTTTTGCCTTGGCGAGGATGCCGGAGCAAAGGTCTTTTTGCTTTTTAAACGAAAAGGAGTATGTTTTATATGAAGAGAATTCTGGTGCTCAGTGATTCGCACGGAAATGTAAATAATATGGTTACGGCAGTCGGCCGATTACATCCGGATATGATCATTCATCTGGGAGACTGCTGGGCAGATGCAGAACAGCTGCACCGGAAATTTCCTATGACTGTGATGGAACAGGTGCCGGGAAACTGTGATTGCCGTCAGGAAGTTCAGGAACGGATTCTTCTGATCGAAGGGAAAAAAATACTGATCTGTCATGGACATACATTTAATGTAAAAGCTGGATATCTGAATCTGGAATATGCAGCAGAGGAGCGGAAGGTCGATGCCGCGCTGTTCGGACATACCCACCGGGTTTTTTATGACAAACACAACCGGATTACCTACATGAATCCGGGAAGTATCGGACAGCCGCCTTACGGAATACCGCCATCCTATGGAGTTCTGCAGGTGGACGGATCGAGTAATACGATCGCAACGGATGTGATCTATCTGGAAGAAAATAATTGACGAAAGCCAGACGGTAGAAGTATAATAGCAGAAGTTATTATTCTTGAAGGAGAAAAGTTAAAAATGGTTAAGGTTGTAAAATTTGGTGGCAGCTCGCTGGCGAGTGCCGAGCAGTTTGCCAAGGTTGGCGATATTATCCGTGCGGATGAATCCAGAAAATATGTAGTGCCGAGTGCTCCTGGAAAGCGTAATTCCAGAGATACCAAGGTTACGGATATGTTATATGCATGCTACGCGAAAGCAGAGGCAGGCGAGGAGTTCCGTGTTCCTCTCATGAAGATCAAAGAGCGTTATGATTCCATTATCAACGGACTCGGACTGAAAGTGACACTGGATGAGGAGTTTAAGACAATTTCCAAAAACTTTAAGGAAAAAGCCGGTGTGGATTATGCGGCTTCCCGCGGAGAGTATCTGAATGGTATTCTTATGGCAGATTATCTTGGATATGAGTTTATCGATTCTGCAACCGTAATCTTTTTTGATGAAGAAGGAAATCTGGATGCAGACAAGACGGATAAGGTACTGTCAAAGAAACTTGCAGAATGTGAAAAAGCTGTAATTCCTGGATTTTACGGAATTGGTGCGGATGGAAAGGTGAAAACATTCTCCCGTGGTGGTTCCGATATTACCGGATCAATTGTTGCAAAAGCATGTCATGCAAGTTTATATGAGAACTGGACAGATGTATCCGGATGTCTTGTGGCAGATCCACGTATTATTGATAATCCTCAGCCGATTCATGTGATTACATATCGTGAATTAAGAGAGCTTTCTTATATGGGAGCTTCCGTACTTCATGAGGATGCGGTGTTCCCGGTACGTAAAGCCGGTATTCCGATCAATATCCGTAACACCAATGATCCGGAGGCAGAAGGAACCCTGATCGTAGAGAGTACCTGTCAGAAACCGGAATATACGATCACTGGTATCGCTGGGAAAAAGGGATTTGTCGCAGTAAGTATTGACAAAGACATGATGAACTCCGAAGTTGGATTCTGCCGTAAAGCATTACAGGCATTTGAGGAAAACGGAATTTCGATTGAGCATATGCCATCCGGCATTGACACTATGACTGTATTTGTGCATCAGGAGGAGTTTGAAGGCAAGGAGCAGCAGGTGATCAGCTCCATCCGCCGTCTGACCCATCCGGATGTGATTGATCTGGAAGCGGATCTGGGTCTGATCGCTGTTGTAGGACGTGGTATGAAGTCTACCCGTGGTACTGCAGGCAGAATCTTTTCTGCACTGGCACATGCAAACATCAATGTAAAGATGATTGACCAGGGATCTTCCGAATTGAATATTATCATTGGTGTCAGCAACGATGATTTCGAGGCAGCCATCAAGGCGATTTACGATATCTTTGTAGAGACCAGACTTTAAACATCAGGAATGCACCTTATGACGCTCCCTTTCATATGTTATATGGAAGGGAGCGTTTTTATATGACCGGAAATATCGTGATTTTTGTTACGGATCAGCGACAAAGCAATCTTGCCGCCTGTCTTCCGGGAAAGATACACCGACTGGACTGGAGACGGGGAGTGGAAAAGGAAGAGGCACTGGAAGTGCTGGACAACAGCAGGTATCTTGTGCTGCCGGTTCCTGTTACGAAGATTGAGAGAAACCATGATGTAAATATTATATTAAAGGAGGAACTGACAGGAAAAAAAGAACGGGACTGGATATTGTTTGGAGGGGTTTTTGGACCGGAGTGGAGACAGCGCTGTGAGGATGCGGGAACAGAATATTATGATATGATGACAGATGCGGTGGTTGTGCATCGCAACGCATGTATTACAGCAGAAGCAACGGTTGCTGAAATTTTAAAATACAGTGATTATTCTATCCGGGGGCAGAAAATTATTGTCAGCGGGTATGGAAGATGCGGCAGGGAGATCGCCAGGGTTTTGTCTGCGATGGGAGCAAAAGTGACAGTGCTGGCAAGGAGCGTAGAGGCACGCCGGCTGGCACGGACAGAAGGACATGAGGCAGTGGACTTTTCGTACGGTCCGGAGGAAGCCTATGGGGCACGCACGGTTGTAAACACGGTTCCGGCACTTGTGATCCGCGAGCCGATGATCCGTGAAATGCATTCGGATGCCGTGATCATTGATATTGCATCAAGACCCGGCGGTACGGATCTGATGGCAGCGGAGGCATATGGAATCAAAGTTGTGGCGGCATTGGGACTTCCGGGGCTGTATACGACAAAGAGCAGTGCCAAAGTGCTGGCAGATGCAATTCTTGAACACAGTAAAATCAGGCAGGATGGGAAAGAGGCAAAGACATGGATTTATCAAATCGCAATATAGGGTATGGGATTACCGGTTCTTTCTGTACATTCGCAAAAACCAGGAAAGAGATTCAGAGACTGACGGAGATGGGAGCACATGTGATTCCCATCTTTTCTTATCAGACGCAGAACTGCGATACGCGGTTTGGAACGGCAAAAGAGTTTATGGAAGAAGTCTGTGACATAACGGGGAACCCTGGAATCCGCACACTTCAGGAGGCAGAACCGATCGGACCGAAGGGATATCTGGATGTGATGGTGATTGCACCGTGTACAGGAAATTCTGCGGCGAAGCTGGCGAATGCAATCACCGATACTCCGGTTCTGATGGCTGCCAAAGCGCATATGCGCAATGGCAAACCACTGGTAATTGCCATATCCACCAACGATGCACTGGGAGCCAGTTTTAAAAATATCGGGATGCTGATGAATACGAAACATATTTATTTTGTGCCATTCGCACAGGATAATTATGAAAAAAAGCCAAATTCGATGGTGGCAAAAATGGAACTTTTGCCGGAGACGATTTCGGCAGCTTTGGAAGGAAAGCAGCTGCAGCCGGTGGTACGGGGATAAAAAAGCCCCCAGACAGATCTGTCTGGGGAGGCTTTTACA
The DNA here is from genome assembly GCF_003462365.1 of Roseburia sp. TF10-5. Lineage (NCBI taxonomy): Bacteria > Bacillati > Bacillota > Clostridia > Lachnospirales > Lachnospiraceae > Roseburia > Roseburia sp. TF10-5. The sequence goes on along the minus strand of NZ_QTYW01000023.1, from coordinate 25,040 downwards.
TAATCCGGGAATGGTATTATGCATTTTTTTGTGCATCATAGGCTTCGCGCAATGCCCGGGCAAGCTGATCACCACAGGAGGTGTTTTTCATGCCACAGTGAATACCGGAAATACGGCGTTCCACTTCTTCAACAGTCATGCCCTCAACCAGACGGGGAATTGCCTGAAGATTTCCCTGACAGCCGCCGGTGAATTTCACATTTTTAACAATATTTCCGTCCAGCTCCACTTCGATCTGTGTGGAACAGGTGCCTTTTGTTTTGTAAATATAAGACATGGGTTGTTACCTTCCTTTCTGTTTCTTCCTTGTGTTTGGAATACAATAATCGTCCTCTTATCATAGCAAGCTGTTTACAAATTTTCAATAGCAGAATCCTGTTCGTTCATAAAAAGTTTATAAAACATTCATGGCCTTTGAGTTGTGTAAATGTGGAGAAAGTGGTACAATACCTATATTCTATGCGAGTTAGGAGCAAAATATATTATGAGTGCATTGACTAAAATTTTTGGTACACACAGTGACAGGGAGTTGAAACGAATTACGCCCCTCGTAGATAAAGTGGAATCTTATCGTGACGAGATGAAGGCACTTTCGGATGAAGAATTACGGGGAAAGACAAAAGAATATAAGGAGCGTCTGGAAAAAGGAGAGACACTTGACGATCTGCTTCCGGAAGCGTATGCGACCGTACGTGAGGCAGCAAGCCGTGTGCTTGGCATGGAGCATTACAGAGTACAGATTATCGGTGGTATTATCCTGCATCAGGGACGTATTGCAGAGATGAAGACAGGTGAAGGTAAGACACTGGTATCTACACTTCCGGCTTATCTGAATGCGCTGGAGGGCAAAGGGGTATATATCGTCACCGTCAATGATTATCTGGCAAAACGAGATTCCGAGTGGATGGGAAAAGTGCATGAATTCCTCGGACTGACCGTTGGTGTTGTATTGAATGATATGAGCAACGATGAGCGCCGTGACGCTTACAATTGCGATATTACATATATTACAAATAACGAACTTGGATTTGATTACCTGCGTGACAACATGGTGATCTACAAGGAGCAGCTGGTACAAAGAGGTCTGCACTATGCGATCATCGATGAGGTCGATTCCGTATTGATCGATGAGGCGCGTACACCTCTTATTATTTCCGGTCAGAGTGGAAAGTCCACCAAATTATATGAAGCATGTGATATTTTAGCGCAGCAGCTGACACGTGGTGAGGATGTACCGGAGTATTCCAAGATGGATGCCATCATGGGAATTGAGCAGGAAGAAACCGGAGACTTTATCGTAAATGAAAAGGACAAACTGGTGAATCTGACACAGCAGGGTGTGGAAAAGGTTGAGAAATTTTTCCATATTGATAACCTGGCAGATCCGGAGAACCTGGAGATCCAGCATAATGTGATCCTTGCGCTCCGTGCACATTATCTGATGTTCCGCGATCAGGATTACGTGGTAAAAGAGGATCAGGTTATGATCGTTGACGAGTTTACCGGACGTATCATGCCGGGCCGCCGTTATTCCGATGGTCTGCATCAGGCAATCGAGGCAAAGGAGCATGTAAAGGTTAAGAGAGAGAGCAAGACACTTGCAACCATTACATTCCAGAACTTCTTCAATAAATTTGAGAAGAAAGCCGGTATGACCGGTACGGCTCTGACGGAGGAAAAAGAGTTCCGTGATATTTACGGCATGGACGTTATTGAGATTCCTACCAACCGTCCGATTGCACGTATCGATCATCAGGATGCGGTATATAAGACGAAGAAAGAAAAATTCAAAGCAGTTGTTGAGGAAGTCAAGGAAGCACATGAGAAGGGACAGCCGGTTCTGGTTGGTACCATCACGATTGAGACTTCCGAGCTGATCAGCGGAATGTTAAAGCGTGAGGGAATTCCGCATACCGTATTGAATGCAAAATTCCATGAGCAGGAGGCCGAGATCGTTGCACAGGCAGGACAGCACGGAGCGGTTACCATCGCTACCAACATGGCTGGACGTGGTACCGATATCAAGCTGGACGAGGATGCACGTGAAGCCGGAGGTTTAAAGATCATCGGTACCGAGCGTCATGAATCCCGCCGTATCGATAATCAGCTGCGTGGTCGTGCCGGACGTCAGGGAGATCCGGGTGAATCCCAGTTCTTTATTTCTCTGGAAGATGATCTGATGAGACTGTTCGGTTCCGAGCGTCTGATGTCAGTATTTAACGCACTTGGTGTTCCGGAAGGTGAGCAGATTCAGCACAAGATGCTTACTTCTGCCATCGAGAAGGCACAGGAAAAGATCGAGTACAACAACTATGGTATTCGTAAGAATCTGTTAGAGTATGATCAGGTAAACAACGATCAGAGAGAGATCATTTACAAAGAGCGTATGTCCGTATTAAATGGAGACAGTATGCGTGATGCGATCTTTAAGATGATTCAGGAACAGGTGGAGAAATCAGTCGATACCTGTATTTCGAATGAGATTCCGCGCGAAGAGTGGAATTTAAATGAATTAAATGAAATTCTTCTGCCGGTGATTCCTCTTGAACCTGTTACAGAGGAAAATATCGAAGATATCAAGGATGTCAAAGAATTAAAGCAGCATCTGAAAGAACAGGCAGTGCTTTTATATGAAGCAAAAGAGACCGAATTCCCGGAGATCGAGCAGTTCCGTGAGCTGGAGCGTGTCGTATTGCTGAAGGTGATCGACCGCAAGTGGATGGATCATATCGACGATATGGATCAGCTCCGTCAGGGTATCGGATTACAGGCATACGGACAGAGAGATCCGCTGGTTGAGTATAAGATGGCCGGATTTGATATGTTCGATGAAATGATCGCGGGTATTCAGGAGGATACCATTCGTCTTCTCTATCATGTACAGGTAGAGCAGAAGGTAGAGCGTGAGCAGGTCGCAAAAGTAACCGGAACCAATAAGGACGAGAGTGCGGCAAAGGCACCGAAGAAGCGTGAACACGCCAAGGTATATCCGAATGATCCGTGTCCATGCGGCAGTGGTAAGAAATATAAGCAGTGCTGCGGACGTAAGGTTGTATAAAATCGAAGCAGATAACAAAAACGTGGAAACCATCATGGTTTCCGCGTTTTTTTGTAAAATCGTTCACTGCCTGACACTATTTTTGTTTCTTTGGAAATTTAGAATAAGATTTGTTCTGTTTCATGCCGCCCCGGCACTCTGCAAGTTCGCTGACAGTGACGAGCTGATATCCGCGTCTGGTAAGTTCCGGAATGATTGTCTGGGAGGCAGTGGCGGTCGCTTTATACAGATCGTGCATCAGTACGATATCTCCATCCTTTACATGGTTCAGTACGGCTTTCTGGGTACTTGCGGAATCCCGCGTTTTCCAGTCTAAGGTATCGATGGACCAGATGATGGAAGGCATTCCCACCCATGATTTGATGTTGGAACTGGTGGCACCTCCCGGAGGGCGCATCACAACCGGATTTATACCGATTACTTTTTTGACGGCACGATTGGTTTTGGAAACCTGTTTTTGAACTTCCTTTTTCCCAACCCGGGTCAGAATTTTGTGATCATAAGTGTGATTGCCAATCTGACACCCGTTGTCATAAGCCTTCTGTACGGTTTTGGAGTAAGTCGATACGCGGCTGCCCACCACAAAAAATGTGGCAACGGAATCATTTTTCTTCAGGGTTTTTAAAATAGTTGGGGTATAAACCGATGGTCCGTCGTCGTAAGTGAGGGCAACCATCTTTTTGTTTTTATCAATTTTGCGTGTCAGAACCCCTTTTTTATTAAAGTAACATAAGTAATGGGAAATATTCTTTTTCCCGGTAACTGCCTGTCCGTTTTTCCCGAAATAGTATTTGTTCTTGCCAACCTTTTTCCAACGGTTTTTCAGCTTTTTTCCATTCTGATAAAAATAGAAATGTCCGTTTTTATCATGGATAAGTCCCTGCAATACCGGTTTGGGATTTTCCGTGGAAGGAACCACCGGTGTTTCCGTTGGAATTTCGGAAGAAATTTCCGTGGAGTCATTTGCGGGCAGTTCTGTATTCAGATCTGCCGCATGGATAGCAATCCGGCCTGAAACTATGGTTAATGTCAGGGTAAATAACAATATTCCAAGGGAAAATAAATGAAATTCTTTTCTTCTTTTCATACAAAATCTCCTTATCTTTTGTGACATGTATTTGCTGTTATCATACACACTTTACAGGCAAAAAGAAAGATGAGAACAAATGTTCTGATTGAGATAGACAAAGTCAGATCTTTGTAGTAAAATTAGCATATATGTGCAGACTATAAAGATATGGATTTTATCTTTTTTTTCATGGAATAAAGTTAATTTTACGATAAATTTGAGAAGGGAGAGGGCATTATGGAGTTCAAATTACATGCCCCATATGAGCCAACCGGTGACCAGCCGCAGGCAATTGAAAAATTAGTCAAAGGATTCAAAGAAGGCAACCAGTTTGAAACACTGCTGGGTGTGACCGGTTCGGGAAAGACCTTTACGATGGCAAATGTCATTCAGGCGCTGAATAAGCCGACGCTGATTATTTCCCACAACAAGACACTGGCGGGGCAGCTGTACGGAGAAATGAAAGAATTTTTCCCGGAGAATGCCGTTGAGTATTTTGTCTCCTACTATGATTATTATCAGCCGGAAGCGTATGTGCCGCAGTCGGACACTTATATAGCGAAGGATTCCGCGGTAAATGATGAGATTGATAAGCTGCGCCTTTCTGCCACGGCAGCGCTGGCGGAGCGAAAAGATGTCATTATCGTAGCATCCGTATCCTGTATCTATGGCATTGGTAGTCCGGATGACTATATGAACATGATGGTTTCCCTGCGTCCCGGAATGGAGATTGACCGCGATGATGTGATCAAGGGACTCATTGACATGCAGTACACGCGCAACGAGATGGATTTTAAGCGTGGTACGTTCCGGGTGCATGGCGATGTACTGGAGATTTTTCCGGCGAATAATACCGACACGGCGATCCGTGTGGAGTTTTTCGGAGATGAGATCGACCGGATTACGGAGGTGGATGTGCTTACCGGGGAGATCAAATGTATATTAAAGCATGCGGCTGTGTTTCCGGCGTCCCATTATGTGGTGCCACAGGAAAAAATGAACGCAGCGTGTGACCGTATCGAGGCAGAACTGGAAGAGAGGGTCAGGTATTTTAAGGGTGAAGATAAGCTGCTGGAAGCGCAGCGTATCGCGGAGCGCACGAATTTTGATATTGAAATGATGAAGGAAACCGGATTTTGTAGCGGCATCGAAAACTATTCCCGCCATCTGGCAGGACGTGCCGAGGGAGAAATGCCGGAGACACTGATGGATTATTTTCCGGACGACTTTCTGATTATTGTGGATGAGTCCCACATTACGATTCCACAGGTGCGTGGAATGTATGCAGGGGATCGCTCACGGAAGCAGACACTGGTGGACTATGGATTCCGTCTGCCGTCCGCACTCGATAACCGCCCGCTTAATTTTGAAGAGTTTGAGAGCAAGATTGATCAGATGCTGTTTGTATCAGCTACGCCGAATGTCTATGAGAACGAGCATGAATTGCTGCGTGTGGAGCAGATTATCCGTCCGACCGGACTTCTGGACCCGGAGATTTCCGTTCGTCCTGTGGAGGGGCAGATCGATGATCTGATCGGGGAAGTTAACAAAGAGACGAAAAATCACCATAAAGTGCTGATTACGACACTGACCAAGCGTATGGCGGAGGATCTGACACAGTATATGGGCGAACTTGGCATCCGTGTAAAATATCTGCACTCGGATATTGATACCTTAGAGCGTGCAGAGATTATCCGTGACCTGCGTCTGGACGTGTTTGATGTACTTGTCGGTATCAACCTGCTGCGGGAGGGACTGGATATTCCGGAGATTACGCTTGTGGCGATTCTGGATGCGGATAAGGAAGGATTCCTTCGTTCCGAGACTTCACTGATCCAGACCATCGGACGTGCGGCAAGAAACAGTGAGGGACATGTAATCATGTATGCGGATAAGATCACGGATTCCATGCGTGTGGCCATTGATGAGACGGAGCGCCGCCGCAAGCTTCAGCAGGCATACAATGAGGAACATGGAATCACACCGAAGACCATCCAGAAATCGGTGCGTGATCTGATTGCAATCTCCAAAAAAGTGGCAGCAGAGGAGATGGAATTTGATAAAGATCCGGAATCCATGAGCCGCAGGGAATTAGAAAAACTGATCGGGGATATCCAGAAGAAGATGAAGAAAGCTGCCGCAGAACTCAATTTTGAGGCGGCGGCAGAGTATCGTGATAAGATGGTGTCACTGAAAAATATGCTGCGTGATATTGAAAAATAAAAACAGGGACGTTACCGACAGGAGGAAATAAAATGCCGAGAAAACAGAGAAAGTACATTAAAATACGTGGGGCTAATGAGCACAATTTAAAAGCAATTGACGTAGATATTCCGAGAGATGAATTTGTTGTTTTAACGGGATTGTCCGGATCGGGAAAATCATCACTTGCATTTGATACAATTTATGCGGAAGGCCAGCGGCGCTATATGGAGTCTTTGTCTTCCTATGCAAGACAGTTCTTAGGACAGATGGAAAAACCGGATGTAGAGTCGATTGAGGGACTTCCGCCGGCAATCTCCATTGACCAGAAATCGACGAACCGAAACCCGCGTTCCACCGTCGGAACCGTGACGGAAATTTATGATTATTTTCGACTGCTGTATGCCCGCATAGGAATTCCACATTGTCCGAAGTGTGGACGTGCCATCGAGAAACAGACGATCGATCAGATGGTAGATGCCGTGATGAAACTGCCGGAACGCACACGCATCCAGATCCTTGCGCCGGTTGTGCGCGGGCGTAAGGGCGAACATCAGAAATTATTCGAGAAAGCAAAAAAAAGCGGTTATGTGCGTGTGATCGTGGACGGAAATATGTATGAACTTTCGGAAGAAATTCCGATGGATAAAAACATCAAACACAATATTGATATTGTGGTAGACCGTCTGGTGGTAAAACCCGGAATTGAAAAGCGTCTGACCGATTCCCTGGAAAATGTTTTTGAGCTGACCGAGGGAAATGCGATTGTAGATGTGGTGGACGGGGAACCAATGAATTTTTCCCAGAATTTTGCGTGCCCGGATTGCGGAATCAGTGTGGATGAGGTGGAACCGCGAAGTTTTTCGTTTAATAATCCGTTTGGTGCCTGTCCGGTCTGCTACGGACTTGGTTACAAGATGGAGTTTGATGAAAATCTCATGATTCCGGATAAGACACTGTCTATTTCCGAGGGGGCAATTCAGGTAATGGGCTGGCAGTCCTGCACCGATCCGTCCAGCTATACCTATGCTACCCTAAAAGCGTTGTCGGAAGGATATGGATTTTCTCTCGATACACCATATAAAGATCTGCCAAAAGAAATCCGGCATATGCTCATTCATGGCGGAGATGGCCGGATATTAAAGGTGCATTATAAAGGACAGCGTGGAGAAGGCGTCTATGATCTGAACTGGGAAGGCCTTATTAAAAATGTCGAGCGCCGTTACCGGGAGACGGGATCGGACACGATGAAGCAGGAATATGAGCAGTTTATGCGTATTACACCGTGTGCTGCCTGCCATGGACAGCGTCTGAAGCAGAGTTCTCTTGCGGTTACGGTTGCAGACAAAAATATATATGAGATGACCGATATGTCGGTAAAGGATCTCGTGAAATATCTGGCGGAAATGCAGCTGACGGAACAGCAGCAGTTCATCGGCAATCAGATTTTAAAGGAAATCCGTGCCCGTGTGGGCTTTTTGCAGGAGGTAGGTCTGGATTATCTGACATTGACACGTGCGACCGGAACCTTGTCCGGAGGAGAGGCGCAGCGCATCCGCCTGGCTACCCAGATCGGTTCCGGACTGGTCGGCGTGGCATATATTCTGGATGAGCCGAGTATCGGACTGCATCAGCGGGACAATGACAAGCTGCTGCATGCACTGATGAATCTTAAGAATCTGGGAAATACGCTGATTGTCGTGGAACATGATGAGGATACCATGCGTGCGGCCGACTACATTGTGGATATTGGTCCGGCAGCCGGCGTACATGGTGGAGAAGTCGTTGCGGCCGGTACTGCGGCGGATATCATGAAATGCAAAAAATCCATTACCGGCGCTTATCTGAGCGGCCGGATGAAGATTCCGGTACCATCGGAACGGCGCAGACCGACCGGATTTCTTACCATCAAAGGAGCGCGGGAAAATAATCTGAAAAATATTGATGTGCAGGTTCCGCTTGGTATCATGACCTGTATCACCGGAGTATCGGGATCGGGAAAGAGTTCCCTGACCAATGAAATTCTGTATAAGCATCTGGCGCGAACTTTAAACCGGGCACGCTGCATCCCCGGAGATCACGATGATATTCTGGGTGTGGAACAACTGGATAAGATTATCGATATTGATCAGTCACCGATCGGACGCACACCGCGTTCGAATCCGGCAACCTATACCGGTGTGTTTGACATGATCCGTGATCTGTTTGCGGCAACTCCGGATGCAAAGGCACGTGGATATAAGAAGGGACGTTTCAGTTTCAACGTCAAAGGAGGACGCTGTGAGGCCTGCAGCGGAGATGGTATCATAAAGATCGAGATGCATTTCCTGCCGGATGTGTATGTGCCGTGTGAAGTCTGCGGTGGCAGGCGCTATAACCGCGAAACACTCGAAGTGCGCTATAAAGGAAAGACGATCTATGACGTGCTGGATATGACGGTGGAAGAGGCATTGGAATTTTTCAAAAATGTACCAACGATCCACCGAAAGATTCAGACACTGTACGATGTCGGACTTTCCTATGTAAAACTGGGACAGCCTTCCACAGAATTATCCGGAGGAGAAGCGCAGCGTATCAAACTTGCCACAGAACTGAGCAAACGAGGAACGGGAAAAACCATTTATGTACTGGATGAGCCAACCACCGGACTGCATTTTGCGGATGTACACAAGCTGGTGGAGATTCTTAGAAAGCTTTCGGACGGCGGAAATACAGTTGTCGTCATCGAGCATAATCTGGACGTCATCAAGACGGCTGACTATATCATTGATATGGGACCGGAAGGCGGTGACGGTGGCGGAACCGTGATTGCACAGGGGACTCCGGAGGAAATCTGCAAAGTTCCGGAATCGTATACCGGTCAGTTTTTAAAACCGTATCTGGAATCGAAGAACGTATAAAATAGCGAAAATGCACAGATTTTTGTCCCGGGAACAGAGAGATTCCTTAAAATTTAATTAAAATGCTTTAACCTATAAAAAAATGTTTGAAAAATGGGATGAATTGTATATAATGTTACTGTATGCATAAAAATATGATTAACTGCAGATTTGCGCCATAAACGCAGATCAGATTTTGATAAAGAAAGATAAAAAGAAAATAGGAAGGGGCATTTGGGATGATCGGATCAGATATCGGAATTGATTTAGGTACTGCGAGTATTTTAGTATATATTAAAGGAAAAGGTGTTGTATTAAAAGAGCCTTCCGTTGTTGCATTTGACAGAGATACCAATAAAATTAAAGCAATCGGTGAGGAAGCAAGACTGATGCTTGGAAGAACACCGGGAAACATTGTGGCAGTCCGTCCTCTTCGCCAGGGTGTGATTTCAGATTATACCGTCACAGAGAAGATGATCAAGTATTTCATCCAGAAAGCACTTGGAAAGAAGAGCTTTCGTAAGCCGCGCATCAGCGTCTGTGTACCGAGTGGTGTTACAGAGGTTGAAAAGAAAGCCGTAGAGGATGCAACTTATCAGGCAGGAGCCCGTGAAGTAGAGATTATTGAGGAACCAATTGCAGCAGCAATCGGTGCCGGTATTGATATTTCCAGACCATGCGGAAACATGATCGTAGATATCGGAGGAGGTACTTCGGATATCGCAGTCATTTCTCTGGGTGGTTCTGTTGTGAGCACTTCCGTGAAAATTGCAGGAGATGATTTTGACGAAGCCCTGGTCCGCTATATGAGAAAGAAACATAATCTTTTGATCGGTGAGCGTACCGCAGAAGATATCAAGATCAAAATTGGTACATGCTACCCACTGGCACAGAATGAGACGATGGATGTCCGTGGCCGTAATCTGGTAACCGGTCTGCCAAGAACCATTACGGTAAGCTCTGAGGAGACAGAGGAAGCTCTGCGTGAGGCAACATTACAGATTGTGGAAGCTGTACATTCCGTACTGGAGAAAACTCCACCGGAACTGGCAGCAGACGTTGCAGACAGGGGAATTGTCCTGACAGGTGGCGGCTCCTTGCTTCGCGGTCTGGAGGAACTGATTGAAGAACGTACCGGAATCAACACGATGACCGCAGAGCATCCTATGACCTGTGTAGCAATCGGAACCGGAAAATATGTAGAATTCCTTGCAGGAAAAAGAGACGAGGATTAATGCATAAAGTGCGCGTTTATGCGCACTTTTTATCGCATGTCTATAAAGCTCGTGAGGGCATTGGCCGATATAAATTAAAACTGTGAAAATTGAGGTGTCATAAATGGTAAAAGGATTGTATACCGCCCATACGGGAATGGTAAACGAAATGAAGCGTCTGGATATTCTGGCAAATAATCTGGCAAACGCAGACACAACAGCATATAAAAAAGAAGGAACGACGAGTCGTACTTTTGCCGATGAGATGTCTTTGCGCATTAAGGATTCTTCTAACATGGGGATTCCGAAAAAGCTTGGAGATATTACATATGGGGTTCACCTTGGGCAGGTATATACGGATTATTCCACGGGAAATTTCAAGGTGACAGATAACACCACAGATTTTGCGATTGAAGGAAATGGTTTTTTTGCCGTGGCATTCACGGACAAGCAGGGAAATACTTCCGTGAAGTATACGCGGGATGGAGCCTTTACCGTAAATAAAGAGGGGTATCTGGTGACGAAGGATGGCGATTATGTTTTAAATGCCACTGGTGCAATGAATGGCGATCCGGGTCAGAATAATTATATACGTCTGGATCCAAATGCTGCGATTACCGTGAATAAACTGGGATATGTCATGCAGAATAACCAGATTGTCGGAACGATTGGCATGGTGGACGTGGATAATTATGACTATCTTGAAAAATACGGTGAGAATCTGTATAACCTTCTTCCGGGAGGGAACCGGATTGCAACAGATGCCAATATAGAGCAGGGCACACTGGAGACTTCCAATGTAAATGTTGTAAATGAGATGGTAAATATGATTACAATTCAGAGAGCCTATGAGGCAGGACAGAAGGTAATCACTTCCATAGATGGAACACTTGACCGGGCAGTTAACAATGTCGGTAAAGTATAATAGCCGCTGAAAGACCGCAAGGAGGAAATAGAAGCGTATGATGAGATCACTTTATACTGCGGCAACCGGAATGATTGCGCAGCAGACAAATCTGGATACAATTTCAAATAACCTGTCCAATGTGAATACGACAGGTTATAAGACGGAACGTACCGAGTTTAAATCTTTACTGTACCAGACACTGCAGACAAAGACAACGACGGCAAATGGTGCCAATAAACCGGTAGGTGCACAGGTAGGACTCGGAACCAGAGTGGCAGCGACCATGTCCAACTATACGCAGGGGGCGCGTGAAGAGACAGAGATTCCGACCGATTTTGCACTGGAAGGAAAGGGATTCTTTGCCGTGCGGGGTGTGGATGGACAGACATATTACACCAGAAACGGTAACTTCTCCTGGAGTCAGGATTCGAATGGAAACACAATTCTGGCAACCTCAGAGGGGCTTCCGGTATTGGATTCCAGAGGAAATACCATTCGTGTGCCAAGAGGCGTATCTTCGGAAAGCATGGTATTTTCGAGCAATGGAACGATTGGCTATAAAGATGCAACCGGTAATGTAGTGTCATTAAACCAGTCTTTTGGAATCTATCAGTTTAACAATCCGGCAGGACTGGAGAAAATGTCAGGAAGCAAACTTGCAGCGACTGCAGCTTCGGGAAATCCGATGCTGGAGGGACAAAATGCAGGATTGACGAAGACCGGTGTATATCAGGGCTACATCGAAGCTTCAAATGTACAGGTTGCTGATGAGATGGTAAATATGATCATTGCACAGCGCGCATATGAATTAAATTCCAAGGCAATCACGACCTCGGATTCCATGCTGGAGACGGCAAATAACCTGAAACGATAGGCAGCGATTCGGAATTACTTACATAAGAGGGATATACTATGGATATTTCATCAATCAGTACAAATTATACGGTTGCAAATGCAAACAAAAGTGCAGAGCAGAGCAATTCTCTTCAGAGTTCATTAAAGAATATTTCATCGGACTCTTCAGAGGAACAATTAAAAGGTGTCATCAAAGATTTTGAATCTTATTTTGTGGAGCAGGTCATCAAACAGATGAAAGATACATTTACCTCGGATGATGACGAGGATTCTACGATGTCACAGTACAAAGATCTGTATATGGATCAGGCAATCGAGACGGTGGCAGATGAAATGGTGGATCAGATCGGAGAAAGCTATACACAGACACTGTATGAGCAGATGAAACGTAATATTGGCCAGTAGTAACATCAGCACAAAGAAAAGAGGAGAGACTGTTTACAACAGTCTCTTTTTTAGAGAATGGGGAACATATTTTGGAAGAGAATCTTGAGAGCATTGAAGGATATGTAGATCACATCATCTATCGAAATGCAGACAACGGATATACCGTACTTGTTCTGGTGTGTAACGAAGAAGAAGAGACTTGTGTGGGGGTATTTTCGGATATTGCCGAGGGAGAAAACATTAAGGCAAAGGGAAGTTATACAGAACATCCGACTTACGGCAGACAGTTTCAGGTAAAGAGTTTCGAAGAAAAGGCACCACAGGATGAGGTAGCAATTGAGCGGTATCTGGGATCAGGGGCGATCAAAGGGATCGGAATTGCCTTAGCGGCAAGGATTGTTCGAAGATTCAAGGCAGATACCTTCCGTATCATTGAAGAAGAACCGGAGCGGCTGGCGGAGATCAAAGGCATCAGCCAGAGAAAGGCTATGGAAATCGCGGATCAGGTGAATCAGAAAAAAGATCTCCGGCAGGCAATGATTTTTTTGCAGCAATACGGGATCAATACCACACTTGCAGTGAAAATATATAAAACATACGGGCAGGAAATATACGGAATACTGAAAGAAAATCCATATCGTATGGCAGATGATGTGGAAGGGGTCGGATTCCGCACGGCAGATGAGATCGCATCCCGTGTGGGAATCCGCACCGATTCCGATTTCCGGATTCGAAGCGGTATCCAGTATGTGCTGCTGCAGGCTGCTGGAGAGGGGCATACCTATCTGCCGATGCAGGAACTGACGCAGCGGGCAAGCCGGCTTCTTGAGGTAGACCCGGAGCACATCGAGCAGCATTACATGAATCTGGCGATGGATCGCAAGATCATTATGCGCCAGGTGGAAGACAGTACGCAGATCTATGCGGCAACCTATTTTTATATGGAGGCAAATACCGCTACCCGTCTGACACAGCTGAATGCTGTGTTTGATGTTCCGGATATCGAAATTGAGGACAGAATCCGAAAGATTGAAAAGAAGACGGGAATGGATCTTGATGAGCATCAGGTAGAAGCGGTAAAGGAAGCCGTAAGAAACGGTGTTCTCGTGATTACCGGAGGTCCCGGAACGGGAAAAACAACGACGATCAATACGATCATCCGGTATTTTGAATTATCCGGAGAAGATATTATGCTGGCGGCACCGACCGGACGGGCAGCAAAGCGCATGAGCGAAACCACCGGGTATGAGGCACGGACGATTCACCGGATGCTCGAACTGAATGGCGGAATGGAAGGAAATGCCGGATTTGAGCGCAATGAACAAAATCCGCTGGAGACCAATCTCATCATTATTGATGAGATGTCGATGGTGGATATTTCCCTGATGAATTCCCTTCTGAAAGCAATTCTACCGGGCACGCGTCTAATCCTGGTGGGAGATGTGAATCAGCTGCCGAGTGTAGGGGCGGGAAGTGTGCTGAAGGACATTATTGATTCGAAGATGTTTCCTACGGTAATGCTGACAAAAATTTTCCGACAGGCAAGCACCAGTGATATTATTGTCAATGCGCATAAGATTAACCGGGGAGAAAAAGTCAGCCTGGATAACAAGAGCATGGATTTCTTTTTCCTGAAGCGTTATGAGGCAGATAAAATTATCAACGTTACGCTGCAGCTGATCAAGCAGAAACTTCCGAAATTTGTGGGGGCAAGCGAATACGATATTCAGGTGCTTACGCCTATGCGGAAAGGGCTGCTCGGAGTAGAACGTCTCAATACGATTCTGCAGATGTATCTGAACCCGCCATCGGACAGAAAAAAGGAGAAAGAGCATGGGGCGATCGTTTTCCGGGAAGGCGATAAAGTCATGCAGATCAAAAATAATTATCAGCTGGAATGGGAGATCCGCAGCAAATATGGACTCTGCATAGACAAAGGAACCGGGGTGTTTAACGGAGATACCGGAATTATTGAAGAGATCAATGATTTTGCAGAGACCATCACGGTAAATTTCGATGAAGGGCGTATGGTGGAATATTCGTACAAACTGCTGGATGAGCTGGAACTTGCGTATGCTGTGACGATCCATAAATCACAGGGATCGGAGTATCCGGCCGTTGTCATTCCGCTTCTTTCCGGCCCCCGCATGCTTATGAACCGGAATTTATTGTACACAGCGGTTACAAGAGCAAAGAAATGTGTTACGATAGTGGGAGATGATACAACATTTGAACAAATGATTGAGAATAATTCCCAACAGAGACGTTACAGCGGTCTGAAGGACCGGCTGTTGGAAAATAAGGAGGAAGCGTAAATGAAAGCACAGATTTTAACGGAAGATCAGATTCCGGAAGCGCTCAGTATTGCAAGGGGTGTCTTTGATTACTGTCTGCGTGCGCGGATCACGGATCTGGAAATGATTCATATATTTCTGCAATATACGGAAAACACAAACATCCGGAACATGATTGCAGAAGGAACTCTCACCATGTGGGGAATTTTTGAACAGGGGCATATGATCGCCATGTCAGGAATGCAGAAAGAGGGACATATTACCATGCTGTATGTGCTTCCGGTATTCCAGCGCAGAGGATGTGGCAGATGTCTGTTGGAAGAAATGAAGGCGTATGCGGCAAATCAATATCAGTTACAGAGGGTGACGTTATCGGCAATGCCGGCATGGACAGCGGATTATTTCACAAAACGCCGGTTTCATCCAATGGAGGTAACACAGCCGTGTTCGTTTGTTCCGATGCAGGCAAAAACCGTGGCACGCGCGATATATGAAAAGAAAGAAATTCCATCCGGCGTGATCCTTGGAACCAGCATTGGCGGTCTGGCAGTCTGTGCGGCAGTTGCTGTCGGGTTCATGGTATTGTGGATGCATGGAATTGTATAATATGTATATTTATTCATAAAATATGTCACTTTTTTCTCTTGCAAAAAAGGTTGAAAAAAGTGACGATTTGTGATAAAATTTTTACAATTTAGGTAAAGCTAACTCAAGGTAAAAAAAAGAGATTCTCTCTTTTTTTTTGCCAAGATGCAAGAAAGGCAGGGCAAAGAATGAAAGCTTTTTTGATACTGGAAGACGGAACCGTGTTTACAGGTACAAGCATTGGTTCTACACGCGAAATCATCAGTGAGATCGTATTTAATACCTCAATGACCGGATATTTAGAGGTACTTACAGATCCGTCCTATGCAGGACAGGCGGTTGTGATGACGTATCCGCTGATCGGAAACTACGGAATTACACCGGATATGGAATCCGCCAGACCGTGGCCGGACGGATATATTGTAAGAGAGCTTTCACGTATGCCGAGCAATTTCCGCTGTCAGGGAAGCATTCAGGATTTCCTGACAAAGCATGATATTCCGGGAATTGCAGGAATTGATACCCGTGCGCTTACCAAGATTCTCCGCGAAAAGGGAACCATGAACGGAATGATCACGACAAATGAAAATTATAATCTGGATGAAATTCTTCCGAAATTGAAAGAATATACAACTGGAAACGTTGTGGATAAAGTTACCTGCAGCGAGAAGAATGTATTAAAGGGAAGCGGAAAGAAAGTTGCACTGATGGATTTCGGTGCGAAGAACAATATCGCAAAATCGTTAAATGCTCGTGGCTGTGAGGTGACGGTTTACCCGGCACACACATCGGCGGAAGAAATCCTTGGAGCCAATCCGGATGGCATTATGCTCAGCAACGGACCTGGAGATCCGAAAGAGTGCACAGCGATCATCGAGGAATTAAAGAAACTGTATGCAAGTGACGTACCGATCTTTGCCATCTGTCTCGGTCATCAGCTCATGGCACTGGCCAACGGAGCGGATACACACAAGATGAAATACGGACACCGTGGTGGAAACCATCCAGTGAAAGATTTGTCAACCGGTCGTGTTTACATTTCTTCCCAGAACCATGGCTATGTGGTAGATACCGATACCCTTGATCCGAAGGTTGCAAAGCCTGCATTCGTCAATGTCAATGACGGAACCAACGAGGGCTTAGAGTATGTCGGAAAGAATATTTTCACCGTGCAGTTCCATCCGGAAGCATGCCCGGGACCACAGGACTCTTCGTACCTGTTTGACCGCTTTATTCAGATGATGGGAGGGAATCAGTAATGCCAAGAAATAAAGATATCAAAAAAGTATTAGTAATCGGTTCGGGACCAATCGTCATCGGACAGGCAGCCGAGTTTGACTACGCAGGAACACAGGCATGCCGTTCCTTAAAGGAAGAAGGCGTGGAGGTGTGTCTGGTAAACTCCAACCCTGCCACCATCATGACCGACAAGCAGATTGCGGATCAGGTATACATTGAGCCTCTGACACTTCCGGTTCTTGAAAAAATTATTTTAAAGGAAAAACCGGACAGCATCCTTCCGACACTCGGTGGACAGGCTGGATTAAATCTGGGTATGGAACTGGCAGAGTCCGGATTCTTAGAAGAGCACGGAGTAAAACTGATCGGTACGACCGCAGAAACCATCTTTAAGGCAGAGGACCGTCAGGCATTTAAGGATACCATGGAAAAGATTGGTGAGCCTTGTGCAGCTTCTCAGGTTGTAAATACCGTAGAAGACGGTATCAAGTTTACTAATACGATCGGATATCCGGTTGTGCTCCGCCCGGCATTTACCCTCGGCGGAAGCGGTGGCGGTATCGCCCATAACGAGCAGGAACTGGTCGATATCTTAAGCAACGGACTCCGTTTAAGCCGTGTCGGTGAGGTACTGGTTGAGCGCTGTATCGCAGGATGGAAGGAAGTCGAGTACGAAGTAATGCGTGATGCGAACGGAAACTGCATCACCGTATGTAACATGGAAAACATCGATCCGGTTGGTGTGCATACCGGAGATTCCATCGTAGTGGCACCTTCCCAGACACTCGGGGATAAAGAGTACCAGATGCTTCGTAGTTCTGCATTAAATATTATCAATGAGTTAAAGATCACCGGTGGATGTAACGTGCAGTATGCATTGAATCCGGATTCTTTTGAGTACTGTGTCATCGAGGTAAACCCTCGTGTATCCCGTTCTTCCGCTCTTGCCTCTAAGGCAACCGGATACCCGATTGCAAAGGTTACCGCAAAGATTGCATTAGGCTACACACTTGATGAGATCAAGAACGCCATCACACAGAAGACCTATGCAAGTTTCGAGCCGATGCTTGACTACTGTGTAGTGAAGATCCCGAGACTTCCGTTTGATAAATTCCTTACTGCAAAGAGAACGTTAAGTACACAGATGAAAGCAACCGGAGAGGTTATGAGTATCTGTGATAACTTCGAGGGCGCACTGATGAAAGCCATCCGTTCCCTGGAGCAGCATGTGGACAGCCTTATGTCCTATGATTTTACCGGACTGTCCGATGAAGCGTTGGAGGCACAGCTTCATGTGGTCGATGACCGCAGAATCTGGGTGATCGCAGAGGCACTGCGCCGCGGCGTTTCCTATGATCATATTTATGAAATTACCAAGATCGACCGCTGGTTTATCGACAAGCTGGCAATCCTGGTAGAGATGGAGCAGCGCTTAAAGAGCGAAGAACTGACGGTAGATCTGTTAAAAGAAGCAAAGAGAATCGAGTTCCCGGACAACGTTATCGCAGAGCTTACCGGAAAGACCGAGGAAGAGATTAAACAGATGCGTTATGCAAACGGTATCGTTGCAGCATATAAGATGGTGGATACCTGTGCCGCAGAGTTCGCCGCAGAGACACCGTATTACTACAGTGTTTACGGAAGTGAGAACGAGGCTGCAGAGACCACACCGCAGAAAAAGGTTCTGGTTCTTGGTTCTGGTCCGATCCGTATCGGTCAGGGTATCGAGTTTGATTTCTGTTCCGTACACTGTACCTGGGCATTTGCAAAGGAAGGCTGGGAGACCGTCATTATCAACAACAACCCGGAGACCGTTTCCACCGACTTTGATATTGCAGACAAGCTGTATTTTGAGCCGTTGACCGCAGAGGATGTCGAGTCCATCGTAAATATTGAGAAACCGGACGGAGCTGTGGTACAGTTCGGTGGACAGACAGCGATCAAACTGACAGAGGCGCTTATGAAGATGGGCGTTCCGATTCTTGGAACCAAGGCAGAGGATGTCGATGCCGCAGAGGATCGTGAGCTTTTTGATGAGATTCTGGAGAAGACTCATATTCCGAGAGCAGCCGGTGGAACCGTATTCACCGCAGAGGAAGCCAAAGAAGTTGCAAACCGTCTTGGTTATCCGGTTCTTGTCCGTCCTTCCTATGTACTTGGCGGACAGGGAATGAAGATTGCGTTTAACGATGAGGAAATCGAGGAGTTCATCGGAATCATCAACCGTATTGCACAGGATCATCCAATTCTCGTAGACAAGTATTTACAGGGTAAGGAGATCGAGGTCGATGCCGTATGTGACGGAACCGACATTCTCATTCCTGGTATTATGGAACATATCGAGCGTACCGGAGTCCATTCCGGAGACAGTATTTCCGTATATCCGGCTCCAACGATCAGTGATAAGGTAAAGGATACCATCGTAGAGTATACAAAGCGTCTGGCACAGGCACTGCATGTGGTCGGTCTGATTAATATCCAGTTTATCGCCATGAACGAGGAAGTATATGTCATCGAGGTAAATCCGCGTTCCTCAAGAACCGTGCCGTACATCAGTAAGGTTACCGGTATTCCGATCGTAGATCTGGCAACCAAAGTGATCATCGGTAACACGATCCGCGGTCTGGGCTATGAGCCGGGACTTGCACCAGTTGCCGATTATATCGCAATCAAGATGCCGGTATTCTCCTTTGAGAAACTGCGTGGGGCAGAGATCAGCCTTGGACCGGAGATGAAGTCTACCGGTGAGTGTCTGGGTATCGCAAAGACATTCAATGAGGCACTGTACAAGGCATTCCTCGGAGCAGGAGTACAGCTTCCGAAATATAAGCAGATGATCATGACGGTTAAGGATGCGGATAAGCCGGAAGCCGTTGGTGTGGCAAAGCGTTTTGAGGCACTTGGTTACAAGATCTATGCGACAAGAAGCACCGCAAAGTATTTGCAGGAGCATGGTGTGAATGCATTGCGTGTCAATAAGATTTCGCAGGAATCGCCAAATGTCATGGATCTGATTCTTGGTCACAAGATTGATCTGGTCATCGATACACCGACACAGGGTAACGGTGATAAGACAAGAGACGGATTCTTAATCCGCCGTAATGCGATTGAGACCGGTGTGTACTGTATTACCGCTATGGATACCGCAAATGCGCTGGCACGTTCTTTAGAGACCGCTCATGGGGAGCTTACTCCAGTGGATATTGCAACGGTTAAGAATATGTAAGATAAATAAAAGCAGCCCCTGTGCCTATTGGTGAGGGACTGTTTTTACAGGAGTTTTATCCCGCCGGAAACGGCGGGATTTTTGCATGTGAAAGATTATTTGTCCAGATGCTGTTCGATAAGAACCAGAATCACATAGGAAATTAGGGAATAGAGAACAAATAAGACACATTGGTCTACAAAAGAACCAATATCAGCCGGATCACGGAACTGATGAATAAACTGGTTTATCCCCAACAGAGGACAGATACATCCGACAGGTACCACAATTTTCCGGAGAAAGTGAATGATTTCCTGTTTATGGCGCTTTCCGCTCAATAAAACAAGGGAACAACAGATTCCGATGTAAATGAGGAGTGTTGGAAAATCCCAAAGATCCAGCATATCCGGTAAAAGCACATGCGTAAATATTGCAAACAGTCCGGTAAGGATCAATAAAACGATACCCACTGCACAGGGAAGGAGTGTAAAGCGCTGTTGTTTTTGATTGTCTTCTAAAAGGTTCATCATATTTTCCTCCGCTTTCATAGAATAAATTTCCGGTGTTAATTTTTCACCGGAGAGAAGTTCATTGACATTGATATCGAGAGTAGCACAAAGTTCGTTCAGAATCGAAGTGTCAGGAATGCTGTTTCCGTTTTCCCATTTGGATATGGTTTTATCACTGACGCCGATCCGGTCACCGAGATCTTTCTGTGTAAATCCTTTGGCTTTTCTGGATTGTTGTATAAATTCGCCAATCTTATTTTGTGACATAGTGGAACCTCCATTTCGTAAGAGACAGTTGCTGCAGCATCTGTCTGTTTTCAGTATAGAAGAAACGTGCAGAGAATACAATCTATGAGTTGGAGAGTTGGAGGTTCGTTGTCTCAGAGAAAGAGAAGGACGGTTCTGTCGAAAGAATTCTCCCAAAAGGAGAATCTGAAAGAAATGGCTTTCAAAAAGGAATCACTCATTTTATAATAGAATGAACAGACAAGAGAGGATATGAAATATGAATAAGAAAAATGAATATCAGGATGAGGGATTAAAGGGCAATGAAAGAATAGAAGATGCAATTTTTGCGCTTCAGAAAGAAGCCACACAGGAGCAGCTTGCACATACGTTGACGGTGATCCGGCGGCGGATGAAAGAGGGAGGACAACTGATCGTTGCTGTGGAACCGGATCCGGCACAGGCACAAATGAAGTTACAGACAGTGAGAACTCCGGACGGTAAAATCTGGTGGTCGGCGTTTACCAGTTTTGAGGAAGAATTAAAAGGTGCAGATCAGGTGAAGTCGACATTTTTGTCAGAGATCAGCAGGATGTTTGAAGCAGCACTTACTGTGCCGGAGATCGCAGGGATTATTATCAATCCCTGGAACCGGACAATCATGCTGGATAAACATCTGATCCGGATTATTATGCCGGACTGAAAATTTTTATATTTTTTGCAACTATATGAGATACGATTCGAAAAGAACAGTGATACTATCGGGGAAACAGTATGTTCAGACCAATGAGAAGAAAGAAAAAGGGAATCAGCACAGAGACAGCATAACAATTATTGCTTCATGAGCGGCGCAACAGTCGGATCAATATAGAGCTTACCGATCCGGAGGCGGATGTGACATTTTCTCGTATGAGACAAAATTAAGGAGGTATACAATGAGGATGATGGTTATGATAATCTATCTATTATTTTTAATATGCATGATCGTTTATTATGGAAAAATGATGTATAGAAATTATAAAAAAGAACTTCCTTTAGGATATGGGCAAAATAAAATCGTGTATTTTATGATCCTGCTATGTATCATAATCGGTCAATACACCATTCCTTCTGCTTGGGGACGACTGAGTGTAATTTTAATATTCGGTGTTGCATTCTTTTTGATCTATGCAATGATTGGTCTCCATAATAGAAAGAATCATTCCGGAGAATTATTTCGCTTATATCAAAAAGAAGTCACCACAGCAAAGAGGTGTATCATCATAGGCACAGGAGTTGTTGTAGTTGCTTTATTTTTGGTCTGTTTTATAAAAAAATAAACTAAATCTGCATCCGGATGACAAGCCTCCCCGCTTCATAAGCGGCATCCATCTGCCCGTGCATCTGCTCCACCAGTGTCCGTGCAATGAAAGCCCAAGTCCGGTCGGTCATGGTAATGTCTGGCGTGATCCGGTGTCTTTTGAGCACCGCATACATTGCGGCAATGCTTCCCTGTAAAATGCGATTTACCGACACTTCCTGCAGGGGCTGTGCCAAAGGCACAGACAGGACAACCGAATACCGGAACAGTTCTTCCGTCAGTTGTGTCATCACCTTTGTGCGTTCCCGGATGATGGCAACATACTGGCGGGAGACAGCAGATAACGGTTCCTTTTCCAAAAGTTCCAGGTAGCCGTAGATGGCAGTCAGCGGCGTGCGCAGATCGTGGGAAATGCTGGTGACTTTCGGATATAGAAGAGGTACGCAGCTGTCTGGCAAAAGGGAGATGCGTGGATACTTCAGATTTTCTTAAGGATATCTTAGAATTTCATACACAGGACGGTCACAGTTGGCTGATAACCTGTAACAAGCAAAAAGAAAGGAATGAAAGGGAATGAAACTACAAAAGAAAGCAGCCGTACAGCTGCTGCTCCTTGCAGCAGCAATGCTTATGGTTTGTTATGGCGCGATGCGTGGGGAGGCAGCCACGGTACTCTCCAAAGCAATTAAATTATGTCTGGAGTGTGTTGGCATTGGATAAAAAAAAGCATAAGGCATCACATGTTCTTGCACATGTCCGTGGGTGGATTCAGGCTGTGGCAACGATTCTTACGAATATTCATCTGCCGAATTTTTTTAAGGGAGAGATCTACCGTGGTAATGCAAAGACAGTCTGTGTGCCGGGACTAAACTGCTATTCCTGTCCGGCAGCAGCGGGAGCGTGTCCGATTGGGGCCTTTCAGGCAGTGGTTGGTTCATCAAAATTTAAGTTTTCATATTATATAACCGGCTTCCTGATTCTGGCAGGGGTTCTGCTGGGACGGTTTGTGTGTGGTTTTTTGTGTCCGTTTGGATGGTTCCAGGAACTTTTGCATAAGATTCCATTTAAAAAAATATCTACCCGGAAATTAAAGCCGCTTCGGTTTATCAAATATGGAATTCTTTTGGTTTTCGTTATTCTGCTTCCTATATTGGTGACGAACCAGCTGGGAATGGGGAATCCATTTTTTTGTAAATACCTCTGTCCACAGGGAGTATTAGAGGGGGCACTTCCACTTTCGATTGCAAATGCAGGCATCCGTGCGGCATTGGGAAAGCTGTTTACATGGAAGGCCGGAATACTGGTTGCGGTCGTGTTGTTAAGCCTTATGTTTTATCGCCCATTCTGCAAATGGATCTGTCCGCTTGGCGCAGTCTATGCGCTTTTTAATAAAGTATCTCTTTTACAGATGCATATAGATACCGGTAAATGTGTATCTTGCGGCAAATGTGCCGGGGTCTGTAAAATGGATGTGGATGTGGTCCGGCATCCAAATCATACGGAATGTATACGCTGCGGAGCATGTGTGAAGGAATGTCCGGTAGAAGCAATCAGTTATAAGTATGGATTTGCGGAAAAATCAAAAAAGAAGAAGGAGACTAATTAAAATGAAAAAACTTACAGTAATGTTACTGGTTATGACTCTGGTATTTGGACTTGCCGCCTGTGGCAATGCCTCGGAAAAAGGCAGTAATGTGACGGAAACGCAGGCACAGTCTGCGGAAGATACAGGGGCTGGTAATGCAGAACTCAACAAACTGTACGAAAAGGAAAATGCCATTATTGCGAAACATCAGGAATTGTGGAATACGGTTTTTAATAACATTGACAAAGACAAAGCTGCAGACGCAGGAGAACAAAATTATGGAACGTTTCTGGAGACACAGCTGGATCATGTGAAGGATCAGTTTTCGGAGGCAGACCTGAAAAAGCTGGATAAGGATATCGAAGAGATTAAGAAAATCGAGGATCAGGTAACGGAACTTACCGCGCAGATGGGAACAGAAAATTCCGGCGCCCAAAGCGCGAATGCAGAAACATCCGTCTTTCCGTCTTTTCAGGCGAAGGATCTGGATGGAAATAAGGTGGACAGCAGCATTTTTTCACAGAATGCGGTAACGGTTGTTAATTTCTGGTTTAATGGATGCACGCCATGTGTGGAGGAACTTCCGGCACTCAACAAATTAAATGAAGAACTGAAGGCAAAGGGCGGTCAGGTCATTGGCGTAAACACGGATTCACTTGATGGTAACAAAGAGGGAATTGCGGAAGCAAAAAGCATCCTGAAAAAACAGGGGGCAGACTATACCAACCTTTCCCTTGATTCGGACAGTGAGGCCGGTAAATACGCAACAAATATTATGGCATTTCCAACGACAGTTCTCGTTGACCGTAATGGCAACATTGTCGGAGATCCGATCATGGGAGGAATCACGAGTGATGAAGTTTACAAAAAGGTGACAGCTGCGATTGACCAGATCTTAGAGAAGGATAAGCAGTAAGATGGATACGGATAGTGTGGTAACTTTAAAAGGAGAATCCCATGGAATATGAACACATTGTCCATTCGTTTGAGCCGGTGTACGACAAAGCTTCCGAAATTCTCATATTAGGAACCCTGCCGTCCGTCAAATCAAGGGAAAACAATTTTTATTACGGGCACAAACAGAACCGTTTCTGGAAAGTGCTTGCAACACTTTTAAAGGAGCCGGTTCCGGATACAATTGAGGAGAAAAAAGCAATGCTTCTTGCCCACCGGATTGCCCTGTGGGATGTGATCCAAAGCTGTGACATCAAAGGCTCAAGTGACAGCAGTATTAAAAATGTACAGCCGACGGATATTGGCATGATTCTGGAAAAAACGAACATAACACGTATTTATGCAAACGGAAACAAGGCAGGACAGCTTTATAAAAGATACCAGTTTCCGGTCACGGGGATCGAAGCGATGGTGCTTCCATCCACAAGTCCGGCAAATGCCGCGTGGTCGCTGGAACGGCTGTGTGAGGCGTGGCATGTGATTCTGGAACAATGATAACAGAGCCTTTTATAAAAGATTTAAAAAGGGGCTGTAAAAAAACTCCCCTGACAGAAAAATCGCCCAGACCGTGAG
>NZ_QTYW01000022.1:52926-54077 GCF_003462365.1 Roseburia sp. TF10-5 | reverse complement strand
TTTTCTTTTGGAAACTCCTGACACATAGGACAGCATCTGTCACGGCAGGAGTTATAGTGGACTGACATGCAGCCGCAGTCCTCGCATACGCTTACATTCACACCAAAGGCACCGGTTTTGCAATTCATGATGTGGTAAGCGGCTTTTCTCTGAGCGGGAGAAATATCATGTGTGGATTCAAATGATGAATAAAAATGATGAAAAACATCCTGAATCGTACAATCCTTACTCATGATTCACCACCTTCCGGGTTGTCGAACGGGCTGCGGATCCCAAGAAGTGTCTTGTTGCTCACATGAAGGTAAACATCTGTAGAGCGAGGATCAACATGTCCCAGAAGTGACTGGATATATTTTATATCTGTGCCACTTTCGAATAAGTGGCTGGCAAAACTATGACGGCACGCATGAGAGGAAACATGACGGTTAATGCCGGCGAGTTTAGCACTTTTCTTAAAGAACTGGTTAACACTGGCTATATCAAGATATCCACCGGACCAGGAACTTGGGAAAAGGATATCTTTGGGGCGACCACATTTGTACCAATACTCTGTGAGAAGGTCTAAATTTTTTTGAGACAGAATTGTATATCTGTCAATTCTGCCTTTGGTTTCACGAACATGAATTGTCATGTTGGTACGGGAAATGTCATCATAATGGAGATGAACGACCTCCGATACACGTAATCCGGAAGAATACATAGTTGCAATAATCGCTTTATGTTTCAGATTCGGAGTGGCGTCAATGATTGCATTTATTTCATCGCGGGACAGAACAGCAGGAAGATTGCGCTCTCTTTTCATAGCTGGAACAGTGTCATCATCCCAGACAGTCTTCAGCACCTTTTTATATAAGAACTTTATTGCAGACCGATAGTGATTGTGAGTTTCAGGAGACCTTCCTTCCAGACGTTTGGCAGTAAGAAAACTTTCCGCATCTTCAAGTGTAAGATCAGAAACATTTTTTCCAATCCAACGAAGGAAGTAACCGACATCCGAGCAATACAGTTGAATAGTTCTTTCACGCAGGTTACGTTTTTCCGCTTCATTGCGGATAGATTCAAAAATATCTTTATACATAATAAAACCTCCAGAATAAGTAGTGTTAATAATTACATCTACCTATTCGGAGGTGCATTAGCGTCATAATTCC
>NZ_QTYW01000022.1:0-52916 GCF_003462365.1 Roseburia sp. TF10-5 | reverse complement strand
CGGAGGTGCATTAGCGTCATAATTCCGATTGCGGAAGAGACTGAAAAATGTTATTCTTATCATAGGCAGTGGAGCTTTCTTAGTTCAGTTGTTTCGTGTGGTAACTTAACAATAACGGATTATGGAAAGTAATTCCACTGCTTTTTAATAAAAATAAAACTGCGCCACAGCCTTGGCAGGCCATCGCGCAGCGATTTTGTTCAATCGGAATTTGACGATTTGGTAAATTCCAATTTTCTTCACATAGGAGGTGTTTATATATGGCCGATATTGAATTTATTAGATGTACTGGGACAAATAAAGACTTTATCGAGAACTGTCAGTTATTAGATATGGATTTAGATAGGCGAGTAGGAAGAGTTATAAAAAGAGATAAATATAAACAGTATAATCAGCTTGATGAGATAAAAGAGGCTGTAGTTGTGTATGTTGATGGAAAAGTCGCTGGTGCTGGAGCAATTAGAGAATATCAGTACGGTGATATCGACAATGCAACCGAGTTAAAAAGAGTATTTGTCAGAGATGAATTCCAAGGAAAAGGAATAGGAACCAAGCTAGTTCTTGAATTAATCGAGTGGGCGAAAGAACTAGGATATAGGAAAATGATTCTTGAAACTGGAGAATTGCTACAAGAATCGTGTTATGTATACCGAAAAGTAGGATTTAATAAAATGGATAATTATGGTCCTTATGTTTCAATGCCAGAATCATTGTGCATGATGAAAGAATTGTAACGGAAAAGAACTCGACAATTTCCAGTTTTGATTTGACTTAATTCATAACATTTATTAACTGTTATATCTTATCCTCGTGAAGTCCGCAACCCCTTGAAAATGCTAAATTTGTAGCGAGTGAGTTTGCCCTTACGCTTTCCCTTGTGTTATATCCTTTTCCCTCATGTTACGAATGCTCACAAGGGCAAAATTAAGGGAAAGAAAATCCAGTAACAAATTATAACATGAAATGAAAATGGCAGGAAGAACGGATTGAAATGCTTTCAAAACTTTTAGAAAATTAAGGAAAGGACAGATAAGATATGAGATTGATTTATGCAAGATATAATCCGCAATGTAATAGCATAGATGTAACCACGTTTGAAAATGTAGTGCTTAGAATTGATTGCAATAAGGCAGAGGAAGGATTGAGAACTACTCCCGGCTCCCAGTGTTCGTTGAATGCTTTGGCTATTGATAATCCATTAGAATATGCAAGATTATACTTGGATGGAGAAATGCAAGTATGGGTTGATGCAGAGGATCGTTTAGATACGTGGTGATTTTGCTAATATAATATCATGATAGAGGTCTAGTACTAAAAATTCCAGAAAAATATATAGAACGTACGGTTATTCCATAATAAGAGGCAGGAATCTTAAGTTTCTAGATGTTTGAATTTTGCCTTAAGGTAAATAGAGAGGACACATTGATTTTTCAGTGTATCCCCTCTATTTAAAATTATTTTTAAATAGTTCTTGCACAAAAACAAATAGCATGCTAAAATCTATTTAAAGAAAGTTTTAAATAGGTAAAAGATATGGGAGAAACTAACATTTTTAAAGTATTGGCAGATAGCCAGCGAAGAGACATTCTTATTATGTTGAGAAATGAACGATTAAATGCCGGAGAGATTGCTGAAAAATTACAGATTACACCGGCTGCTCTTTCTTATCATTTAAAATTACTTAAAAACGCAGACTTGATATCTGAATATAAAGAGAAAAACTTTGTTTATTATGAAATCAACACTACGGTTTTCGATGAATTAATTATATGGGTTAACCAGTTTGGAGGAAAAAAAGTATGAAAAAAATAATGTGGATAGTAGCAATGATACCAGTTGTAGTTACAAGTGTTGTACTACAGTTTATGCCTGATATTATACCTATGCATCATGACTTGGAGGGAAACACTGACAGATGGGGAAGTAAAACAGAAAGCTTTATTTTTCCGGTAATTATTTTGTTTATTACACTGTTTTGGCACTTGCTAATCTATGTGTTTGAGAAAAAATCAAAAAATGCAAATACAGAAAAGGAACAGATGGAAGCAAAATCTTCTGCAAAGGTATTATGTGTTGTAGGAATTTCGCAAGCAATCATGTTCGGGATTATGCATTATTTTATTCTTTATTCTTCTTGGATACAGGCAAATGCAGGTGGTGAACATGCGGTTATTGACATTGCAAAAGTTTCATGTATTTTGTGTGGTATTATATTTATTGTATTAGGAAATTTTATGACAAAGGCAAAACGAAATGCAGTAGTGGGAGTTCGAACCGTTTGGAGTATGCACAATGATAATACATGGAGAAAGAGTAACCGCTTTGGTGCAATATGTATTATTATTACGGGGTTATTGACTATCATTACAACCGTATTTACAAGTGGGATGACTGGCACAATCTTTATGTTGATTTATTTATTATTAGCAACAATTGTAACTGTGGTATACTCAAAAAAGATATATGATAAGGAAATAAAAAAATAATTTGTATCTTTATGCGAGAGGGTGAAATTCCAGTCTTTTACGGAGAGATAACAAACGAAGGGAGGCAATTGCCTCCCTTCGTTTGTTATCTACTCCTTCCACGGTTTGGTGGAGAATATGGTCTTGTTAACTCTCGCTCCTTTATGTCCTGTTTCTTAGATATAAGCCTATCGTGTAGAGACTGTGGCTTTTCTCCATACCGTTGTTTCCAATTCTTAAGGCTGTCCTGATAATCCCCATAAGCTGTCTCTGACTTATGAAATGCTTTGTAGAAGGCTTCCGCATTCTGATACCCGTATTCCTTTACGATATGGGATAATCGGGCTTTCATTCGGGAAATACGTTCCTCCAATCCGGCTATCTCTGTTGAAAGTTCGGAACGCCTTTTTGCTTTGAAGATACCTTTGCTGTCGGACAGTTCAATTTCAAGGTCACTTCGCTGTTTCTCGAGTGCAAAAATTGCTTTATTCTGTTCTTGCAGCTTTTGATAAATTTCGCATAAGTGCTTGTAAGAAACTGCTTCCGGTGATGGCTGTGGTCTTGGCGGTATGGCAGGCTTTGGTGTATCTGTCTGCTTTCTGCTTTCTTCTGGTACAGCTTTCTGCTCTTTGAAATCTGTGTTCTCCGGTCTTGCTTCAAGCTCTTTGGAAATTACTTTATCTGCAAGCTCCAGAGTTTTGAGAAATACTTTGGAGATTAACAGTTCTAATACTGCAATGGCAGTACCGATAATGGAAGATAACAGATTCGGTCTGTTTCCGTAAAGCCATACGGATTCCACAATCTTGTCCGTTATCCGTTCCTTTTTTATCTGCATGATTTCTGACTTGGAAACACCCGTTACAATCGCTCTGTCAACAGTCTGATTCCACAAGGTGCGTTTACTGTTGTCTGCCTCAATCTCGGTGGCTTTCGGATTGTTCTTACCAATCTTTTTGGTGGCAAGATACATACCGCCACGCTCAAAAACTTCTAACCGCTGGCTTTTATCCCACACATACTGATTGATAAGATTGGTATAATCCTGCTTGACGGTATCAAGGAAATTTTCAGCCTTGAAGTGTTTATCCTTAATGGAGAAAATCTGTCTTTCGTATACCTCACCTTTGTGAATCACCTTACACCTTTTACGGATATTTCCTTCTTCATCAAGTATCTCTTTCTTGGTGCGTACATGATTTCCCTTTTCGTCATAGAACATATTGCGGGTGGCAACCTTTTCTATGGGCTGTTCCAAGAGTGTACGCTCCGAAAAAATGAGATGGATGTGATAGTTGGTTTTCCGCTTATTGTGATGCAGGGCTGCGATACAGTCCGTTCCGTAAGTCTGTCTGAAATGGTCTGTAAATATCTGCAACAGTCTGTCTGGAGGATACTCCGTAAAAGATTCCGGCAGGGCTATGATCAATTCCCTTGCCTCAATACATTTCCCCTCCGTACCGTTTTTTTTAAATTCTGCCTGATTATATTTTGCAAGGTCAGTCCAAAAATTACGGTCTGTGGTTTCATATACCGCATACAGATTTTCCTGCTTCTTTGGGCTTGAAATATAATAAATTCTTCCCCGGACATTGTGGAGCTTCGTCATCTGAATAAATGAATTTCTTGGCATGTGCTTCCTCCTTTCCGTATCTGCCAAGTACGAAGCTGCAAGAAATGAGGATGGGAAACTTTCTAATGTGAAAGTGAGTAGGCTACATAGGTAGCCTGTCTACGAACATATCCGCCTGTCGGCGAAAAGCTCCCAGCAGGGCGAAATACACAGAGTACAAATCGTAAGATTTGTGCGAGGGGTGTATTTCGCTCTCAAACGCCGAGGGCTTGTATAAAAAAGTTTCTTCCCCACTTCTTAAATTTCCGGTTGTATCTTAGAGGAAGCACATGGTATAATCTATTTGCGTGTAGGTATATCATGGCTTCGGTCAGATACATACCTTAGGGATGGTCTTAGGACTGTCCCTATTTAATTTGTCACATTTCTTGTGACAGCTCTGACATTTCCTTTGTCCCTTAAGTCCCTGCCTTCATTGGCGGTCATGAACTTTTCAAGCATATCCGTTTTGATAAGGACTTTCCGTCCTACCTTCAATACCGGAAGCTTTTTCCATTCTACCAGTTTCCGCAGGGTATTTCTGCCGATACCCGTATAGTCGGCAGCTTCCTCAATGGACAGTGCAATCTTCACTTCTGTCATTAAAACACCTCCTCTTGAATTGCATAATGCAATTTTGTAACTATGCCTACTATATAACTTTTATATCTTCTTGTCAAGCGTTACGAAATTTTAAAAGTAATTATTAACTTGCATATTGCAATGCTACTTTTACTGTGTTATACTTTAGCCATACCGAAAAAGGAGGCGTATCAGAATGAAAGATAAAGAATTACGCAAGTTAATCGGTAGCAGGGCAAAACAACGCAGACTGGAATTAGGTGTCAACCAGCCTTATATAGCAGAAAAGATGGGAGTTACCGCTTCCACCATACAGCGGTATGAGGCAGGAACGATTGACAACACCAAGAAGCTTGTTCTGGATGGTCTGTCGGAAGCACTTCATGTATCAGTGGAGTGGCTGAAGGGCGAGACGGAAGAAATGACAAGTGATGTTACGGATAAAAGGGAATTACAGATTCGTGATACCATGACTTCCATTCTCTCCAAACTGCCTTATGATATGAAGGCAGACGAAGCGGATTTTTCCAAAGATTTACTGCTGCTGATGTTGAAGGAATACGAATTATTCGTTGATTCCTTTCAATATGCCTGTAAGAATTTTAAAGGGAATACGGAAGATGCCACAATTGCAAAAGTAATGGGGTTTGAATCCAATCAGGAATATAATGAGATTATGTTCCTTAGGGAAATCACCCATACGGTAAACGCACTGAACGACATGGGCGACATTGTAAGGCTCTATTCCAAGAATCCCGAAACGGCAGCCGTAAGGCTTGCAAATCTTCTTTCAGAGAAAGACTCCGAACCGGTATAGATTAGACAACCGGAGTTATGATATACTTACACGCAGAAAGCATTTCATCAGTTCCGATTGTCGATATCGAAAGGAGTAACGATTATGGCAAAAGGTTCTGTAAGAAAGAAAGGCAAGAAATGGTACTACCGCTTCTATGTGGAAGATGCAAGCGGTAATCTGGTGCAGAAGGAATTTGCAGGTACGGAAAACAAAAGCGAGACGGAAAAGCTGTTGAGGCAGGCAATGGAGGATTATGAAGCCAAGCGGTTTGTTGCAAAGGCTGAAAACATCACACTCGGAGAGTTGCTTGACCTGTGGGCTGAGGAAGAATTAAAGACAGGCACATTGAGTAATGGAACGGTTGGCAATTATCTTCAGACAATTGGGAGAATCAAACAACACCCTATCAGCAAAAGGAAACTGAAAACGGTGACTTCGGTACACCTGCAGGAGTTTATGGATTTGCTCTCATTTGGAGGCACTGTGGGAGATTTTATATCAAAAGGATATTCCATTGATTATGTAAGGTCATTTTCAGCAGTATTGCAACAGTCATTCCGGTTTGCGGTATTTCCGAAACAGTTTATTACCTTCAATCCAATGCAGTATGTGGTGATGAGGCATAAAAAGGAAGAAACAGATTTGTTTGCGGATGAAACAGCCACAGACAGAGACAAGGTTAAACCGCTTTCCTTTGAAATGTACCGGAAACTGATTGAACAGCTTGGAAAACGAAGTGGGGATGCGATTCTTCCGGTTCAGATAGCATACTTTACAGGTCTCAGACTTGGAGAGGTAGCAGGTCTGACATGGCAGGATATCAACCTTGAAGAACAGTATCTCACTGTACGCAGGAGCATCCGCTACAATGGTGCTACCCATAAGCACGAAATCGGTCCGACAAAGTGGAAAAAGATCAGGGTTGTTGACTTTGGCGATACCCTCGCAGATATTTTGAGGAATGCAAAAAAGGAACAGCACAAAAACCGTTTTCAGTATGGGGAACTCTACCAGCGGAATTTTTACAGAGAAGTAATGGAAAAGAATCGGGTGCATTACGAGTATTATCATTTGGGAATGACAGAGAATGTGCCGGAAGATTACACCGAAATCTTCTTTGTATGCTTAAGGGAGGATGGTTGTCTGGAACTTCCGGCAACCATAGAAACAGCCTGCCGGACAGCAGGAAGAAAAGTACCGGAGCTTGAAGGTTTCCATTTCCACACACTGAGGCATACCTACACGACAAACCTCTTATCCAACGGGGCTCAGCCTAAGGATGTGCAGGAACTGTTAGGACACTCAGACGTGAGTACCACCATGAATGTCTATGCCCATGCTACAAGGGAAGCAAAGCGGACTTCCGCAAGACTTCTTGATAAAGTGGCAGGCAACGATTAAACAACTGAATAATGAATTTTCCCTTGTAATTATCCCATAAGGGCAAAAACAAGGGAAAAGGATACATATATAGAATTTTCAATGGCGGGAAGCCTTGAAAATAGGGGAAAGTTAAGAGAGTTAATAGATAAATTCCAGTTTTTGAAACTGAGAAATCGGAATTTGACGAAGGAGGTTGATTGTATGAAAAAGTTGATGGCATTAGTTTTAGCAGTGGTTTGTGTGCTTGGCTTGGTTGGGTGCAACAACAAGACAGTCAATATTGATTTGCCTTTTGAGGTAGGTGATGTTGAAAATATAGAAATGTATCACTTTGTTGGAGCACCTGTGTCAGCAGAAAAGAAGGTCATTGTTGCCGAAGAAACCATAAAGAACTTGTATGATATGTTTGAGGGGCTATCCCTGGAACTCAAAGAAGTAGAGGAAACCGCTGGAGCAGAGATAACCAGTTTCAGATTTAACCTTTCTGATGGAACAAGTTATGAACTGATTTATGGCTGCTATGGAGTAAAGACAGGCAATCTGAAATCTTCCACAGATAATTTTGAATACTTTACAAGTGCAGATATTAGCTCTTATTGGAGCAACACTGACTTAGAGGCAGTTCCCGTTGAAGAAAGCGAGTTGCCAAACTAAGCAGAACAATTCCAATTTGGAGAATTGAAAAAAACGGAATTTACCTATTAAGACATATAAACTCTTGACAATAAAGCTCCTATATAGTATGTTTTTAATAAACTACTATATAGGAGCTTTTGTATGGAAATGAATGGAGGATTTCTTGTCACCAAAATAAAACAGCTTGGAGACCGGATTTTCGAGAAGATTCTCAGTGAAAAGAATATTGATGCGTTTAATGGAGCTCAGGGACGTATTCTTTATGTGCTGTGGCAGGAGGATGGTATCTCAATCAAGTCACTCTCGACTAAATGCGGATTAGCGATAACATCTCTTACTACGATGCTGGAAAGAATGGAAAATCAAGGGCTGATAAGCCGTGTTCAGTCTAAAACGGACAAAAGGAAAACACTCCTGTTTCTGACTGAGAAAGCACATGCCTTAAAGGACGAGTACGATTCTGTATCTGATGAGATGGGCAGTATTTACTACAAAGGTTTTTCGGAGGAAGAAATTACCCGGTTTGAGGAATGCCTCGACCGCATCAGAAAGAATCTTGAGGAGTGGCAGAAGTCATGAGTATTTGTATCAAAGATCAGATTCAGAACATGAATATCGTCATTGGCTGCACAGTGGGGTGTGCATATTGTTATGCCCGCAACAACGTGAAACGCTGGCATATGATTGATGACTTCGTTGCCCCTGAATTCTTTCCGGGTAAGCTCAAGATGATGGAAAAGAAACGTCCGCAGAACTTTTTTCTTACCGGCATGAGCGATCTCTCCGGATGGAAGCCGGAATGGAGAGACGAGGTATTTGAAAAGATCCGTGAAAATCCACAGCATCAGTTCCTGTTCCTTACCAAGCGACCTGATTTGCTGGATTTTGATACCGATCTGAAAAACGCATGGTTTGGCGTTACGGTGACGAGGAAAGCAGAACGGTGGCGTATCGACGCCCTTCGGAAAAACGTCAGAGCAAAACATTACCATGTTACCTTTGAGCCGTTATTCGACGATCCCGGCACAGTTGACCTTTCCGGAATCAATTGGATCGTTGTCGGCACCATGACCGGAGCTCAGAGCAGGAAGATTCATACGGAGCCGGAATGGGCATGGTCTCTGGCGGATCAGGCACATAAGCTCGGCATTCCGGTGTTTATGAAGGAAGACCTTGTCCCTATCATAGGGGATGAAAATATGATTCAGGAAATGCCGGAAGAATTTAATAAAGTGTTAGAGGTACAGAAATCATGGAAGAAGTAATGAATGGAATCCTCATTCGTGAGGTGGAAACAAAGAACATCATGACTAAGTCTAGTCTGCCGGTAGGCGGTTACTCGGTCAATCCCTATGTGGGCTGTACACATGCCTGCAAGTATTGCTATGCTTCTTTTATGAAGCGCTTTACCGGACACAAGGAGGAATGGGGCACTTTCCTTGATGTGAAGCATTGGCCGGAAATTAAAAATCCGAAGAAATATGCCGGACAGCGGGTGGTCATCGGTTCTGTGACAGATGGCTACAATCCACAGGAGGAGCAATTCGGGAATACCAGAAAACTTCTGGAGCAGCTGATCGGCAGTGACGCAGATATTCTGATCTGCACAAAGTCGGATCTTGTGGTACGGGATATTGATCTGTTGAAGAAGCTTGGACGTGTAACCGTTTCATGGTCGATCAACACACTAGATGAAAATTTCAAGAACGATATGGATTCTGCTTCGAGCATTGAGCACCGTATCGCTGCTATGAAGCAGGTATATGAGGCAGGTATCCGTACAGTCTGTTTCGTATCCCCGGTATTCCCCGGTATCACGGATTTTGAAGCAATCTTTGAGCGGGTAAAGAATCAGTGCGATCTGTTTTGGCTCGAAAATCTCAATCTTCGAGGCGGTTTCAAAAAGACAATTATGGATTATATCGCCGGAAAATATCCTGATCTTGTACCACTTTACGACGAGATCTATAACAAGCATAACCGCAGCTACTTTGAAACACTTGAAGTAAAAGCTGAGAAAATGGCTAAGAAGTATGATTGTGCCTTTGTGGATAATGAAATGCCTTATGGCAGAGTCCCGCAGGGGCATCCGGTGATCGTAGATTATTTCTATCATGAGGAAATCCGTGGGACAGAGAATACCGGAAAAAGAAATCGCTAACTTCAAGTTTATCTGACTCACAACAATTTAATAACAAACGTATACAGCACTTTAGCCACAACAGGTTAAGGTGCTTTTTTCATGCCATAAAAGGAGGTGGTTGAAGGCACAACGCATCGGGGAAAGCCCGATTAATCATTGCAACAGGCATTGCCTGATAATCATATAGTAACAAATAACAAGGACAGAGAGGAATGTATATATTCCATAGGAGACGTAGAAAGCCTTCATAACATTTGCCCATATAATCAATCGTACGCGCAGACGCGATATCGGCAATTTTACGTTGCGTAAACCAGAAACGTTAAAAGTATCTTTTACATCCGAGCAGCAAGAACGTTTCGATAGGAAAGACGGCGATTTATACAACGAACTGTACTTTGACGATAGTCTGTATTGACGAAAAAAAGCAAATTTAATATCAAATATTTTAAAAAGAAATTGACAACGGAAAGATTTGCATTACAATAGTGGTGTGGGGGATAACTACTATGAATAGTTTTGAATTTTTGGAAAAACTCGGTTTTTCATCTAACGAGGCAAAAGTATACGGCACGTTGATAAAACACAAAGTGCTAAACGGCTACGAAATCGCCAAATTGTCCGGCGTTGCGCGTTCGTTGGTTTATGAAGTCATCAATCGTTTGATTGCAAAAGGCGCGGTCATCCGTATAGACGGAGAACCTAATTTTTACAAGCCTATCGAGTATCAAGATCTTATCCGCAGCATTAAGGAAGAAAACGAAAAGAATATTGCCTGCGCCGAACGCGAACTTCAACAACTCGCAACGGAAAATGTCGACGTCGATTATGTAATGAATATAGTGGGCGAAGAAAAATACGTTGCCAAGGCAAAGGAACTTATCGACAGCGCGCAAGCGGAAATTTCGCTGTCCATTTGGCAGGAGTCGTTCGAGGTGCTGCGTAGTAATATCGAAAACGCAATATCCCGTGGAGTAAAGGTGTATATTTTTACCTTCGAAAGTATTTCGGTCGCCGGCGCAACGGTGTATTCGTACAATATCAACGACGTTTCAACTCTGTTTCCCTACCGCAGAACAACAATCATAATCGACGGCGGAGAGTGCTTAGTCGGCGAAGAGGGCGATCGCAATGTTTACGTGCATACGCGCAATCATTCGGTTGTTTCTCTTGCCACCGACGAAATAGTTTTGAATGTTTTTTGGAATAAACTTATCGAAAAAGAAAACCTGTTGTCCAAGGGTTGCTCCGGTGCGGATTTTTTGCAAGCCATACACAATTTGGCGGAGCGCTACGGCATTACCGACGAGATGACCAAGAATTTTCTTGTATACAATTTTCAAAAGGAGAAAACTCAAAATGGCAAAAAATGTTGAACGATTACAGGCGCGCGAAGCCAAAGAACTTATCCGCCGCGAAAAGCAGTTGGGCGCAAGACGCAACAAGTTTTATATGATTTACTTGTTTATGATTTTGTCGCTCATCTACATAACGGACGAAATGGCATCTACTATATCCATTCAGTTTCAGGCGAATATAGTTACGGAATTCTTCGTAAAAAATATGGGTATGGAATACGGCGCGGGATTATCGCTCTTTTCCGCCATAGGTTTTATTTCCTATCCGGTAACGGTGCTTATTATTTTCTACCGTCCCCTTGCGGACAAATTCGGGCGTAAGCCGTTTTTGGTTATTAACACGTTATGTATGGGGTTAGGGCTGTTCCTTGTGTATTTATCTAAGGATATATACGTTTACATGATAGGAGGCACGTTGATGAGTTTTATGGTGTCGCACGATATGCAATGTGTGTACATACTGGAATGCTCCGACGAAAAGTCCCGCGCCCGTAACTACGCAATCGTAAAAGCGGTGGCGATACTGGGTACGTTGCTTGTTCCGTTGCTTAGGGCTACGCTTATGCAAAATGTAAGCGAGCGTTGGCACGTTGTATATTTAGTTCCGGCAATTATCGGTTTTGTAATGGCGTTATTCGCGTTGCTTTTTGCAAAGGAAACAAACGCGTTTTTAACAAAAAGAATAGAGTACTTAAAAACTCCTATCGAAGAACGCAAACAACGCAGTAAGGAAGAGTGCGAGCAAAACGCTCAAGGCGGAATTCTGACCGCTGTAAAATTCGCATTCAGACACAGGCAATTACGCTTTTTGATCATTGCCTGCTGTTGTTTCTATCTTGCTTCGTTAGGTACGGCAACGTACAGTACGGTTATGGCAAAGTCTGCTTTGATGACGGAAGAAGAAATAACTCTTGCTCTATTCTTGTATCCCGTAGGCAACGCGCTGTTTACGTTGATATCGGGTTTTGTGTCGGACAAATTCGGGCGCAAAATAACTATAATTGCGATGTCTTGTTCAGCGTTGGCGTGCTATTTGCTGTTTATTTTAAGCGGTATGTTCAAGTGGACTCCGTATTTGACAGGCTTTGCAATCGGCGGATTTATGGGCAGTTACTGGGGCGCGGGCGATACTATCGGCGGAATAATGTTCTCCGAGTCTTCTCCTACAAACTTGCGTTCGTCCGTAACTGTAATCAACACGTTGCTTAACGGAGTTATGGGTGGACTTGCAACGGTTATCTCTATGATACTGCTTCCTGTCATTCCCGAAAAGATGTTTGGCTATATGTACTTGGGTTTGACTGTGCCGGGGCTTGTGGGCGCAATCGTAATAATGTGGCTGTTTGTCGGCGAAACTCGCGGACTGGATCTTAAAAAGGTAACGGGTACGGAATGGGATAAGCCTAAAAAAATTAAAGAAGAAACACAGGAGGGTGAATAAAAATGGATAACAAATGGTTTGAACTCGGCGCAAACGAACAGCCGTTGGATATTATCAAGGAAACATGCGGTTTTGCAGGCATATTCAAACAAATAGGAGTGATAGGGGATTCTTTGGCGTCGGGTGAGTTCGAAAGCCACGACGAAAACGGCAGCATAGTTTATACCGATATGTACGAGTATTCGTGGCCCGCTGTTTTGGAGCGCATTACGGGGACGAAGTACAACAATTATTCTCGCGGCGGAATGACCGCGCGCGAGTATATGCAAAGTTGGGCGGATGCAAACGGATTTTGGCAATGGAATCAAGCGTATATCATTGCGCTGGGCAACAACGATTCGTTTGTCTGCGGACATCCGTTGGGAAGCGTCAAGGACGTTAACGCAGAATGTCCGCAGGATAACGCCGATACGTTTTTCGGCAATATGGGCAAAATCGTTTGCAAACTTAAAACGATCGAGCCAAATGCGCGTATTTTTGTCGTTACTCCGCAACTTCGCGGTGAAGCCTGCGATAAAGATATTCGCTATATCGCAAGCGAACTTGCCAAATTGTGCGATATGTTTGACTTTACATACTTGCTGGATATGACTGCGCATGCGCCAGTATACGATGCCGAAATGCGTAAATCGTTCGGGCTGGGCTTCCATCCGAACCCGATGGGGTACTATGCTTACGCATTGATGGTGGCTAATTATATCGATTACGTTATACGTAGTAACCCTCGGGAATTTGCAACGATACCGTTTGTCGGTACGTCGCTCAAAAACAAAGATTACAAATAGTATGTATTTGCTGAAATGCACAATTAACTAAACTTGTAGATGTTTTCATTGCAAGTTTACAACAATTTATACTAAATATATAACCGTTTTGGGGACGAATGTATTTGAGCATTCGTCCTTTCTGTTATGATTGACAAAGAAAATGCGATTTGTATGATAATTTAGCTGAAATGAAAAGTTAAAGTCCACATAGGTAGGGAAAGTACTGGTGCTAAGCCTGTAAGGAATTCTGAGAGGGAAAAGCCTAAGTGGGAAGATACCATTACAAATCGAATGCTTCACTGGTCATATACACCTGAGCAGAAGGAAGAGCTTAAGATGGCTCTTGCTGCAGGAGTTCCGAAAGCGACGATTCTTACTTACTTCTATCCGGAGGTAACTGTGGAGAAGATGAGTTCTTATCGGCAAAAACAATAAAAAAGAGATCGCATAGATACAGGAGCTGTGTTATACTGTGTCTATGCGAGATTAAAGAAACTTACAAATCGGAATTGACCGAGCTCTTTAGAGCGAGGGATGCTTCTTGTCCGAAGGGCAAGAAGATGGAACATAGAAAGAATTTAAAAACTTGGAATTTAAGAGGAAGTTTAATTATGTCTATTGTAAAAAATGAATTACCAATTTTAGAGTTTGACACAGAACAGTTGGCAGTTCTTAATCCGACTCATGAAAACCTTGGTTTGAAACTTCCGAAGAAATGTGTGTTTGCTTTTCTTGGTGCGTACATAGATGAATATGCTAATAAGACCAATACCAAACAGGTGTCCACTTTTGTGAGTGCCACAAAGTATTATCCAATTTACATTACAAAGTATCAAGGTGAGGAAATCGTACTTTGCCAAGCTCCGGTTGGGGCTGCACCAGCGACACAACTACTGGATTGGTTGATTGGATATGGTGTTCGTGAGATTATCTCGGCAGGCAGTTGTGGTGCTCTCGAAAAATTCCCTGAAAGCACATTCCTTGTTCCCAGTAAGGCTCTGCGTGATGAGGGAACATCCTATCACTATGCTCCACCTTCACGATTTATGGAAATAAGTGAAAAGGCAAGAAAAGCCATCGAAGACACTATTCGTAGACATTGTATGAAATATCAAGAGGTTATTACCTGGTCAACGGATGGATTTTATCGTGAAACCAAAGAAAAAGTGGCTTATCGAAAAAGTGAAGGCTGTGCAGTTGTAGAAATGGAATGTTCTGCTCTTTCTGCATGTGCTAATTTCAGAGGAGCAATTTGGGGAATGATACTTTATACGGCAGATAGTCTCGCAGATGTTGACAAATACGATGAGCGAAATTGGGGCGGTAATGCATATGAATATGCTCTTACACTGTGTCTCGATGCAGTTACGAAATTGTAAAACAGAGTGCAAAATTTCAGTTTGTAGAATTAAGAAAATCGGTATTTCGTGGGAGGTGTTATACAAATGAAACTGGCAGACTTATCAACTGGACCAGACTGGGGAGTATATGTTGGCTTTATAATACTTGCTGTACTTTCCATAGTTTTGATTT
This sequence comes from Roseburia sp. TF10-5, assembly GCF_003462365.1. Lineage (NCBI taxonomy): Bacteria > Bacillati > Bacillota > Clostridia > Lachnospirales > Lachnospiraceae > Roseburia > Roseburia sp. TF10-5. Next base: position 38,197 of record NZ_QTYW01000022.1, on the reverse strand, counting down.
CTGGACATGGAAGTTGGTTAATTTCCGGATATAATACAGCTTCAAAAGAAGAAAAGGCAAAATATAATGAAAAAAAACTATGCAGAACAATGGGAATTGGAATGTCTGTTATAGCAATTCTTCTATTAATTATGGGAGTGTTTGAAAATATTTTACCGGCATTCTTTGTGTATATTGCATTGGGTATTATTTTAGCTGATGTAGTGATAATTATTGTCTTGGGAAATACAATATGTAGAAGGTGACAAATTCCTGTTTGCCGAAATATATTTCTAACTTTCCCTATTTTACAGGCTTTCCAGCCTGTGCATTAGCGAAACGATATGTATTTTCCCTTATTTTTGCCCTTATGAGATAATCGTAAGGGAAATAAGGGAAAGTTTTATTTAGTCATTGCCTGCCACTTTATCAAGTAACCTTGCAGATTCCCGCTTGGCTTTTCTTGTAGAGTGTGCATAGACATTCATGGTGGTACTGACATCTGAGTGCCCTAACAGTTCCTGCACATCCTTTGGTGCTGCTCCATTTGCCAGAAGGTTGCTTGTGTAGGTGTGTCGCAACTGGTGAAAATGAAATCCTTCAAATCCATCCAGTTTCTGAGCAATCTTCCTGCAAACAATTCCTAACGTGCTTGGCAGTTCCAAACTTCCATCCGGTCTTAAGCAGACAAAGGATATTTCCTTATAATCTTCTGGAACATTCTCTGTTCCGTCCAGATGATAGAACTCATAGTAAACTCTGTTTTTGTCTTTTACTTCTCTGTAGTAGTTTTTGTGGTAAAGTTCTCCGTACTGCATTCGGTTTTTAAGCTGTTCCTTTCGGGCATTGCGAAGAATCTCTGCCAGTGTATCTCCAAAATCAACAATCCTTACCTTTTTTCGTTTGGTTGGTCCGATGATATTCTTGTGCCTTGAACCATCATATCGGATACTGCGTCTGATTGTAAGGCACTGTTCTTCAAGATTTACATCCTGCCATGCCAGACCACAGGCTTCACCGATACGAAGTCCTGCATAATAAGCTATCTGGATTGGAAGTATTGCCGGTGGATTGTAATCCTGTAGAAATTCAATCAGTCTTTCATAATCCTCTCGTGGAATTGGCTGTATATCGCCATCCATGTCATCATCAGAAAACAGGTCAACCTCATCCGTCTGGTATTTCAGCTTAATATACTGCATCGGATTGAAAGTGATATATTGCTTTGGTGATACTGCAAACCGGAATGACTGCTGTAATACTGCCGAGAAAGAACGAATGTAATCTTTGCTGTAACTTTTTCTTTCTGAACCATCTGGATAAGTGCCACCAAAGGAAAGCAGATCGAAGAAGGCTTGTAAATGCTCAGATGTTACATTTTTCAACTTTCTCTCTGAAATTGGATGCTTCTTGATGTTGGTAATAGCACCAAGGTAATTCTGGACTGTCCCATTACTGAGAGTACCGGTCTTTAATTCTTCCTCTGCCCATATATCAAGTAATTCTCCAACTGTAATATTTTCCGACTTTGCAATGAATTTCTTGCTTTCGTAATCGTCCATTGCCTGACGGAGCAGTTTTTCCGTTTCACTTTTGCTTTCTGTTCCAGCGTATTCTTTCTGAACCAGATTGCCGCTTGCATCTTCTACATAGAAGCGGTAGTACCATTTCTTTCCTTTTTTTCTTACAGATCCTTTTGCCATAATCGTGTGTCTCCTTTCGATATCAGACAATCGGAACTGATGAAATGCTTCTTGCGTGTAGGCATCTTATGGACAAGTCCATAAGCCAATTCGCCGCTCGTCAAATCTGTAAACAGCCTGACTCGCTCGTGCTCATTGTATCATAACTCCGGTTGTCGTTCTATACCGAATCGGAATCCTCATACAAAACTTCTGATAAAAGATTTTCAAGCCTTTGTTCTGCCATTTCCGGTTTCTTGGAATAGAGCCTTACAATATCTGCCATGTCATTAAAGGCATTAACAGTATGGGTGATCTCCCGGAGAAACATAATCTCGTTATATTCATCATTCGATTCAAACCCCATTACCTTTGCAATATCCGATTCATTCGTGCTGCCCTTGTAATTCTTGCAGGCAAACTGGAATGATTCCAGAAACAGGTTATATTGCTTTAACATTAACAGCAGTAAATCTTTTGAAAAAGCATCTTCCTTTTTACTAAGGTCGAGAGGTAGCTGTTTGAGAATATCGCCCATTGCATCACGAATCTGTAATTCTTTCTTATCCGTAATATCGGTTTCGTATTCATCGGTTTCACCTCTGAGCCATTCAATAGATACATGAAGTGCTTCCGAAAGACCTTCCAGCACCATCTTTTTGGTATTGTCAATCGAACCATTCTCATAACGCAGGATTGTGGAAGCTGTAACTCCCATCTTCTCTGCAACATAAGGCTGTGTCAGATTTAATTCCAGACGACGCTGTTTTGCCCTGCTGCCTATCAGCTTGCGTAGTTCTTTATCTTTCATGCTGATTGCCTCCTTTTTCGGTATGTATGAATTATAGCATGTACCTCACATAATTGCAATACGCAATATAATAATTATTTTTAAAATTTCATAATGCTTGACAACACGATATAAAACCGTTATACTAACAGCACAATAAAAGTTGCATAATGCAATTTACTAGGAGGTGACAAGATGACGGAAAGAAAGATTGCATTATCCATCGAGGAAGCAGCCGACTATACAGGAATTGGCAGAAACACTTTGAGAAAGCTGGTTGAATGGAAGAAGCTTCCGGTATTAAAGGTCGGAAGAAAAGTCCTTATTAAAACTGACATTCTGGAAAAGTTCATGGAAGCCAACGAGGGGCGAGATCTGAGGGATAAAGGGAATGTAAAAGCTGTCACAAGAAATGTGGCAACTTAAAAAGGCGGCTTCTTACGAAACCGCCAAAGGTTCTATCAGGCCGAAGCCATGATATACCTACACGCAAGAGGATTATACCATGTGCTTCTCCTGATATGCAACCGGGAACTGTTGTTTACCGGAAAAAGAAAGGATGAAGACGATATGGCGAAATCAACAAAGACTTATGAAGAAAGAATACGTGCATTAGAGAAAAAGGAACAGGAAAGCATTGAAGCTACAAAAAAGCTCATAGCACAGCGGAAGGAACTGGAAAAGAGAAAGAAAGCGGAAGAAAGTAAAAAACGAACCCACAGGCTCTGTCAGATTGGAGGAGCGGTGGAATCAGTTCTTGGCTGTCCGATTGAGGAGGAAGATTTACCAAAGTTGATAGGCTTCTTAAAAAGGCAGGAAACAAACGGGAAGTTTTTCTCAAAAGCGATGCAGAAAGAATTAGTTACAGACATGGAGGAAGTGTAATGGCGGAGGGAGTGGGTTTTCCATTCCCTTCATTGCCTTTGAATGAAGGGCTCACTTATGGACAACCAGAGGTCGTCCTTATAAGTTTGCCACAAGTGGCAACCGGTCTGCGCTTACGCTTGCCGGGCTCGTTCCGTCGGCGGGGCTTTCAGCCAGACCTGCTCATGCCGCAGGGGACACTCTTGCACAGAGGGTGTTCTGACAGCTTCACTCCTGCCAAACCAGAAGAAGATGCTGTCGGAAATCAATGCCGGATACGGCAGAAAGGGGGAATCATAACATGGCGATATTTCATTTTACAGTAAAGATTGTTGGACGCAGTAAAGGAAAATCTGTCATATCCGCATCTGCATATCTTAACGGAGATGTGATGAAGAATGAGGAAACAGGCAGGATCAGCTACTATACTTCCAAAAAGGAAGGCGTCTACACCAGCCTGATGATGTGCGAAAATGCACCTCCTGAATGGCTGCATGTACCGGAAGAAAATATAAAAAGGTTTCAACTGTCTATCCGTTATAAAAGAGCGGATGATAAAGATGCCGCACTGGAAAAGTTTAAAATCACATTTCAGAAACAGCGGCTATGGAATGAGGTATTGAAGATAGAAAAAAATGCAGATGCACAGCTTGGACGCTCATTTGAATTTTCCCTGCCGAAAGAATGGAGCAGACAGAAACAGATTGATTATACAACGGAATATATTCAAAAGACTTTCGTGGATAAGGGAATGTGTGCCGACTGGAGCATACACGATAAGAATGATGGAAACCCGCATGTGCATTTACTTGTAACCATGCGACCGTTCAATCCAGACCATTCATGGGGCAGCAAAGAAGTTAAGGAATGGGATTTTGTCAGAGATACTGACGGAAATATCGTAGTTGATGAATCCCACCCGGACTGGTGGCAGGATAAGAAAAATCCTGACCGGCATGGAATCCGTATTCCGGTACTTGATGAAAACGGAGTACAGAAAGTCGGGGCAAGAAACAGAAAACAATGGAAACGGGTTCTGACCGATGCTACCGGATGGAACAATCCAAAGAATTGTGAGTTATGGCGAAGCGAATGGGCAAGGATGTGTAACCGACATTTATCCATAGACAATCAGATTGACCACCGCTCTTATGAAAGACAGGGCAAATTAAAAGTCCCTACGATTCATGAGGGTGCGGATGCAAGAAAGATTGAGGAAAAATATCTCACCGGACAGATAAGGAAAGGTTCATGGAAGGTAGAGGAAAACCAGATGATTAAAAAACAAAATGCACTGCTGCAAAAGGTAATTGCAACCTTTGGTAAGGTATCCGGTGCATTGTCAATATGGAAGGAGTGGTTGAATGACATTAGCAGAAAGCAAAGAAGTAATTCCCATGATGGAAGCAATGATTACACAGATAGAGGAACAGCAGAATATCATGGCAGAGATGCTTCAGGAGATACAGGTAAAGGACGAGAAGCTGATGTGCTTTCAGGAGCAGGAAGAACGATTGCAGCAATTAGAGAGCGAATTATCAGAACTGCTTCAAATCTTGCCGGATACAGAAGAACTGCTGATGCTTCTGGAAGAAAAGACAGACCAGATACAGCAACTTACAGACGAGAATCAGCAATGGCAGGAATTAGTACAGAAATTAAACAGCGAGAACCGATTATTACAGAAACAGAACAACGAATTGCTGACATTGAACAGCAGATAGATAAAGCGAGGGATATAGATGACAGAATACGAAAACTCAAAGAGCGACGATCAACTGGAAGAATTGCTACTGCTGACGGAGCAGATGCAGGAAGAACTCGACCAGAAAGACCGGACTATCGAGGAACTGAAAGTGCAGCTCGACGAATCGCTGACCTTGAACGAGAGGTTAAACAGCGAGAACAGAGCAGGGAACATTCAAGCCTTAAAGAACGACTTGAGGAAAACAAAAGAATTGTTGCAGAGCGAGAAAAAGAAAACGCACACCGCCCAAGCCATGATAGAGGAATGTCGAGATAAGCAGAGACAGGCAGAACAGGAACGGGATTATGCACTCTCCCATCAGAAAAAAGTAGAAATACCGGTTGAAAAGCCGGTGCTCTATCAAAAGTGCGGGAATTGTAAACAGACAGCTTATCTGAAAGCGAAGGAAAGGTATGATACACAGAGAGAAAAACTGGCAGGCAGATATAAAGCAAAAACAGCTATATATGAAGCATTGATGTTTCTGCTGATATGGTATTCCGTATCAACTACTCTTTTTCAGATGATACGGTCAAAAATATTTATTTCTGATTGCGTGGTATTCTTTGATACAATCGCCACTTTTATACAGAACATTGCAGGATTGACTATACTGGCAGGGAAGAATGTGGCACAGGTTAGCAATGGAATATCCAATCCTGTCGTTGCCGGAATTATATACTGGATGATAAGAATACTGATTTCCGGTGGATGTCTGGTGGGTGTGGGAATACTTTTGGCATTCATCGAAATAAAGATTACTGGGCTATATAAGAAGTGCTGTTGGGACATGATTACCATAATGGTAATACTTATAAGCATGGCAACAGCTATCTACTTTGGGAAGTGGATAAAGACAACATTGCCAATCAATCTGCTATTTCTCTTATTATTCGTGCAACTGGTATATGTTGGAATCAGGTGGTATGTAAAGGGATGGAGAGAAACAAGGGGATATCATTAAAACAAAAATACCGATATTTTATTGGTACTATATGTCTTTACTTTCGTGCTAATATATATTATCATATTAGCACGAAAGGAGAAAACATATGACTCAGTTTGAAAAATTAGATTTGTTGTTGCGTGAATGTGGAGGGACAATTCAGACATTTCAAGTTCTAAATAATGGAATTAGTAAGTCTGTGTTTTATGCATATGTGAAGGAACGAGGATTAGAACAAGCTGCTCATGGTGTGTATGTATCGCCGGATACGTGGACAGATGCAATGTACCTTTTGCATTTACGTTGTGGTCAAGCTGTATTTTCTCATGAAACTGCATTGTTTTTTCATGATTTAACGGACAGAGAGCCTTTGAAATACACCATAACAGTAAGAACTGGATATAATCCAAGTCGTTTGCAGGAAGACGGTTTTCAAGTGTACACAGTAAAAAAGGATTTACATGAAATAGGAATCATAGCTATGCAGACATCATTCGGACATTCCGTTCCCGTTTATGACATGGAGAGAACAATTTGTGATCTGCTTCGTAGCAGAAAAAATGTTGAAATGCAGGTCTTTCAAGACGCATTGAAACAATATGCAAAACGTAAGGATAAAAACTTACGGATGCTTATGAAATACGCAGCTATGTTTCATGTTGAAAACATACTTAGACCATATTTGGAGGTGTTACTTTAGATGATAACAACGGCAAGACAATTAAAGGATTTAATTCGTAATATGTCAAAGAAAAAATCCGCAGATGCACAGATTTTGATGCGGAATTATATGATGGAACGTTTTTTAGAACGAATTTCTTTATCAGAGTATAAAAACCAGTTTATATTAAAAGGTGGAATGCTTGTGGCGGCAATGGTTGGTCTGGATGCCAGAGCTACTATGGATCTGGATGCTACCATAAAAGGCACTAATGTTAGTGTGGAGGATGTAGAAATGATTATATCCCAAATTATATCAATTCCACTGGACGATGGTGTTTCATTTCGGGTCAAACGGATATCGGAAATCATGGAAGAAGCAGATTATCCTGGTGTTCGTGTAAGCATGGAAACGAAATTTGATGGTGTAATCACACCATTAAAGATTGATATTTCTACAGGGGATGTAATTACACCAAGAGAAATCAAGTACAAATTTAATCTTATGCTTGAAGACCGCACTATTGAGGTATGGGCATATAATCTGGAAACGGTATTGGCTGAAAAATTGGAAACTGTTGTTAGTCGAAACGTTACAAATACACGAATGAGAGATTTTTATGATATTTATATTTTACAAAAGTTGTATGGAGAACAACTCCAAAAACAAGTTTTATGGACTGCACTTGTGGCTACAGCCAAAAAAAGGGGAACATTAGACCTGATAGAAGCTGAGGATATAAGAGAAATATTTGATGAAATTGAATCAAGTCCGGTTATGGAGACCTTATGGAAAACATATCAAAAAAATTATTCTTATGCTGCTGATATTTCATGGCATGCAATTGTGAAGTCAATCTGTGCATTATATGGAAGTATATTGGAGAATATGTATGACACATAAAAAACTGATATGTAATTTACGTTAGCATTTTGAGTTGCCTAAATTCGAAAGTTAGGAAAATCTTAATAATTTCTCAGGCAATCCATTGTGAATTTAGATGTTGTATTTGCTATACTTAATTGGAAATATGAGCAAAGGAGTTGAAAATATGTCTGAAAAGATATTGATTATAGATGACGAGCAAGATATAGCGGATCTGTTGGAGGTCTACTTGAAAAACGAAAATTACGTCGTTTATAAATTTTACTGCGCAACGGATGCCATGTCGTGTATTGAAAGCGGCGACATTGATCTTGCCATTCTGGATATTATGCTCCCGGATATGAACGGCTTTTCACTTTGCCAGCTTATCCGAAAGAAATACACTTATCCAATCATAATGCTAACGGCTAAAATTGAGGAAACGGATAAAATAACGGGGCTGACATTGGGAGCGGACGATTATGTGACAAAACCCTTTCGCCCACTTGAAGTAGTTGCCAGAGTGAAAGCGCAGTTAAGACGTTACAAGAAATATTCACCAGGTATCATCACAGAGAAAATTCCATCGGAACTTTCCTATAACAAATTGTGCTTGAATGTGCAGACCCATGAATGTCTGTTAGACGGGGAACCTGTTTCTCTAACCCCGACAGAATTTTCTATTCTCCACGTCCTTTTGTCAAGTGCTGGAAATGTTGTAAGCATTGAGGAACTGTTTCATGCGGTTTGGAAAGATGAATACTACTCTAAAAACAGCAGCACAATTACTGTGCATATCCGGCATCTGCGCGAGAAACTGAACGATACTTCCGATACTCCGCAGTATATTAAAACGATTTGGGGTGTCGGCTACAAAATTTAAGCGAAAGGAGAACACTATGAAGAGAAAATCAAATTGTTTGGCAACTATTTTATTCTTAATTTATCTGGCACTTCTGGTTTGGATCATACTGTTCAAACTACAGTTTTCAATCAGTGATCTGGATAAAGTAAGGAGTATAAACCTTATTCCTTTTCACTATGACAAAGAAGTTGGCGCAGCATTTCACTTAACAGAGGTACTCGAAAATTTCTTGATTTTTGTTCCTATGGGCATTTATCTTCAAATGCTTCTGCCAAGAACAAAATTATATGTGAAGTTCATGCTGATTGCTGGAACAAGTTTTTTATTGGAAACTATGCAGTATATCTTAGCAGTCGGACGTTCTGATATTACTGATGTACTTACAAATACGGCAGGTGGTCTTTTGGGGCTTGCTGTATATTCGATGGCAGCCCGGTTAATCGGAAATAGAATAAAAGCAAACAGACTGTTTTCCATTCTGGCAGGCATAGTAAGTGTTGTCGTGATTGGTCTGCTTGGCTTTCTTCTGTTTGCTAATCGGTAGGAGGTGTATTCTCATGTCGAAGAAAGAAATGACAACAGAAAAGCGCCTTAAAGTGCGCTTATACCTATCATTGCTGGTTTATACCGTTGTTGGATATGGTTTGACCCTTATGTTGGACTACATCTTTTCAAAATTTGACAACGGTATTTTTGCATGGCTCTACTGGCGGCTCGATCTGCTTTTTATTTTGTATCTGATGATTGGCTTTGTATGTATTTTCAATTACTATTGGAAAAAGCCGTGGGACTATCTGGATGAAGTAATTAACGCAACCCAAACGGTCTATGAGCAGAACAGTCATACCGTATCGTTGTCTGATCCGCTGAAAGAACTGGAGGAACAGCTTAATCAGATCAAAATGTCTGTTCTGTTAAGCAAGCAGGCTGCAAAGCAGGCAGAAGAAAAGAAAAATGAAATTGTTATGTACTTGGCACATGATATACGCACACCTCTGACAACAGTGATCGGCTATTTGAGCCTGCTCCATGAAGCCCCTGACATGCCTGAGCAGCAAAAGGAAAAGTATGTAAAGGTCGCGTTAGACAAAGCAGAGCGCCTTGAAAGACTTATCAATGAACTTTTTGAAATTACCAAGTACAATGCACATACGGTCATTATCAAAAAAGAAAATATAGATTTACATTGTTTGATTGCGCAGGTAATAGATGAAATATACCCGACACTCTCTGCAAATGGCAACACGGCGGTATTTACTGCGGAGGACAACTTATCTGTGAACGCTGATCCCGAAAAGCTGGCGAGAGTTTTCAGTAACCTTTTACGAAATGCAGCGTCATATAGCTACCCGCAGACAGAGATCACTATATCCGCCAAACGGTTAGAACATGATGTTCAGATTACTTTTGAAAATCGTGGAAAAACAATTCCACAGGAACAGCTTAACAGTATATTTGAGAAATTTAATCGGTTGGATGATGCTCGGCTTTCCAATACAGGCGGCGCGGGACTTGGTCTTTCTATTTCGGAAGAAATTATACATTTACACGGCGGAACGATTACTGCATCCAGTCAAAACGAAACCATAGATTTTGTGATTACATTACCCATCTCTGCTTAGGAAAATAAGAGTGCGGTCTTAGGAATACCTTAGGAATTTAAGCGTTTGATTTTTGAGATTGAAAAGCCCTTGTTCGGTACAATGATTATCGAACAAGGGCTTTTTATTGTTCAGCTGAAGCAAAAGAAAGGAGTGTAAGCATGGAACTGAAAATAGAGCATTTAAGCAAGCAGTTCAAAGACAAAACAGCAGTAAATGACGTCAATCTGACGTTGACTCCAGGCATTTGGGGACTTTTGGGAGCGAATGGTGCAGGGAAAACCACGCTCATGCGCATGATTGCTGATATTATGACACCAACCAACGGAGCGGTTTACTATGACGGAAAAGACATTCGAGAGTTAGGTGAAGTCTACCGAAGCAAGTTTGGCTTTCTACCGCAGGATTTTGGGTATCACCGGGATTTTACGGTCAAAGATTATTTGGAGTATATGGCTGCGCTGAAAGATATTCCTACAAGGGCAACCACCCCAAAGATCAATCATTTGTTGGACATCCTTTCGCTCTCCGATGTGAAAAAGAAAAAAATCTCCAATCTGTCAGGCGGCATGAAGCGTCGTGTTGGTATTGCGCAGGCTATGTTGAACGACCCGGAGATACTTGTCATGGACGAACCGACAGCAGGACTTGATCCCGGAGAGCGCGTGCGTCTGCGGAATTTCATTTCCGAGTTTTCGCATGATCGAATCGTGTTGATTTCCACCCATATCGTATCTGACATAGAATATATTTCTACGCGCAACGCCATTATGAAAGCCGGAGAAATTGTTGACGTAGGAACTACCGCAGAACTTGTCAAGCGGATTGAGGGCAAGGTTTGGAATTGCATAATTCCGACCTCAAAGCTGCCGGAATGTGAAATGCGGCTGCGCATTATCAATCAGCGAGGCGAAGATCACAATCAGGTTTCTATTCGTTATCTGTCCGAACATTCGGAAATTGATGGGTCTGTTACAACGGAGCCACGATTGGAAGATTTGTATCTGTGGTTGTTCCCGCAGACAGACTTGGAAAAGGAGGACAGATAATATGCGGCTCTTTAGACTTGAACTAAAACGTATTTTGAAGTCACGGCGCACCCTGATTTTACTTGCAATCGCACTTTTGCTTTCCGTAGCCATGGCATACCTGCCTATTTCATTTGAGGGTATTAATCGTCCAAACGAAGATGGCACGGTTACAGAATTAGATGGCTTGGCAGCTATCAAGTACAAACAAGATTTATATAAAACATCCGCTGGTGAAGTGACCCCGGATAGGATCAAATCGGCTTTGGAAACTTATCAAAGCTGCGTTCGAGAATATGGGCCAGTCGAGGAAGAGGGCTTTCCTCTGGCTGTATTTATTGAAAAAATCGTCCCGTTCCGTCACTTGCTGATGGGTCTGTCCGAAGCGTTTGCTGATCCATTAACAGGCATTGGTGCTGATTTAATGGATATTGACCCGAATGACATTGACGGAGCCTATTATGAAAAGTGCGCAGAACATTTACAGGATGTCATGCGGAATGAGCAAAGAGAAAACGAAACCGCACAGCAGAAAGCTCTTGAAAAATATTCAGAACTTGATACGCCATTTTATCTTCATTCTGGAATTTCTAAAGATGCATTTGATTATATTGAGTTTTATATTTTGTTCCTTGCTATTTTGTGTGTGGCAATCGCAGCACCTACTTTCGCCGGAGAATATCAAACGGGCGGTGACAGCATCCTGCGAACCACCAAATACGGGCATAAACAATTAGCAATTACCAAAATTCTGGCGGCATTTACACTTTTCGTTGTTACTTTCCTTGTCGGGATCACGGTACACATTCTGATTTTAGATGCAGCGTTCGGGACGGATTGCTTAAAAACATCGTTTCAGATGCGATACTCTATCATTAATCTGCCAAACATCAATCTGGGGCAGTTGCAGATAATTCTCGCAGCAGCGGGCTTACTTTCTGTATTAGCAACGGTTAGCTGTACGTTGTTCCTGTCTGCAAAATGTAAAGACACATTGACAGTTTTGCTGATCTCTATTGTAGTTCTTCTCATGCCGCTTTTTGCATATGTGGCGATGGGAGCAACATGGCTCTCTACCATACTTCCATCTGCCGGAATTGGTATGCAGAACAATTTCCTTTCTCAGCTTGCAGATTTCAATTATCTGAATATCGGTGGAATGAGTTTCTGGACACCGCATGTTATTTTGATTTCGGCAGGAATTGAATTATTTGTGTTTACATTTTTGGCGATGCATTCCTATTGCAGACATCAGGTAGCATAAAAGAAGTTCAAAATAGAACGAATAGGTTATCTGTAGCGCGACGGCAAAAGAAAAAAGCCGTCGCAGAGCAGACACATTTTCACGCGCCTATGAAACGGCGGCTTTGATTTTCAGAGCCGCCGTTTCTTTGCATTTGCACAAACCTATGATGAATTTTCCGGAAATATTGTGGTTAATAGCGATTTAAACTGTTGTATTTGTTTAAAAATTAAAAAATATCTAATGAGTCTTCCGCATCTACCCACATCTGCAAATTTCCATCAAGATATAATTTTGCATATTCAAGAGGTTCATCAATGGCGAGTGCGTTTAATGCACAGTCTGATCCTGGTGTGGTTTTTAAGTTCTTTTCAGCTTCCCAACAGTCAATGCGGAGCATATAGCCAACAGAGGTGTAAACATCAATACTGTTGCGCTTGGGATTGTATTCTGCAAATATTGTTCTCATCGTATCAAATCTCCTTATCGTTAAATCAATCATTTGTTGCAAAAATCAGAAGCATTTCAATCAGTTCACCATGTCACTTTTATTTTGTGTTATACTGTTTTATATAATTTTCTTGCCCTTGTTTTTGCCCTTATCAGAGTTCGTAAACACTGGTGGGACGATATAACGCAAGGGAAACAATAAGGGAAAGCTCACCTGCGATAAACTTTGTGTTTTCAAGGGATTGAGAGATATTTGATAATAAAATATAACAGTTATTAAATCCCTTGGAATATATGAAATCTCAATTCAAGTTTGTACGGAACAGAAACTTTGAAGTTTACAGCGAGGTAAAAGTTTATGAATAACTATAATGAAGTGAAAAAATCATTTGGTACACAAGCAGAGAAATTTGCTTCATATCATATGTCTAAGGCAGAATATACCGATTATTTGATTCGTAGTATTCAGGCAAAGGGTAATGAACATGCATTGGAGGTTGCTGCTGGAACCTGTATATGTGGAAGAGCAGTGGCTCCTTATGTTAAGGACATTACTTGTTTGGATTTGACAGAAGCAATGTTGGAGCAGGGAAAAAAACTGGCAAAGCAAGAAGGTATTCAGAACATATCATTTGTATCGGGGAATGCGGAATGCTTACCTTTTGAAGATGAAACATTTGACCTTGTGATTACAAGACTTTCATTGCACCATTTTGTTGAGCCTGAAAAGCCTTTTCGGGAGATGCAACGAGTTTTGAAAAAAGGTGGAAAACTTGTTATTTGGGATATGGTAGCGACTACAGAAGAATTGCGTGAAACTAATGACGCTATTGAAACGATGCGTGATAACTCACATACAAGAATACTTAGCAGAGAAGAATTTGAAGCATTGTTTGAGGATGCTTTTGAGCTTCAGCTTGAAGAAACAACACTTGTTCCTGTAAATCTACAAAGTTGGATGGATTTGACAAGTACACCAGAGGATATTCAAAAAGATATTATTGATAAAATGGAATACGATTTGAATGGTGGAGATAAAACAGGTTTTAATCCCTATATCAAGGAGGGACAAATATGCTTTGACCATAGGTGGTTATTGCTGATTGGAAAAAAGGAAAACTAATCCCCATTTATCAAGAAAAAGAAACTTTCAGGTTGTTGGATTGTAAAGGCAGAGCCTTACGCAAGGTGCAGGAGAAAGACTCCGCTCGGGTTAAGGGCGAAGCGCCTTAGCCGGTCAAGGGTGCAACCATTGCCCAATTAGTGGCGTTTCGCCACTAAGTACTGGGTATAATTCGGTAACAGACTGGATTATGAGTGATGGTGCCATGCATTTCGGTGTCTATGGCAAATAGCGTGGCTGGGTTCGTGCCGGTTTCTCTTAGGGAATCCCCGACAAAGCGGATAGCGATGGTTTTATGGCAGTACCGAAGCAACTGGAATTAGAGATACCATTCAAGTAACAGAATTGATGATGTTACCTTTTTGTTACTGGTTCTGTTACCCAGTGAAAGTATTGATTTTACTGGGTTTTCTCTTGTAGGTAACAAAAGTAACAAGAAAATAGAAAAATAAATAAAATACGGATAGCAAGCATAGGTAGCGGTGATTTGAGAAGTCTTTTCGGTCATGTTACCTTTTTTGTTACCCTTTTCCTTGTGGGGGGAATCTTGGAAAGGAGAGGTACGAATGCAGGAAGAGAAAACAGCGGAAAATAAAGCAAATTATATTGATGGTGGCAATTTCAAGGCGAGAATAGGAAACACTACCTACCTTGTTGGGGTGTTCTTCAACAAAGCAAAAAAGGTAACAATAGAGGACAGAATGAAGAATTTAATCTGTCAGGAAGTGACAGCAGGCAATTTCTAAGGCTGTACACTACAAAAACAACTCATTTTTTAATGAATTATCATTCTCTGTATTGACAAAACGCTTCCTAACGGTATCTTTTATACAAATTTTCTTTGTAAATTTTTCTGTAGAAAGAGAATATACGTCTTCTTCCGTCATTTTGAGAAAACTTATATCTAAAACACTTGTACAAATCCACAGCATCGAAAAAAGCATTGACAGATACGCAATATGTGAGAAGATAGAAATAAGCCCCACAAAGGGGCAAAAATAATACAGGAGATATGCATTTATGGCTTCAACCTATCGAAAGAGATATAAAAAACGAAGAACAAGAAAAGAACAGCTGCAGATGCGCATTTTAATGATTCTCATTGCCGTAATTTTGCTTGGATCCATTCTGGGAATCATACATAAAGTGAAGCAGGAACGGGCGCAACAGACGGTGTCTGACAGCAGCTGGGATATTACAGATAAAAAATACGTTGACCAGAGACCGGAATTAGACGTGGAACTGCTTCCGGTCAATGAATATTCCCGTCCGGGGCTTGCACTTACAAAGGTTCGTGGAATTGTCGTTCATTACACGGCCAATCCGGGAACGACTGCCATCCAGAACCGGAATTATTTCGCAGGGCTGGAACAATCTCACCAGACCAAGGCAAGCAGTCATTTCGTGATCGGGCTGGATGGAGAAATTGTACAGTGCATTCCCTGCAATGAAATCGCATATGCATCCAATAACCGAAACAGTGATACAATCGCAATCGAATGCTGTATTCCGGATGACACCGGAAAATTCAATGACAGTACGTATCAGTCATTGATCCAATTGACAACCTGGCTGATCGGAAGATATGATCTTGGAATTGAAGATGTGATCCGGCATTATGATGTGACAGGTAAAAACTGTCCGAAATATTTTGTGGAACATGAGAGTGCATGGGAAGATTTTCATGATGATCTGGCGGCTTACATCGAAAAAAATGGAGTGGACAAAGAATAAAAAATCATCTACAATAAATTAAATATAGGAAGTATTCTGAATAATTAACGGAACAGAGGAGAAATTTTTGATACAACTATTTACGGAATTACAGGAAAAGAAAAATGTAAGGAGTAATCTGAGTGCTCTGCGTGCCAGCCTGAAAGAAGCAACGGAAGAGCAAAAAGCGCAGGCTATAGAATTTGTACGCGGGCATGAAGATCTGGTGTTTGGATTTTTACAGGAAGAGGATGCAAAGACGCGGAAGAATGCAGCACTTCTTCTGGGAGACCTGGCAGTACAGAATGCGTTGCAGCCGCTCTGGAAAGCATATACCCGGGAACAGACACTGTTCGTAAAAAGTGCATATCTGGAAGCCATGAAGGCACTTCATGCAGAAGAAATCCTTTCGCAGCTGAAAGATCGTCTTGCAGAGCTGGAAGGAGAGCCGGTCACCGAAGAAAACCGGAAACACCGGGAAGCAGAACTGCGGGCACTGCGGGCAATCCTGATTCAGTATGAAGGAATCGATACCCATCATTTTGATATAAAACAAAATAACAATCATGTACTTTTGGTGACAAACCGCAATCATCGCGGAATACTGGAAAATCAGACCGGTGGAAAGGCGCATCCGCTCGGTGTGATTGTACAGACGGATGATCTGTTGCAGCTGTTGCAGATCCGCACATATCGGGACATGTTGTTTTTACTTCCGGTCAAAGGACTTCTGGAGCAGGAACCGGAAAAAGCAGCAGAGACGGTGTGGAAGCCAATGCTTGCAATCTGTGCAAAATACCACCGGGAGGACAAGCCATTCTTTTTTCGGATTGAGTGCAGATCCGCAATGACACTGGAACAGAGAAGCCGGTTTGTCAAAAAGCTTGGATCTGCCATTGAACAGTTGTCGGATGGAAAACTGGTGAATTCTCCGGGGGATTATGAGGTAGAACTTCGACTGATTGCAAATCGTGAGGGAAAGTTTTTCCCGGCACTGAAATTTTATACTATTCCGGATCACCGGTTTGCGTACCGGAAACATGCAATTGCCGCTTCCATGCACCCTTCCCTTGCGGCATTGATTATGGAACTGGCAGCACCATATCTGAAAGAGAATGCGCAGATTATTGATCCGTTCTGCGGCGTGGGCACCATGCTGATTGAGCGGGATATCCGTGTTCCGGCACGTGAAAAATATGGTACGGATATTTTTGGGGAGGCAATTGACGGAGCACGGGAGAATGCGGCTCTGGCAGGAGAACAGATCAATTTCATACACAGGGATTTCTTTGATTTTAAACATGATTATTTGTTTGATGAGATTGTAACCAATATGCCGGTGCGGGGAAAAATGACGCGGGAGCAGCTGGACCGTCTGTATGAGAAATTTTTCCGGAAAGCATTAACCATTCTGGAAAAGGAGGCTGTGATTGTAATGTATACAGGAGAGATTGGATTTGTGAAGAAACAGCTGCGTCTTCACAGGGAATTCTCTCTTTTGGAAGAATATTGTATGCAGAGTAAGGCAGGATGTTATCTGTTAATTATAGGAGTAAAGAGGTAATGGCATGAACGATGATACGAATCTGATAGATATATCAATGTTACAGCAGCTGCAGGATCAGTTTTGCTGTGCAGATCATTTGTATCTGATGTGTGTGGATAAGAATAAAGGTGTTGTGACAAAACCGTTTGGAACAGAAGAACAGGTGGGGTTTTTACGGACACAGGTAGATAAACATGCCTACATGGAACTGGTAGACCAGATGCAGCATGACCGGATGGAAACGGTTGTGGAGCGGGAAACAGCACAGGATTTCATGAAATTGTGTGCTGTTTCCACAAAAGTAGAAGATCAGCTGCAGGTTGTCTGGATTGTTATGGGCATTATAAAGGAGCGGCTGACACCAGAGGTTCATCTGCCGGAGGGAATGCTTATTACGACGGAGGAGCAGTTTTACGCATCGGTAGAATTTCTATCACTGCTTTCCGGACAGTTGTTTGAGAGTCGCAGAAATCAGATGATCGCGCAGAAAGCGGTTGAAAAGAGTTCTGTTTCCGAGCTGGCGATGGAATACCAGCTGCACCGCAGCCGGGCAATGACCGAAATTTTGCAGATGATGGATTCGGATAACAGTTTTGAAAAAGTGGCTGAGGATATTTTGCGGGAGACATGTGAAAGTCTGGAAATTTCCGGTGGATGTCTGTTGCGCGAGAATACAGGGGAAAATACGGCAGACATGATCTGCGAGTATACAAAAGAACCAGACAAGTCCATTCTTGCAGAGGGGCAGCATATTCCGATCGGTGCACTGCCGTTTTATAATGGTAAAACTTATATGATCTCATCGGACTCCATCATGCCGGAACCGTTTGCACATTTATTTAAAACCTGTCATATCAGTGCCGGAATTTTTGAACCGATTGAAATACAAAACCGCACGGCGATGTATTTTTGCGTGTATGATAATGAAAAAACAAGAATCTGGGAGAACAGAGATATCAAATTTGTCAGTGATGTGCGAAGAGTTGTGCAGAGCATCATGCTTAAAAGAATTGCAAAGAATTCGCTGGCAAGTTCCTATACATCTTTAGAGGCGATTCTGGAAAATACCGGATGTGGAATATATGTGGTTGATTACCATACCCATGCAATTCTTTATATGAATCACAAATTCAAAGAACTTTTCTCTCGCAGTATCGCGGGAAATCATCTGGAAAAAATGCTGTTTTCCGACCGGGAAACAAAGCGCAGCCAGTATTATGAGGAAATTTATTCGGTTGTTGAGGAACGCTGGCTGGATGTGCATAAGACCGAGATTGACTGGGTGGATGGCAGAAAAGTTGCCATGTGTACACTCTATGATATTACCGAAAAGAAAATTTATCAGAAAGAAATTGAAAATCAGGCGAACAATGATTTCCTGACAGGGTTGTTTAATCGCATGCGCTGCGAACAGGATCTGGGACAGTTTATACGAAAGACCCGGGAAAAAGATGCAACAGGAGCGTTGCTTTATATGGGACTGGATGATTTTAAGCATATCAATGACGGGCTGGGACACCAGTATGGGGATATTCTGTTGAAAGCGATTTCCCATAGCCTGCGCAGGATAGATGGGATTGAGAATACCTGTTACCGCATGGGAGGGGATGAGTTTGTTGTGATTATTCCGGATTCCGTGTATCCGGAGCTGGAACGGATTGTCAGGGAAGTGACATCCATATTTAAGAAACCATGGTTTTTAAAGGGAGAAGATTATTATTGCACCATAAGTATGGGGATCGTATATTTCCCGAAGGATGGAGAAACGGTGGAAGAACTTGTCCGTAAAGCAGATATTGCCCTGTTGTCGGCAAAACGCAGGGGCAAAAACCGCGTGGAATACTATGATGGGATGGACGCATCTTCCTCATACCGCAGACTGGATCTGGAGAAAAATATGCGTACTGCAGCCATGAATGCATGCACGGAATTTGAAGTGTTTTATCAGCCGATCATTGATGTCTGTCAGCCGGGAGAGCCATGCTGTGGTGCAGAAGCATTGATCCGCTGGAATTCAAGTGCACTTGGATTTGTGAATCCGGCGGATTTTATTCCACTTGCGGAATATCTGGGACTGATCAATCCAATCGGGGAGTATGTCATGAGAAATGCGGCATTGCGGTGTAAATACTGGAATGATATGGGGCATCCGGAGTATCATGTCAATGTAAATTTGTCGGTTGTACAGCTGTTGCAGAATGACATTGTAAAGAAGGTTGCAAAGGTTCTGGAAGAAACCCGTATCATACCACAGAATCTGACATTGGAAGTAACGGAAAGCCTGGCGATTAATGATATGGTCCGGATGAAGAAGATATTAAGTGAGATCCGGAATCTTGGTGTACGCGTGGCACTGGATGATTTTGGAACAGGATATTCATCCCTCAATCATATCCGTGAGATGCCTTTGGATGTGATCAAGATTGACCGTTGTTTTATTGAACATCTTGGAGAGGACGACTTTTCCAATGCATTTGTGCGGATGGTATCGGAACTGGCAAATGCCATCAATGTACGCGTATGCGTGGAAGGTGTGGAGACTAAGCGCCAGAGAGATATTGTAAAAAAGATGGGAATCCGTATGATTCAGGGATTTTTTTATGGAAAGCCGATGAAGATTGAAGAATTTGAAAAGAAATATCTGATATAAGGTGAATGCTATGTATGCAGAAGAACAGGTTTGATTGTCAATGGGAGGAAAAATGCTTAATCTGAAAGGACAGTCTGATAAGAAAAGTAAAAATATAATTGGTATTATACAAAGCTGCCTTATCCTGGTATTGGTAATTCTTATTATTTTTATGATGATACAGATTAGCTGGTTACAAGGGACAGCGCGTGTAATAAATTATGCAGGTCTGGTACGTGGAGCTACACAGCGTGAAGTAAAATTAGAAATTACAGAAAACCGGAATGAAGAATTAATGAAATATTTGGATGATATTCTGAGTGGGTTAAGATATCAGGATGGACATTATGAACTGGTAAAACTCTATGACAAAGAATATCAGGAAAAATTAAAAATTCAGAGTGATTACTGGGAAAAATTGAAAACAGAAATTGAAGCCGTAAGAAGTGTGGGATATGAAAATACAGATATTGTCAATATGAGTGAGATTTATTTTAAGATGGCAGATGAAACTGTATTTGCAGCAGAAAAGTATTCCGAAAAGATTGCCACAAAGATTCGCACCATAGAGATTCTGTCTGCGTTTGATATGCTGTGTCTGGTGATATTGGTTATTGTGCAGACCCTGATGGCAATGAAGATGGCGGTGAAAAATAAGCTGTTAGAACACAGGGCATATACAGATGCCCATACCGGATTGCCAAACAAAAGTGCCTGTAAGGAACTTCTTGGTAATAAAGAAATAATTAGTGAGCCTACCGCATGTATAATGTTTGACCTGAATAATTTAAAGACGGTAAATGATACAATGGGACATTCGGCAGGAGACCAGTTAATATTGAATTTTGCCCGGCTTTTGCGCAATGTGATTCCGGAAAAAGACTTTGTTGGAAGATATGGTGGAGATGAATTTATGGCAGTTATTTATCATACAAGCCAAACAGAGGTTGAGGAAATATTAAAATGTTTATGTCTCGAAAAAGACCGGTTAAACAACAGGGAAGACAAAATGCTGATTGACTATGCATATGGATGGGCATTATCCACAAACAACGGTGAATATACAATTCAGACATTGCTCGATAAGGCTGACTCTTATATGTACGAAAACAAACAATTATGTAAGAGACATAGCCTGACATCTGAGGTTGAATCTTTTTAGTCTTATAACAGGGAAGCGGCATCTGTCAAATGCTGGTTCCTTTTATTTATTTTATCAGAAAGGAAGAGAAGCCGGCAAAGGTTCGGGAAGAAAACAGGCTTTGAGGGATGTCCTGCATGTGATCCATGAAAAAACCTCTTGCATTTCCGGAGAGGGTGTGTAATATAGTACATGCAGCGGCAGATTGGGGGCACCACCTTCAGTCGCTATATAAAATTAATGCACAAAGGGATACGATAAGGAGGATGTTATGTACACAGCATTAACAATTGCTGGAAGTGATTCCAGTGGAGGCGCCGGCATTCAGGCAGATATTAAGACAATGACAGCAAACCATGTTTACGCAATGAGTGCGATCACGGCTTTGACTGCCCAGAATACGACCGGTGTAACAGATATTATGGAGGTAACCCCGAAGTTTTTGGCAGAGCAGCTGGACAGTATTTTTACGGATATCTATCCGGATGCGATTAAAACCGGAATGGTTGCTTCTGGTGAACTGATTGGGACGATTGCGCAGAAGCTGACAGAGTATCACGCAAAAAATATTGTCGTAGATCCTGTCATGGTGGCAACCAGTGGGGCAAGACTGATCAGTGAGGATGCCATCAGCACATTGAAAAGTAAATTATTACCGCTTGCAACGGTGATTACGCCAAATATTCCGGAAGCGGAAGTGCTTTCCGAAATGCAGATCAAGACCGATGCAGATATGGAAAAAGCAGCAGAAATTATTTGTGACACATTGGGCTGTGCCGTTTTATTAAAAGGTGGTCATCAGTTAAATGATGCCAATGACCTGCTCTACCAGAAGGGTAAAGAGCCGGTATGGTTTGAGGGAAAGAGGATTGACAATCCAAATACACACGGGACAGGCTGTACGCTTTCTTCTGCGATTGCATCAAACCTTGCAAAAGGAAGAGACCTTGAAACGTCCGTGAAGTATGCAAAAAATTATATTTCCGGTGCACTTGCCGCCATGCTTGACCTTGGAAAAGGAAGCGGACCAATGGACCATGCATTTGCAATTGAAGGAGAATATTAGTATCCGGCAAATGTGAGGCCGGGTTTATCATAGGTTAAGAGGAGTGTACAAATGGAAAAAAAAGGAACTTCCGTGTTCAGTAACGGATTAATTTGGTTTGGAGCAGGTGTATCCCTGGCGGAAATACTGACAGGTACTTATTTTGCACCGCTTGGATTTGGAAAAGCCATGGCAGCAATTTTACTGGGACATCTGATCGGCGGACTTATGATGTTTGCAGCAGGAATGATTGGAGCGAAAGAACGAAAAAGTGCCATGGAAACTGTGAAAATGAGTTTTGGCGAGAGAGGAAGCCTTCTGTTTGCTGTCTTAAATGTGTTACAGCTTGTAGGGTGGACCGCAATTATGATTTATGACGGAGCACTTGCGGCAGACGGGGTTTTGCATACCGGAATCTGGGTATGGGCGATCATTATCGGCGCACTGATTGTTGTCTGGATTTTTGTCGGACTTACGAATCTTGGCAAGTTAAATACGGTTGCCATGACCGCACTTTTTATTTTATCTCTGGTTCTTTTTAAAGTGATCTTTTTTGGAACCGGAAGCGCGGCTCCGGTCGTGGATGATGGAAGTCTTACATTTGGTGCGGCTGTGGAACTTGCCGTGGCAATGCCGCTTTCCTGGCTGCCACTGATCAGTGATTATACAAGAGAAGCAGAAAAACCGTTTGCCGCAACACTTGTCAGTGTGGTTGTCTACAGTCTGGTCAGCATTTTTATGTATATGATCGGTATGGGGGCTGCTATTTTTACCGGCGAATATGATATTGCGCAGATTATGTTAAAAACAGGGTTTGGCGTTGTGGGACTTCTCATCATTGTATTTTCCACGGTTACGACGACGTTTCTGGATGCATATTCCGCAGGAGTTTCAAGTGTTTCCATTTCTTCAAAAATTAAGGAGAAATGGGCAGCGATTGTTGTTACCGTGATTGGAACTGTGGCAGCAATTGTTTATCCGATGGATAACATTACAAATTTCCTGTATCTGATTGGTTCTGTATTTGCCCCGATGATTGCAGTGCAGATTGCAGATTATTTCATTTTAAAGAAAGCAGATGCTGAGGAATCCGCTTTTCAGTGGAGAAATCTTGTGGTGTGGCTGGTCGGTTTTGTATTGTACCGGGTGCTGATGCATGTGGATACACCGGTTGGAAATACGCTGCCGGATATGGTGATTACCGTAATTGTCTGTGTGATTGTAGAGAAAATTGCAGCAGCAGTAAAAGAAAAAAGAGAAATATAATAATTTTCAAACGAGTAGCAAACGAGCGTAAATCCAGTTTTGTTGCTCGTTTTTAATTTTATAATGCCATGAAAAAGTGTGTAGCTTATCAGCGTAAGTCCAGCTTGTGAGATAAGTACATGCTTTTTTTATGTAGAAAAAGGAGGATTCAGTTAAGATGGCAGAAAGAAACAGGATGAAGGAGATGCCGGTCAATAAGCTCATGGTACAGATGGGAATACCGATGATCTTGTCGATGGCATTGCAGGCGGTCTACAATATTGTGGACAGTGCCTTTGTCGGAAACATGAAGGAGGGAAGTGAAGCCGCTTTAAATGCACTTACGCTGGTGTTTCCGGTGCAGATGCTCATGGTAGCGGTAGGAATCGGAACCGGTGTGGGGACGAATGCACTTCTTGCGCGGACACTTGGACAGGGAAACAGCAAAAAAGCAGCAAAAGTTGCGGGAAACAGTTTATTTCTTGGAGTAATTATTTATGCGGTATGTCTGTTGTTTGGAATTTTCGGAGTGAAAGCCTATATTTCATCGCAGACGGTTGATCCGGAAGTAATTTCGATGGGAACCGGCTATCTCAGGATATGTTGTGTGATTTCGTTTGGAATTATCTTCTTTTCCCTGTTTGAAAAGTTATTACAGGCAACCGGACGTTCACTTTATTCTACAATCGGTCAGGTTGTGGGGGCAGTGGTAAATATTATTCTTGATCCGATCATGATCTACGGGATCGGACCTGTTCCTGAAATGGGAGTAGAAGGTGCTGCATATGCGACGGTAATCGGACAGGTTGCATCGGCAGTATTACTCTTTATTTTCCATACGAAATTAAATAAAGAATTTGCGCATGGAACAAAATACATGAAACTGGAGGGTGGAATTATAAAAGAGATTTATTCGATCGGACTTCCGGCGATCATTGCACAGGCATTGATGTCTATTATGGTTTATGTAATGAATCTGATCTTAAAATTTAATCCTTCGGCGCAGACCGCATATGGATTGTTTTATAAAGTGCAGCAGTTTGTGTTGTTCCTTGCATTTGGTCTGCGGGATGCGATCACACCGATCATCGCTTTTTCCTATGGGATGGGAAGTAAAAAGCGAATTAAGGATGGTATGAAGTACGGACTGATTTATACAATCGTACTTATGGTTCTTGGTGTGGCGATCACGGAAATTTTCCCGGGTGCATTTGCAACTTTATTCAACGCAGGGCAGTCAAGAGAATATTTTATCGGAGCAATGCACATTATTTCTATCAGTTTTCTTTTTGCAGGAATCAATGTCGCATATCAGGGAATTTATCAGGCATTGGACGGAGGCATCGAGTCGCTTGTGATTTCGCTGCTTAGACAGCTTGTAATTATATTGCCGTTGGCAGGCATTTTCTCTATTTTCGTCCGAAACGGACAGATGGGAGTTTCGCTGATCTGGTGGGCGTTCCCGATCACAGAGTTTATCGCGTGTCTGGCCGGCTATGTATTTTTAAAGAGAATCCGTAAAACAAAAGTAGATGTTTTAAGCGAAAGGGAGATGTGATTATGGCAAAAAGAATTATTACGATCAGCAGAGAGTTCGGAAGCGGTGGTCGTTTTATTGGAAAAGAAGTGGCAAAGCAGCTTGGCATAAAGTATTATGACAAGGATATTATCGCACAGATTGCGGAGCAGTCCGGATTTTCAGCGGAATATATTGAAGAAAAGGCAGAATTGTCTCCAAAGAAAGGACTGCTTGCCTATGCGTTTGCAGGACGTGACATCACCGGAAAATCCGTGGAAGATATGGTGTATGAAGCGCAGAGAAAAGTGATTTTGGAGATTGCGGAAAAGGAAAGCTGTGTGATCATAGGACGGAATGCGGATTTTATCTTAAAAGACAAAGATAATGTGCTGAATATTTTTATACATGGGGATATGCCGGAAAAGGTGGCGCGTATCTGTAAACTGTATAATGTTACCGAAGAGGAAGCAGAAAAAATGATGGCAGATATCGATAAAAGGCGTATGACAAATTATCGATTTTATACGGATCAGAAGTGGGGGATGGCAAAGAATTATACATTGTCACTGAACAGTTCCGAGCTTGGATATGATCTGTGTGAGAAGATCATAATGGATTGCAAGAAATAGAAGAAAACAAATGTGCAATTAAGAGATACCATACATGTGACACCCAGATCTGACGGAAGTTGTTTTGCTATTTTTTCAGTATTTCCAGAACGGGAATAATAAATGATAATTGCATTCATATAACTCTTCCTTTCATTATCCAACACTGTGTTGTACAATATTATAAAAGTTAGAGAAACGTTTATCAACCAACAAACAGATGAACTGGCTTCGTTGATACACACTTTATATATTAGTGGAGCACAGGGAGTGTTGTTGGATTGACTTGTCCTTAAAATGCGGTAAAATTTAAGGGAAAGAATGAAAATTAGGGGAATGAGAAATGAAGATAAGAACAGCAACCATGGATGATCTTAACGAGATTGCAAATGTAGAGGCAGAGTGTTTCCCAGCAGCGGAGGCTGCAACGAAAGAAGAATTTGCCGGTCGAATCCGGTATTATGGAAATCACTTCTGGATTATGTTGGAGGAAGACAAACTGATCGCATTTG
The DNA here is from genome assembly GCF_003462365.1 of Roseburia sp. TF10-5. Taxonomy (NCBI): domain Bacteria; kingdom Bacillati; phylum Bacillota; class Clostridia; order Lachnospirales; family Lachnospiraceae; genus Roseburia; species Roseburia sp. TF10-5. The sequence goes on along the minus strand of NZ_QTYW01000022.1, from coordinate 12,396 downwards.
TAGATGGTTTTGTAACCGATGAGGCAGATTTGACAGATGAAATGTATGAGAAGGCTGCTATGCACAACGAGGATGGTGCATGGCAGATGATATTCGGTGTCAATACACTTCCGGATTATCGTAAACACGGATATGCAGGACAACTGATCCAATGTGCAATCAAGGATGCAAGAGAGCAGGGCAGAAAAGGTCTTGTGTTGACCTGCAAGGAAAAACTGATCAAGTATTATGCAAAATTTAGTTTTGTTGATGAAGGCGTGTCCGATAAATCCACACACGGAAACGCTGTGTGGCATCAGATGCGGCTGACTTTTTAATTCATTGTAATGCGTATAAGTAATCGAAAAATCAATCGTATTTTTTTACGATTGATTTTTTGATTGCTTTTGCATATAAATAGCTTACATTGTTTTTGCAACGATTTTCTCATCGTCATTCTGAATCTCGTTGGTGCTTTTTTATTTCTTATGATTGATAAATAATGTCCGGAAGATCAGTCTTGCAAGCGGTCCTACAAAAATAAGCTGCAGCGGAAATGCCATGATAAAATTTTTGCAATAGGTCATAAGATAATCCGGTATAAAGTTGGCGGTAAATCCATGTCCGTGATAGACACCGATCACACTGGCGAATGCAACCTGCCAGATTACCGTGAAAGTCTGGATCGCAAAGATGATAAAAATCGGCCGGTCGCCAGGCTGGACAACGCGGAAGGTGCACATTTTTGAGAGATGACCGGACACGAAATAGGCAAGCAATCCGATGATGATATACTCTATCCACATTCCCTTCAATGCAATAAGAAAGGTCGTATTTGTAAAGCTTCCTGTTGCGAGTACCGTGTTATAGACTGTCATGACATAGACCATCATCCATGCGGTGATCGCTGTAAAAAATATGGATTCTCCTCGTGTTCTAGGCATTTTCTTTTCCTCCGTTGTATTTTTGAATCGCATCAAGAATGAGTTTCATAACCATAGTGTTTCCTTTCCGACAACAAAAAAAGACAACAAATGCTGCCCGTCCGTCTGACAGTGGACAGGTGACATTTATTGTCTGATATGTGTCTTGTATTTAATTTGTTTTTACAACTCTTGCATTTTAGCAGAAAAATGAAATTAAAGTCAAGTAAAAAATTTTTTACGGTTGTTTTCTATGGCGTTTCCGGTTGTTAATAAATTCTATGCATGCTATATTGGTAGGAGTGAGGTAAGAGTAACGAGGATAAGAACAGCAACAATGGAGGAAAATCATATGGGTTTGGTCCAAGCGTTACGATAGCAACTGCGAATCATCCGATTGAGCCATCACTTCGTGAAAATGCGATGCAGTATAACAAGACCGTTCATATTGGGGAAAATGTCTGGATCGGCGCAGGGACTATTATAGTTCCGGGAGTTACAATTGGAAAAAATTCAGTAATTGGCGCAGGAAGTGTTGTTGTAAAAGATATTCCTGATAATGTTGTTGCGGTAGGAAATCCATGTCGTGTGCTGCGTAAAATCGGAGAACATGATCATGAATTCTTTTATAAAAATGAAAAGATTGACTGGGAAAATCTGTAGAACTATGATAAAACTAACAAAGAAAGTTAAAAAGTTATAATGGTCTCGATTTTCTTTACCATTGAATTTTTTTTTTAAAGATATGGTATACTCGGTTTAATCAGTTGAACGAAAGCGAGGATATTAAAATGGATATATTAGAGACCATGAAAGCGCGACACAGCGTAAGACAGTATAAAAATCAGGCAATTGAATCTTCAAAGAGAGAAAAAATCAATGCGTTGATAAAAGATGTTAATGCGGAAAGTAAACTGTCGATACAGGTTTTTTACGATGAACCGAAATGTTTTGATTCATTTATGGCTCATTACGGAAAATTTGAAAATGTAAAGAATTATATCGCGATTGTCGGAAATAAGAATGATCAGGAAAAGGCAGGATATTATGGCGAGAAGATTGTGCTGAAATGTCAGAAACTTGGGCTTAATACCTGCTGGGTGGCAATGACGCATGGAAAATCAAAAGCGCAGATCAAAAGAGGACAGAAGCTACTCATTATTATCTCACTGGGATATGGAGAAACACAGGGAGTTCCACATAAAAGCAAAAGTATCGCAGAACTTGGACAGGCGGATCAGAAGAACGAATGTTTTGAAAAAGGTATGGAAGCGGTAAGTCTTGCACCAACTGCTGTCAATCAGCAGAAGTTTTATTTTGAACTGAAAAACGGAATTGTAACAGCCAAAAATCTTGGTGGTTTTTATTCCAGGATTGACCTTGGAATTGTAAAATATCACTTTGAGGCCGTGACAGGACATGAGGTAAAATAATGCCGGACATTATTATCGTAGAGGACAACAGGGAGATCGGAACACTTTTGTGCGATTTCCTGCGAAAAGAAAATTATACGGTGAGCCTTGTGGACACCGGGGAGAAGGCACTTCAGATCTTTGAGCAGTACGGTGCCAATCTTGTTGTGATTGACATCGGTCTGCCGGGGGTGGACGGTTATTCCGTCTGTTGCAAAATAAGGGAGACTTCAAACGCACATATTATGATCGCGACTGCAAGAGACGACAAGGAAAGCACATTAAAAGGCTTGCAGATCGGCGCGGATGATTACATCTGTAAGCCTTATGATATCGATATTCTGATTGCCAAGATCAACGGCATTTTCAAACGAAAATATGCATTGGACGAAATCGTATGCGACAATCTGAAATTGAACAATGTCACGCAGACACTCACCGTGAACCAAACACCGGTCAATGTCACGGAAAAGGAATTCCAGCTGCTGAAACTGCTGGTCGAAAATAAAGGAACGACATTGAAGAAAGAATACCTGTTCAACCGCATCTGGGGAAGCGACAGTGAATCGGAGCCGCAGACGCTCACGGTACATATCAAGTGGCTGAGGGAAAAGATCGAGAAGGATTCGAAGAAGCCGAAACACATTATTACGGTTTGGGGAACGGGATACCGATATGAATAATTACAAAAAAATTGCAGCAAAGTTTTGTGGAGTGGAGCTGCTTATTATTGCACTTGCGAATATCGTTTATTATGTGACAGCAAATAATCAGGAACCGTGCATTTCGCGTGTGCAGGATAAAACCGGAACAATCTACAGGATCATTTATACACAGACAGACGACAGAACCTGGATTCTCATGGATATTGCCTTGGGAATTCTGTTTTTGCTGTCTGTTTTTCTGATTTGTTATATCGGAAAGAAGATCATAAAGCCGTTTGAACAGATGCAATCGCTGACCGAGGAGCTGGCGAAAGGAAATCTTTCGGTGCCGATCAAAGCCGAAAAAAGCAAATTCTTAGGCAGATTCCTATGGGGAATGGATATGCTGCGCGAAACACTGGAGAACAACAAAGAAAAAGAACTCGCGTTGCAAAAAGAAAAAAAGACGCTGGTTCTTTCTCTGACACATGACATCCGGACACCGTTATCTGCGATCCGGCTGTATGCGAAGGCACTGGAAGAGGATCTTTATACGACCGGGGAGCAGTGTGTCGGAGCATGTCAGGGGATTGGAAAAAACGTAAAAGAGATTGAGGAGTATGTCAATGAGATCACACTTGCATCGAGAGAGGATTTCCTGCAACTGAGTGTCAATCCGGGGGAAGTGTATCTGTCCCATGTGATCGATGCGATCCGGGGACTTTATGAGGAAAAACTGCATAATTTACATACCGGATTTCAGATTGCATCCTACACGGATCTGTTGCTGAAAGGGGATGCGGACCGGCTGATCGAGGTGTTGCAGAACCTTTTGGAAAACGCGATCAAATACGGGGACGGCAAGCGTATTTCCATCGACTTTTCGGAGGAAGAGGACTGCAGACTGATCACGGTAAGAAATTCCGGATGCAGCTTAAAGCAGGAAGAACTCATAAATCTGTTTGATTCTTTTTATCGCGGAAGCAATGTCGGCTCGGCGGATGGTTCGGGACTCGGACTGTATATCAGCCGGCAGTTGATGCAAAAAATGGATGGGGAAGTATTTGCGGAAATTAAGGAAGATGATTTCTGCGCGACAGTTGTTGTGCGAAAGGCATAATGTGCATTTAAGGATTGTTTAATAATTTCTCCTGTAAGATGAGTACATCAAACGAGGGGAGGAACGTTAAAATGCTTTTTCGTATTTTGAAAAAAGATTTGAAAAGAAAAAAAGTAATGAACGCAATATTGCTTTGTTTTATTCTGCTGGCAACGATGTTCGTAGCGAGCGGAATCAGCAATGTTGTTTCCGTCATGAACGGAACGGATTCCTATCTGGATAAGGCGGGGATCGGCGATTATGTGGTCATCTCGATGGGTGCGGACAGCAAAGCGTCCATCGATGAGATCCTGCATGAGATGGAATCCATCCGGGATTATCGCATTGAGCCGGTTGTATTCGGAGAAAAATCCAATCTGAAAGATATGCACGGAGAAAAACTGGAGGCAAAGAATTCTGTTATTTACCAGTCCATCGAGGATAGCCGGCTTAAATTCTTTGATAAAGAGAATAAGCAGATTACCCAGATCAAGCCGGGGCATGCATATGCAACCGGTGATTTTATGGAGAAAAATCATTTGCAGCCGGGGGATAAAATCAGGATTACGCACAACAGTATTTCTTTTATGGATGTTTTAATCATATTGCGAAAGGTACCGAAGGGGGCAATGATTCAGGCAACAGAAAATGGATTGGTTTGGTATCTCTAATACGACAGATTCCAGTTTTTGAAACTGAGAAATTGGTATTTTAAGAGGAGGTATGTATTATGAATATAGGATTTTGGTCATGTATAATTTTGATTATACCATTTGTAATTATAGGTGTGTTGTTTGCGATTTTTAAGGGAAAAGCAGCTAAATTTGTTTCAGGATTTAATTCATTTTCTAAAGAAGAACAGGCAATGTATGATAAAGCTCAGATCTCTCGTGATATAAGAAATCAGTGCTTCATATGGACTGTTATAATGTTGGTAGGAGCGATATTATCCTGCTTTTTAACCCCGTATATGGCTATACCAACTTATATTATTTGGTTAGTTCTGTTTTTTAGAGAAGTCCACTTTGATAATCATAAAGCGTTTAAAAAATATTTATTAAAATAAATTATTGTTTGCAGGAGATGCTTATTTATGAAAAAAGGAATAAACAAATCAATCTTATTTTATGTTGTATCAGCTCTGTTTTTGATAGTATCAGCTATAGGCTTAACGAGTGGAAATGAAAATACTATGGCTATAGTATGGTTAAGCCTTGGTTCCGCATTTCTTTGCTTAGGTTCGGCTTATAAGAAAAAGGAAAACAATAAAACAAATACAGATGATAAATAATTTCCTGTGTATTGCTGGAAAATCGATATTTACCAAGCTGTTTAATTTTGAAAATTTCTTTGAAAAACTATTGACTCCTACGTAACGTAATAGTTTAGAGTATGCTTATCGAGAGGAGGAAATGACAATGATGACGGTGAATGAAGTAAGTAAATTAACAGGAGTGAGTATACGCACTCTGCAGTATTACGACACCATTGGACTCTTAAAACCTATTGAATATACAGAGTCAGGTTATAGGTTGTATGACGATACATCCTTGGAAAGGCTGCAACAAATTTTACTGTTTAAAGAATTGGAATTTCCGCTTAAGGAGATTAAAAAGATAATCGATGCTCCTAACTTTGACAGGAACAAAGCATTAGAGCAGCAGATTGCATTGCTTACGATGAAAAAGGAGCATCTTGAAAATCTTATTAGTTTCGCTCGAGGAATAAAAGGAATAGGAGTGAAATATATGGATTTTAAAGTATTTGATACAAGAAAGATTGATGAGTATTCTAAACGAGCAAAAGAACAATGGGGACAAACCTCTGAGTTCAAGGAGTTTGAAGAGAAAACAAAGAACTGGACGAAAGATGACGAAGCTACTGCCGCCAATGAGTTTATGCAATTATTTGTTGAATTTGGACAAATGAAGGAAATGAACCCGGCAGATGAGCAGGTGCAGTTGCAGGTAAAGAAACTTCAGGATTACATTACGAATCATTTTTATACATGTTCTGATAAGATTTTATGTGGTCTTGGAAGAATGTATGCTGGTGGAGGAGAATTTACGGAAAATATTGACAATGTTGGTGGTACAGGCACTGCGGAGTTTGCAAGTAAAGCCATTGATATATTTTATATGAGCAAAAAATAACTTCAGGTTTGTCTGACTCATAAATAATTTAATAACAGGATTACAAGCACTTTAGCCACAACAGGTTAGAGTGCTTTTTTTCATGCCCTGCAGTAAAAGGAAAGAGGTGAACAACAAGTATTGATATTTTTAAACCTGGTGACAAGATCCTGGCACTTCTTGAGGCTGTGTTTGGGTTTTGAAACAATCAGATATCCCTGGTCTTTGCAATGCTTGGACAGTCACCGGTCAGCTTTAAGGGCGCAGTCATTGAGGGGATTGAGCCGGTCTTTGTAGCGGTTGGTTCATCCCTTTATCAGTGTTGTTGAATACATCCTCGACAGAATTTGTAGAAAGCGCAAAAGAATCGAGCAAATATTTAAGAGAAATAGGCAAGTACCATTTTGTATTGGCTTTGGCAGCAGCAGAAGTGGTTGCGTCGGGAGTTCCGTGTAAAGTGATTCGTAAAATAAATTTTATTTTGAATGTTAAGTTTGAAAAAAGATATTGTTGCCATATGTAAATTATGATATAATTTGCATATACTATAAGCGGAGGTGACTAATATGTTAACATTACAAGAATCTATAAGACCATCTGCTGATTTGAGAAATCATTATGCTGAAATATCAAAGCAATGTAAGGAAAACAAAGAAGCAGTTATTATTACAGTAAATGGTAGAGGCGATACCGTTGCACTTTCGTATGAAGAATACAAAAATATGAAAGCGAGAATAGAACTATTAGAAGTATTAGCCGAGGCGGAAGATGATGTGAAAAATGAAAGAGTAGCCCCGATAACTGAGACATTTGATGACTTGAGAAAAATGCTTCAGGAGGATAATGATGAAGTATGAGATAATTAGAACTGATACAGCGGATGCCGGCATTAGAAAAATAATCTTGTACGTTGCTCAGAATTTTGGAAATACAGTTGCACTTGAGAAGCTTGATCAGATTGAGAAACGAATTCTTGATTTGGGAGATGATCCGTATATTGGAACAGATCCAAGATATTTGGTTCTTAAGAGGCAGGGATATAAAGTCCTTGTTTTAGAAAAAGATCTTGTTTTTTACAAAATTGATGAGGGTAATAAAAAAGTAGTTGTATATGCTATTGTAGATCAACGACAGGATTATTTAAATATAATACGAGGGTTATAAAAATGTGGTAAGATAATAAGCAAGATAAGGAAGTAATATGGCGAATTATAAACCACCATATACAATTACAAATAAAATGTTGGAATAAAAATAGAGGCAAATTCATTATCACTGTCAGAGGTAAGAGATGTTATAAACGGAAGAATCGTTTTGGGGGACAGGCAGGAGATTCAGGAAGTAAAAAATGCATATATGGCTTATGGAGAAGTTAGGACTAAAATTAAGGGAAACATTTCGAAAGAATTACATGAACCCGGCGCTGGAACTTGGAATTGTGCAAATGACAATTCCGGATAAACCGAATAGCAGGAATCAGAGATATGTGAGAAAATAAAAGGATTAATATAGAAATGTGAACTTTAATGCGTGGGAAGCCGTATTATCCATGAACTGAAACAGACTGCCAGGGGCAGAGAATTGGCAGTTGTATCGGTGTATTTGTACCTTATGCGGGAGTTGCCGGGGTGGCCTGGTCATCTTTGATTGCAAGGACATTTTCAGCTATAGTCATCACAGTCCTATGCTTTTCATAGAAAAATCCGGTACGATATTTGAAATAGGGCTACCGCAATCCCACTGGCTTTAGACGGCGGGTTAAGGTAGCCGGAAGCGGAGGTTTGTGCGATACTTGCGTTATGGGAACGTGGAAATCAAAAAACAGACACAAATATTTGTTACAGTATCATATTATTTTCGTATGCAAGTATAGAAAGAAATTGCTGATGTCAAAACAAATATCAGATGATATAAAGCAGTTTCTTATGAGATATGTCAAAAGATAAAGTCATTATCAGATATATGGAGACAGATAAAGATCATATTCATTACATGATAGAAACAGAACCAACAATGTCTATCAGTAAAATAGTAAATCTGATGAAGAGTTATACAACATATCATATTTTGTCTGCAGTGTAGGAAATGTTTCAGAAGAGATGCCACAAAAATATATAGAAAATCAAGGGTAGGAAGGTGGCGACAGTAGGTGTTAAAAGCATATAAATACAGGATATATCCTAATAGCGAACAAAGAATTCAGATTGCAAAAACATTTGGCTGTTGCCGTTTTGTTTACAATCAGACATTGGCATATCGGAAAGAAATATACGGGAAAGAGAAAAAGTCAGTTAGTAAAACGGATTGTAATAATTACTGTAACAGAGAATTAAAGAAAGACTATGAATGGTTAAAAGAAATAGATAAATTTGCTCTGACCAACGCAATCTATAACATGGACGCTGCATATCAAAAATTCTTTAAGGAGCATGCAGGATATCCGAAATTCAAGAGCAAACACGATAACCATAAATCATACACAACAAACTTCACAAATGGAAATATTGCGGTAGATTTTGAGACAGGGAAGATAAAATTGCCAAAATTAAAAGCGGTAAAAGCAAGGTTACACAGGGAATATAGTGGGCAGATTAAGTCAGCGACCGTTTCGCAGGTTTCCAGTGGAAAATACTATGTGTCCATACTTGCAGAAACGGAGCATAAGGAACTGGCACATACAAATCATAACATAGGAATCGATTTAGGAATTAAAGATTTATGTATTACTTCCGATGGGAAGGTATATGAGAATCTAAAAATTATAAAAAAATACGAGAAACAGCTTGTAAAGCTGCAAAGGCAACTGTCACATAAAGGAAAGAGAAGTAAGAACTATTATAAAACAAAGAAAAAGATAGCATTATGCCATGAGAAAATAAGGAATATAAGAAAAGATTATCTACATAAAGTTTCACATGAGATTATCAGCGAAAACCAAGTGATAGTTTCAGAGAATTTACAGATAAAAAACATGGTAAAAAATCATCATCTGGCAAAAGCCATAAGTGATGTATCATGGTATGAGCTGACAAGACAGTTAGAGTATAAGGCAAAATGGAATGGCAGGAAATACATCAAAATAGATACATTTTATGCTAGTAGTCAATTATGTTCTGTTTGCGGGTATCAGAATCCAGATACAAAAGATTTGTCAGTGAGGACATGGATATGTCCGAAATGCGGAGCAGAACATGACAGGGATATCAATGCCGCGAAAAATATACTGACAGAAGGATTAAGACAAATAGCATAAAGAAATATATAGGGCAGGGACTGCCCAAATTAACGCCTGTGGAGATAGTAGGTTACGAGGTCGATGAAGCAGGAAGCCCATTGGCTTAAGACAATGGGTAGTTCACACAATCGGGGATGATAAATTTATGTTTCAGGCTATTGCGCATGCGTAAGTATGATTTATGTGATATTGTATAAAAATGTGAAAAAACACATTGATTCATATGAAAAGATGTAATATAATACATTAAAATACACCAAAATATTTTGGGAAAGGAGAATGCATACGCATGAAACGTAAAATAACGTCTAAGTTATATGAGTGGAAAAATATGTCAGATGGAAGAATGCCATTGCTTATTTATGGTGCACGTCAGGTTGGAAAAACATTTGAAATGCGTGAGTTTGGATCATTATATTACAAGAATACGATTTATGTAAATTTTGAAACAGACGAAAGAATTGGAAAATATTTTGAAACAGATATTCATGCAGATCATGTGATAGCTGTTTTGGAAAAATACTATCAGGTAAAGATTGTACCTGAAAATACACTCATAATTTTTGATGAAATTCAGATGTGTGAAAGAGCATTAACTTCGCTAAAATATTTTTCAGAAGAAGCTCCGGAATATCATGTAATGGCTGCCGGAAGCCTGCTTGGTGTGGCGGTGAACCGGGAAAAATATTCATTTCCGGTTGGGAAAGTTCAGATGCTGACCATGTATCCAATGGATTTGGAAGAGGTGTTGTGGGCAAAAGGGAAACAGATGCTTACAGACACGATCCGGGAACATTATGAAAATAATCAGCCGTTGAATGAGATGCTCCATGAGGAGGCTATGCAGGAATTTTATCATTATTGTATTGTTGGGGGGATGCCGGCAGCGGTGAAAGCCGACCTTGCAAAAGACAGTCCTATAGAGCAGACGGAAATCAGACAGATGTTATTAAACTCTTATATTGCGGATATGACAAAATATGCGAATAAGTCAGATACAGTGCGCATTTTTGAAGCATATGATTCCCTTCCGGCGCAGTTGGCAAAAGACGCTAAAAAGTTCCAGTATAAGTTGATAAAATCGGGCGCGCGTGCATCTCAATATGGAGATGCAATTGACTGGCTGATTCGGGCTGGAATTGTAAATAAGTGTATGAAATGTAGTCAGGGATTTTATCCGGTTGCAGCATATCAGGATGTGAGTGCATTTAAATTATACTATAGTGATATGGGTATTATGTCTGCCAGAATGGGAATGACGCTGGAAGCATTGAGGAGTAAGGAAACAGAGCATTTTCGTGGTATATTGACAGAGAACTACGTTGCGATTGCATTGAAAACGAATGGCTATGATCTTCATTATTGGGAGTCAGATAATACGGCAGAAGTAGATTTCCTGATACAAAAAGACAGTCATGTAATTCCGGTTGAATGTAAAGCGGGAAATCATGTGAAAGCGAAAAGTATGATGGTTTATATGGAAAAATATGATCCGGTTTATGCCATCAGGATTTCAACAAGAAATTTTGGAATGGTAAAGGGGATAAAGTCTGTGCCATTATATAGTGTATTTTGCACTTGATATACGAGGCTTCACTACAAATGAATCATTTGAAAAACAGTACCAGTTATTACTGGGAAAAAGATTTATTAAATGTTTCACTTTCGTCTATGTAAAGTGTATATTCTGCCAAGCAGACACCTTCTTTCTTCTATAGTATTTAATCTCTTACCTAAACCAAAAGCCACCTTTTACAGTGGCTTTTTACAAGTGAATGATATTCTAATTTTTATTTCCGTCATCCCCGGAGGATAAACCTACATGTGAATAATATTCTAAGCGTCATTCACGCACTTGCGTATACAACATTAATTACCATGTGGTTTGGTCGGTAAAGTACAGGCGAAACTGTATTCACGACTATCTTCATAAAGTGACCAGAGCAGTAGTGAATTATTGTAAAGCAAATGATATCCACACGGTTATTATTGGCGATATCACAAATATTCGAAGGAATAAGAATCTGGGAAAAGTGACAAATCAAAAACTTCATGCACCACAAGTAACAAAAGAATATGCAAAGAAATGTAACAGAACGAACAGGGGATTGTATAAGGACCAGTTATCAGTATATAATGCGGATGCAGTAGGGGCATATAACATTATGAGAAAATATTTTGCCGGATGCGACAAAGAGAAAAAGATATCCGTTACCGGATTATCTTCTCCCCTGATCATAAAAGTAGCTGTGTAACCCCCAAAAGGTAGCAGTAAAGGTGTCATGGACGCACCCAGAATCTGTATGGCGAAGCCATATATATCGGATGCTCGGTAATTCAATTACCGATGTAGTTCACTCGTTGTATAAGGTGTTTTATTTAAAACAGTCTCCAAAATTTCTTGAAATATCAAATGCTTTATGCTATATTGAATATAAAGAAAGACACCTGCTGGAACAGATGCCTTTCAGTTCGGATAGTATCCATTCCAAAAGTGGATGCTCCCAAGTATGCATTTTGCTCTTATGAGCACAGCCTTACCTGTTTGCCGACAGGTAAGGCATTTTTATTTCTTCTTATTATTTCTCTTATCGAGAAAGGTAAGAAACGCAATAATCAAACTACCAAAAGACATCAACAAAGCTAATATCCCAATGAAAATCGTAATGATTTCATAAGCTGTCATATGCGCCACCTCCCTTCTTATGTATTCCAGTAAACTGTCATTAAGCTCGGGAGGCTACCACCCCTGTCATGGGCTTTCCGTAAGAAAATTGTATCATACCAACATAAGGGTTTCAACAATATTCGACAGCGTGATTTTTCATTTTTTCCAAATAAAAACACATATTAATAGTGAAACAAAAGTGCTCTATCATAAAAATGGGAAACACATATTAATAATAAGAATAAAAATCGAAGGAGACCAGCTATGAAAAGTCAACCATAAATTAGCAAAAAATTTCTTTTTC
>NZ_QTYW01000021.1:0-55761 GCF_003462365.1 Roseburia sp. TF10-5 | reverse complement strand
GATTCTTACCGCATTTTTAATCAGGATTGCGAACTTGTTTCGCAATTACCTAAACCTCAACTCTATTATAACCATCTCTCATGTAAAAGTATAGGTCATTCGTAAAATATTTTTCTGTCCTAAAATGGAATTTAAAATTTCATTTTAGGTAAGGATATTGTTATTATTCCTTACGAATTCTTTCAACTACACTTTCCTGACTCATCTTTTTAAACTGATACTTAGGAATCGCATATGCAATTCCACTTAATATCGGAACCATAAGCAGGCACGGTACGATTGTAAGATGCATCTGAAAGAAAAATGCCGTACCGAGTGTATTTGCTAAAATCTTCTCTGCCCCAAACACAACTAATAATACTGCAATCACAAATGCGCCTCCCAAATATAGGAATCCCTCAGTCACCAGCATTTTCGATACCTGTTTTTTCGTCATTCCAACAACTTCCAAAAGTGCCAGTTCTTTTTTTCTGCTAATTACAGAAGTTGCTGTTGTATTAAAGAAATTCATAATGCCAATAAAGGCTAAAATAACGACAAGAAAACTACCGATCATATAATATTTACTGACAAACCGCCTAAAGCTCGCCTTCATATCCAATACAGAAAAAACATTGATCATATCATTTTCTTTCAAAACATTTTTATCAATGTATTCTTTTACTTGCTTATCCTCTCCCTTCTTGGCATCAATAGCAGCATACATTGCTGATTGATTTTCTGTCTGGGTGATATACTCTTCTTCTGGGACCATTACTGTAATATAAACAGAATCTGCATACGGATAATCCAGGGAATATGGCATCATAGCTTCTCCGATCACCCCATAATCTTTCTGCTTTCCGTTTCCGTACTCCATTTTAAAAGTTTCGCCAGACTGATAATAAGAAACTGGTTGTTCTGTATATTTATTACTATAGTCCACAATCACATACTCCCCACTTTTAAACGTATTCCAGGAACATTTTTCCCCTTTCCATTCTAACATATCAAACACCGCTTCACTAATTCCGAGGAAATGAACCTTTACAGTATTATCCGCTTTTGTTTCCTCCCAGATTTGCTTTTCATAATCTGTCCAGTTTTCTTTGTTTTTTTCTGCCAATGTCTCCCACGTTTTCAAAAGTGCCGGTTCCATCTTATGTCTTTCTTCCGAATAATACACATATCCTGTTTTCTCACTTTCCGGACACTTATTCAGGATCTCTTTGATTTCAGGTGTAATACCGTTAAAATTTGTATTCGATAAAATGTCGGTCATCTGATCCAGTTGAAAATCAGATGCTAAAAATATATTCTGGTAAGTCTCAAAATCATATCCCTGCACCAACATCACGATACAGTTGACAACCACCATAGAAAGAGCGATAGAAAGCATAACAATCAATCCCTTTTTCCAATTTCGTAACACATTTTGAACTGCCATCCCCCACCAGGTTACAGAAGTATTCTTTTTTATTTTCCTATGTGACTGCTCTCCTTCTGCCAAACGCAAAGCTTCCACAGGCGAAACTCTTTCCACCATTTTACAAGCCTGCAGACTGGAGAGATACACCGTTAAAAGCGTTAAAAGTATCGCTGCAAGGAAAATCAAAGGATTGGCTGATACTACTGTCTGAGCTGTTTTTCCTGCCTGTGCACTAATTTGGGCATCTGCAGTCAAGGACGGAGCCATACAAAGACCTGCAAGATAACCACAAAGCAATCCGATTGGAATGCCAATAGCTGATAATCTCCACGCCTGCATACGTACAATTTTCTTCAACTGCTTTCCCGTTGTCCCCACATTCTTTAACAATCCGTAAGCCCGGATATCCGTTTTCACAGAAATGTTAAAAATATTATAAATAATTAAGTAACCAGCCAATATCACAAACAGTACCATTACAATAAAGGAAGTGAATGAAAATGAATCCTCTTCAAAAAGATTATATGCCGGATTGATCTCCAATCCTGTCCCTGCTTTCGTAAATCCTGCTGTCTTAGATATATTTTCTGTTTTCTTTTCCAGATTCCAAAGATTCTTGTACCAGACAGAATACTCTTTCCCTCCATTGTAGATGCCATTTTCTAATTCTTCCTGCGTAACGGGATAACGATTCTCCTTTGCATAGGCTTCGGATACCCAGACCATCTGACCTAAAACAGCTTTATCCCCCTGCCAGAATCCACATATCTGAAACGTATCTGTCTTATATTGTTTCAGCATGGGATTTACTTCCCAGGTCAGCGTTACTTCTTCCCCAATCTTTGGTGTAACACCCAGAGATTCCAATATCGTGCTGCTAAGTGCTACTTCATTTTCTTTCTCCGGCAGTCTTCCTGTAGTTGGCAGACAATTAAAACTTTCTGCCATATTTTCATCTGCATATCGGACCTCTACGGAAAATCCAAACCGTTCGTCCATTCCAGCTCCCAGAAAAATACCGGAACCATATCGTTCCACATCTTCATCCTGTTCTATTGTTTTTTGCAATCTCTCCGCATCTTCTTCTGACAAATTCTGCGCAATAGCATGGGATGAATCCATAAATTGCTTAATTTCCGTTGCTCTTTTGGAAAGTATCATGGATACACTCCCCACAAAGAGGCTTGTAAATAACAGTGATGTCAACATGATTGCAATAACAGCAATAATATTTCTTGCTCGGTTCATTTTCATAAAACGTTTCGTCAATAATCGTAACGTTTCTTTATTCTCTACTTTTACCATATAATCGCCCTCACTATACCAAACCACTGTCTGAAACAATTTTTCCGTCTTCAATCTGTAAAATCCTGTCAGCCATCTGGGCAATCTCCTCATTGTGAGTAATCATTACAATTGTTTGATGAAAACACTTACCGGTGACTTTTAAAAGTCCCAATACATCCTGACTCGTTTTTGAGTCCAGATTGCCTGTCGGTTCATCTGCCAGCAAAATAGCAGGTTTTGCCGCTAGTGCTCTTGCGATTGCCACCCTTTGCTGCTGACCCCCTGACAGTGCACTTGGAAGATTTTCCAGTTTTGTCCGAATGCCCAGTGTATCTATGATTTCATCTACATAACCTTTTTCTACCTTTTTTCCATCCAGTTTCACAGGAAGAATAATATTTTCCCATACATTCAGCATCGGAACCAAGTTATACTGTTGAAATACGAAACCAATATTCCTGCGTCGGAAAATGGTAAGCTCTTCATCTGTCATATGGCTTAAGTTCTGTCCATCCACAATTACCTGCCCAGATGTTGGATTATCCAAACCACCAATGATATGAAGCAATGTAGACTTTCCACTTCCAGAAGTTCCAACAATCGCTACAAACTCTCCTTTTTCTACTTCCAGGTTTATACCATCAAGAGCCCTGACTTCTGTTTCTCCCTGCCCATATATTTTTTGTAAATTTACTGCTTTTAATATATTCATGCTATCCTCCTATCAAAAAAGCCTGTATTGATCTTTACAATACAGACTTTATCATAGCAATGTTTCCAGCTCGTTTCTGAAATATCACAGTTTTGATACTATTCCGTTTTTGATACAGGGAGAAAAACAGAAAATGTAGAACCCTGCCCTGTCTCTGATGTCACTTTTATATACCCTTTTTGTGCCTGAATAATCTCTCTTGCAAGAAATAAGCCAATTCCTACTCCTGGCTGGTCTGTCACTGACATACTTCGGTAAAACCGTCCAAATATCTTTGGTATTTCTTCTTTTTCTATTCCAATGCCATCATCAATGATATCGATCTTTACAAAGAAAGAATACTGCTCGGCTTTTATCTGAACATTTTCCCCACATGCTGTGTACTTAATCGCATTGTCTACTATATTTCCAAGTGCTTCCACAGTCCATTTTGCATCACACATAGCATGTAAATCCGTGTCAAATAGATTCAGGGAAATATCCTTCTCCATTGCTTTTACATTAAACTGCTGCTGTACGGATGCAAACATCTGTGCAATAGCAGTATCCTCCGGATGTACTGCTATAATTCCGCTCTCCATTCGTGATAATTTGACCAGTGATTGTATCAGAAAATCCAATTTCTCCGTCTGCTCCAAAATGGTAGCTATCTCCTCCTGATTTTCATGATTTGTTTCAGAGAGTATTTCACCATAAATTTTCAAATTTGAAATAGGAGTCAAGGTCTGATGCGCAATGTCGGAAATAAGTTTCTGTATCACTTCTTTTTCTTCCTGTTGGTTCTTTCTTGCCAGAAAGCTACTGTCTAAATGTTGTTTCATGCTGTTTTCAAGAGCAGAATACTTTTCTTCTGATATTTCTGTCCGTTCCAGTTCTCCATCTATAGCACAATCCAGCATTTGCTGCAGCCGGTTCAAAAGCTTTTTTTCTTTCTGATAAAAAATGCTATGCCAGAAGATTCCACTTAAAACAAATATTCCTACAATCAATATAATTAGTTCTATCATCCATTCACCGCCCAGGTATAACCAATTCCATAGACTGTCTTGATATATTCAGGCTTCTGCGTATCATCTTCTAATTTGTCCCTGAGGCGTTTGACTGCAACAGTCAGAGCATGAGCATCCACAAACTCTGTATCTCCCTGCCATACCTCGTCAATCAGATATTCCCGTTTCAATACTTTTCCTCTGTTTTCACACAGCACTCTAAGGAGCTTTTGATCTGTCTTACTAAGTTCAATAGGTTCTCCATCTTTGAAAAATTCCATTTTATCGAAATAGAACTCAAATCCATCAAGCTCCATAGAATTTTTAGCTGCTGCCTCTTTATTTCTAAGCTGCACAGACACTCTTGCACGCAAAACCATCAAGCTAAACGGTTTCGTAATATAATCATTTGCCCCAGCTTCCAATCCTGTTACAATATCTACTTCCATGTTATTTACTGTAAGCAGAATAATCGACACCTGACTATTTTTCCTTATTTCTCTCACAAAATCAATCCCATTCCCATCCGGCAAGTTCACATCTAATAAAACCAATGTGATATCTTCCTTTTTCAAGATTTCTCTAGCTTCCTGCAAAGTTCTGCACTGATAAAAGAAATAAGCATCATTCTTTAAAGCCAGACGGATTCCATCATTTAATTTTTTGTCATCTTCAACAATCAGTAACTTTTCACTCATATTTTCTCTGCTTTCTTTCAAATTACGCTAATTGTATCATTGCCAGTTTTATAAATCAAATCATTAAGTCAAAAGCTCCGACAGAATTTATCTTATAAACAGCAAAAAGCTCCCGAAGGAGCTTTCCACGCTTTCAATATACACTAATTCTTTCAACACAATCTCTTCTGCAGCATTCCATATTTGTTTTTCCTCTGCTTCACTATACAATACCGTTGTAAAAACCAATGTCCAAAGTAGGAAAAATTTGAGTAAATTCCGACACTTATTTTATGCAGTTCTATCTTTATGAGATTTCATCAACATCATAATACTTAAAATCCCGGAAGCAGGCACTTCCTCCTGTTTCCTCTGCCGCATAGCAGAACAGACCAAACCGGCAACCAGTAAAATGATCCAGTTTGAAGTACAGCTTATGCACGGTTCCGATGGGTAGCCAGTCTCCCTTATTTACCCGGTAATAGCAGCGTGCTTCATCCTTCATGTTACAGAAATCTGCTTCAAGACGAAAATCCATCTGGTGTGATTCAACAACAGTTCCTTCCGTCATATCCAATATACCATCTTCTTTTTTATCCAGCATAAGGACTTCATATTTTCCATGACGTTTTGTAATGCCAACTGCAGCATAACAGCCCTGCAACGCACACAAACCTGCGACATCGCCCTCTTTCAATGCAGAAGCATCAACCGTAACCTCAGCTGCGCAGGACGGATAACTCATCCTTTGCGTAAGCGTATTTACTGCCTGTGTAAGCTCTGTACAAACTTCCCGTGTTGTAATTGTATAGGTTCCCTGCAATGCATCCAGATGATAGTACCGTGGATCTGGATCATGATTAAACTGCCAGCGCGGAAGCAGCCCATTACAGAAATCATCACTTCCCACTAATGGCTGATAAATATATCCTGGTCTGGTACTGTGAACCTCTATTTCTTCCGGCACATGTCCGTTCTGTCCAAAAATCGGAAAATGATCCTTCCAGGTAACCGGAAGCAGAATAGGAATCCGTCCAACTGCTCCGGAATCCTGAAACAGCATTGCATACCACTTCCCATCCGGCGTATCCACTATTCCTCCCTGTGCCACGCCCTGTCCACAATATCCACGATCATCACAAAGTACATCTCCACCCGTGAATTCTCCTTCCAGAGAATCACTGTAAAAGCATGCTTCCGTCCGCATCCAGCGGTCTCTCAGGGAATGAACCAGAAAAATATAATAATAGCCGTTTATTTTTTGAATATGAGAACCCTCATAGCCTAGCTCCGGGTTCTTATGATCACTGACTAAAAGACGATGTAATCCGTCCTTCTTTGGTGCAGTCAAATCTTCATTCAATTCTGTAATCCAGATTTCATCATTTCCATATACAATATAGTTTCTGCCATCCTCATCAAATAATAAAGAGCCGTCATGATAAAAGCCTTCTATCAGCTGCTTTTTCCATGAACCATCTATTTTTTCCGAAGTATACAAATAAGTCTTACGGGTATCATTTGCCACAAAGCAGATATAAAATCGGCCTTCATGATAGCGCAGGGAAGCTGCCCACATGCCCTGTCCGTAAATATTCTGACCGCTTTTCAGTTGCTGCGCATCCGTATGATCCAACGTCTCATAGACATAAGTCACATGCTCCCAGTGCACCAGATCAAAAGACTGCAGAATCTCACAGCCCGGCATAAAGTGCATGGTTGTGGATACCATATAATAGGTGTCTTCTACGCGGATCACGTCCGGATCTGGATAATCCAATCTTGTTATAGGATTTACATTCATTGTTTATTCCTTTCTGTTTTATCTCCATATTCTTTCTTTGTTCTATTCTATTTTTACTATTTTATCTTTGTTTCTTATCTATACATTAACAGTAGTATGCTTTTTAGTTGTACGTAAAATGATATGCCCTAGCACCATGACTCTTTAATGACACACTAAGGCTCTTTGGCTCTTCCACGTGCTCTCCGCTCCAAAGCTCCGTTCCATTTACTCCATCATAAATCTCCAGATCGGCAAGCGGTATGGATATGTCACTGTCTTTATCACCCAGATTAAATACCGCGACATAATATCCACCCTTTGTATCTGCTGCAATCCACAATGCATGCTCTATACCATCGATTTCACGTCTCCACACCTGATGCGAATGCCGTGCATTTGCATGCATGGCAAGTATTTCAGAATTGGTTACCAGATTCATAGTGAATTCGTCAAACCCTGTCAGCTCTCCTCCCAGCATCAAAGGAGAACGCATGATACTCCAGAGTGTCAGCATGGTGATCTGCTCATCCTGTGTAAAATTCGTCCAGTTATTCACATCATATACCTGCCGTATCGGTCCGACCGGAAGCATATCGGCATCCGGCCAGTGCCCTGCACCTGCATGGGTGCACCATTTTTCTGCTCTTGAAAACATATCATATAACAGTTCCCACTTATCCCAGAAATCATCGGTGATTCTCCACATATTGGAAATCTGCTTATAAAGCTCTGCCTTTTCTAAAAGAGCAGGTCCCGGCGACAGACTTAAAACCATGGGTCTTCCGCAACCATGCAATGCTTTGCTCAGCATAATCAGTTCGGATTCCTCATGTGGCAGTTCCCGTGCAATATCATCACATTTAATAAAATCCACACCCCAGGAAGCATATAATTCAAAAATACTGTTATAGTATTCCCGTGCCCCGTCTTTCTCAGGATCTACACCATACATATCCGTATTCCAGGCACAGATACTATTTGTTTTGGCAATTTCCCGGGCATGTCTGTCACTGTTCATGATTTTCGTGTTCTGATGTACAGCCTGTCGTGGAATCCCTCTCATAATATGAATGCCGAACTTCAATCCAAGAGAATGGACATATTCTGCCAATGGTCCAAAGCCCGCACCGTTTGCTGCGGAAGGAAAACGATTTACTGCGGGAAGCAGTCTTCCATACTCATCCATTACTACATCCGCAAAAGGATGATACTCATTGGTTGCAGCATAAGGCTCATACCATTGGATATCCACCACAATATATTCCCAACCGTACTCCTTCAGATGCTCAGCCATAAATTCAGCGTTCCGTCGTACGATATCTTCTGTAACAGCCGCTCCATAACAATCCCAGCTGTTCCACCCCATAGGTGCTGTTTTCATCTTCATCTGTTTTATACCCTCTCGATATCCTGTTAATTCTGTCCGTAATATGCATTTGCACCATGCTTACGGAAATAATGCTTATCCTGTAATTCCTGCGGATGAATCAGCTCGGTTCGATATGCCATCTTGGCAACCTCTTCAAGAATCACCGCATTGTGGACGGCCTCCTTTGCATCCTTGCCCCAGGAAAAAGAACCATGATTCTTGCACAACACTGCAGGAACTGCCATTACATTCTTCTTCATGCGTTTAAATTCCGAAACAATCAAGTGTCCGGTATTTTCTTCGTAAGCAGAGTTAATCTCTTCCTTCGTCAGACATCTCACACAGGGGATTTCTCCGTAGAAATAATCCGCATGAATCGTACCATAACAGGGAATCGACCATTCCCTTGGAAAGCAAGACAACAGTCTCCACGTGTTTCGTAAACGGAAAAAGATCAAACGGTGTACACTCTTTCATCCGGTATCCATGCTTTGTCAGATACTTCAGATCCCGCGCCAGCGTTTCCGGACCACAGGATACATACACGACTTTATCCGGAGCCAGTCGCACTACAGAGGAAAGAAACGCCTCATCGCTTCCCGTACGCGGCGGATCCATAATGACCACATCCGCACGTTCTCCTTTTTCTGCCATCTCTACCATAAATTGTCCGGCATCTTCATTATAAAAAGTAACATTGTGAATATGATTGCGCTTTGCATTGGAGATAGCATCCTTTATCGCATCACGGTTTAACTCCACTCCGATCACATGCTTTGCGCGGCTGCTGGCAATCAGCCCGATCGTGCCCGTACCGCAGTACGCATCGATCACAGTTTCTTTTCCCGTCAGTTTGGCACAGGAAATGGCTTTCCGGTAGAGTTTTTCTGTCTGCTGCGGATTTACCTGATAAAATGAAGTCGGTGAAATACGAAATGTGCATCCGCACAGTTCATCCTCAATAAATCCTTTTCCATAAACCGTAATATTGCGCTCCCCGAGCACCATGCTGGTCTTGCGGTCATTGACATTGATCACCACTGTACTGATCTCCGGGAACTTCTTCCGCAGTGCCTTGACAAAATTATTTTTGGATGGAAGGATCGGAGATACCAGTACAAGCACCACCATAATCTGTCCGCTGTGATAGCCCTTTCGCACCAGCACATGACGCAGCAGCCCATATCCGGTATCCTCATCATATGCACGAATCCGGAAAGAACGCATCATATTTTTAATTTCACGGATAATGGCATCCGCCTGTGCATCCTCGATCTGGCACTCCTCCACATCCACGATATCATGCGAATGTTTCTCATATACGCCTGCCACAATATGTCCGCGTTTATTGCAGGAAAAAGCCGCCTGTACTTTATGCCGATAGTGGTATGGATCGTCCATCCCGATGATTGGATTAATCTTTCCAAACGGTTCCATGAGTCTGCGCATGTAACTCTGCTTTTTGGAAAGCTGCTGACTGTACAAAATTCCCTGATAGTCACACCCTCCGCATCTTTTTGCGTAAATGCAGTGTTCACCTGTTTTTTGTATCTGGCTTATGTTCGGTTTTCTATCCGTTTCTCTTCCCCTGTTCCTCTCTTTTTTCATCTTCTGTCCCGTTGTTTTTTTCTGTCCTATTTGCATATTTTCCAACTTCCTGTACTTGATTTTTAAAGTTCTTTCTCGTAGCACCACCAGTCCTCGTCAAATAAACCGCTCTCTCCCACTACGTCAAAATGCAATTTTTCATAAGAGCGAAGTGCTTTTTTATTTGTTTTACACACGAGAAAATGTACACTCCTTTTTCCCTGTTTTTTCAATTCTTCCATGCCATACTGCAGAAGCCGCCGGGCAATTCCCTGATTCTGCATATCGGTGCGTACCCCGAGTCTGGAAAGCTCCGCAGACGGCTGCAGTGTTTTGGACCAGCAGGTGAGTGCTTCCACCTGCGGATCTTCATCCACTGTGATCGTGCCAATGATTTCTCCATCTTCATTTTCCATACAAAAAAGAGCATTTCTTTTCATATCATAATCAAATTCCTGTTCTCCCGGATACCCGTTGCCCCATGCGCAGTATGGAGTACCGATCAGCGACTGATACAGCGCAAGAATTTCTTCCTTATCGTCCTGCTTAGCTTTTCGAAACTTCATTTTTCCTCTTTTCATCCTTCGCTTTCGATTTTCTTTCTCAACTATGCCATAATGCTCTCTAAAATGCAAGTATACTGCCCTTTTCATTTTTTTACCCAAAACACCCCGGCAGCCGTTTTTATAACGGATACCGGGGTGTCTGTTTTCTATAGCCGGGTGTACTTATACCTGAATACGATCTGCAATCTCATTTCCCATGGCAAACCGTTCTCCATTGGCACCGATGATCAGCCCATTGGATAATTTCTGAATCACCTGGACGCTGCCACCTTCTTCTACATGATGACGGTGCAGGAATTCTACAACTTCCGGTAATCCGAATAACCACTGAATGGTATAATTTTCACCAACTTCTGCTTTTGATAATGCCTGCATAATGCTCCCTCCTTCTATAGCTTCTCCATTCGGTTACCACTATTATATGGAGTTTATACCCGGTTAGTCAATCGAGAGCTTTCTCCTTTTATTATAACCGAAATAAGTCATCACTGATCTGAAAAACTGTTCATTTGTTCCAGTTTTTCCCTTTAAGATATGTTATATTATGCGTAGAAAAAGGGAAAGCCAGAGAAGCGGCTTACCCGAATATATTAAATAACTGTTTTATCAACAGCCGTCATTATTCGCAGTAATGGCGGCTATTTTCGTTTTCCCTTGAAAATCGTGTAGTACAATCCAACAAGGGCGCAAATGAACTAAGAGGATTTGCTTATTTCGAGATATTTTTCTATAAAAGTGTGTCAAAAGGTGTGTCAGTCTTTTATTTCATATCAGAGAATTGTTCCGGAACCCCTATAAATAAGCATTCTTCGGATTATTTCTCATCAACAACCTGGAAGATAAAAAATTTAAGATAATAGCTCTCCGGCACATTCGCAGAATTTGCCCACAAAATCGGATGATCCGGCGCCTGCGTACGGAATTCCACCTGACGCAGCCGTTTGTGTGCCGCCTTTGCAGCTTCCTTCACCGTCTTTGCCAGCAGTTCTTGTGTCATAAAATGGGAACAGGAACAGGTTGCCAGGTATCCACCGTCTTTTACCAGCTTTAACCCTTTCATATTGATCTCCCGATAACCTTTGATGGCATTCTTCGTGGCCTCACGGGATTTCGTAAATGCCGGCGGGTCGAGAATGACTACATCATACTTTTCTCCGGCTTCTGCCAGTTTTGGAAGCTCGTCCAGTACATTTGCACAGCGAAAATGTACCGTATCTTCCAGATGATTACGCACGGCATTGGCATTTGCCTGCTGCACCGCATATTCCGAAATATCAAGTCCCGTCACATCGGAAGCACCTGCGATTCCTGCATTCAGTGCAAACGTTCCCATATGTGTAAAACAGTCCAAAACTCTCTTTCCTTTACAGATCCGCTGCATTGCCAGCCGGTTATACTTCTGGTCCAGGAAAAAGCCCGTCTTCTGGCCATTTACCACATCGACCAGATAGTGCACGCCATTTTCCGTAATCTCCACCTCTGTATCAAATGTTTCCCCAATAAATCCTTTCACCTTCGGAAGTCCTTCTTTCCTGCGCTCATTGGCGTCACTTCTCTCATAGACTCCACGGATAGAAATACCGTCCTCTTTCAGTACCCTTTTTAATAATGAAACGATTGTTTCCTTGAACTGCTCCATACCGAGTGCCAGACATTCCACCACAAGCACATCCTCATACTTGTCAATGACCAGTCCCGGCAGAAAATCTGCTTCTCCAAAGATTACTCTGCAGCAATTCAAATCCGGTCTTCCTGTCGTTCCAATTCCCGGAAACACTTTCTCTGCTACATCATCCGCTTCAGGCACGCTGTCATTGCCACCCGCCATCACCTGCTTGCGGTACTCCCACGCATTTTTCACACGCATGTACAAAAACGTTTCGTCGATCTCCTGATCGACATGGCGTGTCAGCATCCGGATACGGATCTTCGAATTCTGATTGATAAATCCCTTTCCCATCGGATATCCGTCAAAATCATGTACCGTCACCACATCTCCATTGGTAAATGTCCCCACAATCGTATCAATCTCATTATCAAAAATCCATGCGCCACCCGCCTTGATCGTGCGGCCTTCTCCCTTTTTTAAAGTAACAATTGTATGATTCTCCATCTTTTCTCTCTTTCTTCTCTATAATGAATTTTCTATTGTCATATTTTCAAAAACGTAAGATAGCTCAAAAACCTTTTTTCAAAGCTTAATTTACGTTTCAAATAACTTTCAGTCACTGTTTTTCTATTTGTGAATTTTCTGCAATTTAGAGTCTGTTAGAATTTTGTCATAAGTCAGCAATTCCCGTACATGGAAGTACGGGAAAGTTGGAATCGCACCCGGACGGTGCGTTTCCAACGGTTGCGTCCGGCTTAGGAACCCTGAATTCAAAATTCTTACAGCCTCTTAATTGCAAGAAATCTGAATAAATGGAAAAACAGTGGCTGAAAGTTTTATCATGTAATTTAAGTGTACCACAGAATAATTACGTTTTCCAGCACTCCCCATTGTTTTTGAAATCCATAAATGTTATAATGTTGTTAATAAATTAACGAAGTTGTTGCATTTCTGTTCACAACTTCACGCTAAGACATACAAGGAGGTCTTATACGAATGGATTTTTCAGAAGAATACAGACAGAAGCTCGTTTCAGCAGACGAAGCCGTAAAAGTAATCAAATCCGGTGACTGGGTAGACTATGGCTGGTGTACCAACACCGTAGATACACTGGACAAAGCACTTGCCAAGCGTACCGATGAACTGAAGGATATCAACCTGCGTGGCGGAATCCTCTTAAAACCGCTTGCCGTATTTGAGCGCGAAGACGCCGGCGAGCATTTTACATGGAATTCCTGGCATATGTCCGGAATCGAACGTCATATGATCGCACGTGGCTGTGCATTCTACAGCCCGATCCGTTATTCCGAGCTCCCTCGTTATTACCGTGAGCTGGATTGTCCGGATGATGTGGCAATGTTCCAGGTTGCTCCAATGGACAAGCATGGATACTTCAACTTCGGGCCAAGTGCTTCCCATCTTGGTGCGATGTGTGAGACAGCCAGACATATCATCGTAGAAGTCAACGAAAATATGCCGCGCTGCCTTGGCGGAACAGAAAACGGTATACATATTTCCAAAGTCAATGCAATCGTAGAAGGCTCCAATCCTCCAATCGGAGAACTCGGTGCCGGCGGTCCTGCTACCGAAGTAGACCAGAAAGTTGCACAGCTGATCGTAGACCAGATTCCAAACGGTGCCTGCTTACAGCTTGGTATCGGCGGTATGCCAAACGCAGTCGGTTCCCTGATCGCACAGTCCGACTTAAAGGATCTTGGTGTTCACACAGAAATGTATGTAGATGCATTCGTAGACATTGCCAAAGCCGGAAAGATTACCGGTGCATGCAAGAACATTGACCGCTACCGTCAGGTATATGGATTCGGTGCCGGAACCAAGAAGATGTATGATTACCTGGATGAAAATCCGGAACTGATGAGTGCCCCTGTCAGCTACACCAACGACATCCGCTCCATTGCAGCACTGGACAACTTTATCTCCATCAACAACTGCGTAGATATTGACCTGTTCGGACAGATCAGTGCCGAGTCTTCCGGAACCAAACACATCAGTGGTGCCGGCGGACAGCTTGACTTCGTTCTCGGTGCTTATATGTCCAAAGGTGGAAAGAGCTTTATCTGCTGTTCTTCCACATTCACGGATAAGAAAGGTGTTATGCATTCCCGCATCCGCCCGACCCTGGCAGAAGGTTCTATTGTCACAGACACCCGTGCAAATACCCACTATGTCGTTACCGAATATGGCATGGTCAATGTAAAGGGATTATCTACCTGGCAGAAGGCAGAGGCTCTGATTTCCATTGCACATCCGGACTTCCGTGATGATCTGATCAAAGAGGCAGACCAGATGCACATCTGGAGACGTTCCAACCGATAAGAACACCGTTTGTTCACAATTTATTCATATTGCAAAAAAACCTCGTTTTTAACGGGGTTTTTTTATAAATTTTACCTCTTGTCTTTACTATCCTTTTTTAGTAATCTATAGTTCGAGTAAAGGAGAGGTAAAGATGAAGAAATTTTTT
Organism: Roseburia sp. TF10-5; assembly: GCF_003462365.1. NCBI lineage: Bacteria > Bacillati > Bacillota > Clostridia > Lachnospirales > Lachnospiraceae > Roseburia > Roseburia sp. TF10-5. The sequence continues at coordinate 41,286 of NZ_QTYW01000021.1, read as the reverse complement.
AGTATTATCAAAGAAAAACTATTCACCAGAGTTGAAAAACAACATTCCGAAGCTTACCTGCGTCGGATCTCATTTCTGAATAAATATTCCCTGCTGTTCCACATGTTGATATCCTGTGGGATCGTATTTATTGTGGAGGTTCTTTCCCGAAGGAGTTTTCTCTCGGCAGGTTCCTTCGTCGGGATGCATACCGGTGCATTTTTTTATAATGCCTTTATTGTATTTGCATCCTTAAGCTTTGTTTATCTGTTCCGCAGACGTGCATTCTGGCGGATCATTATCAGCGGTTTCTGGGTGCTCCTTGGAATCATTAACGGATGCATCCTTTCAAACCGTGTAACACCGTTTGGCTTTACAGACCTTAAATGTATCAATGATCTGTTTGCCATGAACAATACCAACTATTTTACGGCAGAAGAGGCCACTATCGTAGTCATCGGGCTTTGTCTGTTCCTTCTGTTTTGTGTTGCGCTCTTCATTAAAGGACCGCGCTATCAGGGCAAGACCCATAAAATTGTTGTAGTAGGTGCCATTGTATCGGTACTGTTTGTCGGTCTTCCTGTTACAACCTCTGCTGCACAGAATGCCAATGTTGTTGCAAGTTACTTCTCCAACATTGCACAGGGATATGAAAACTACGGTTTTATCTATGGATTCTCTTCGAGTGTGGTAGACCGTGGAATGAGCAAGCCGGATGACTACTCCGAGCAGAAAATTGCTTCGATTGAAAAAAATGTAAATGACACAAAAAAAGAAACAACTGTCACCAAAAAGAATGCACCAAATATTATCTGTATTCTTCTTGAATCATTCTGTGATCCGGATGAGATCAAGTTTCTGAATTATAATCAGGATCCGATTCCTACCTTCCACAATCTCGAGAAGAACTACACGAGTGGTTACCTGACAGTTCCGGTTGTTGGCGCAGGAACCGCAAACACTGAGTTTGAAGTTCTCTCCGGTATGAGTATGCAGTACTTCGGAACCGGCGAGTATCCGTATAAAACAATCCTGAAAAAGACAGACTGCGAGAGCACTGCTGCTGATCTGGCTTCCATCGGATATGGAACCCATGCCGTACATAACAATGGCGGTAACTTTTACAGCCGTGTCAATGCCTTTTCCATGATGGGATTTGATACTTTCACCAGCAAGGAACTGATGAACATTCAGAGTTATACGCCAAACGGAAGCTGGGCTACCGATGATATTCTTGTTCCTGAAACAATCAAAACCTTAGATTCCACTCCGAATCAGCCGGACTTTACCTACACCATTACCGTAGGTACACATGGTGATTATCCAAAGACTCCGGTTATCGCAAATCCGGTATATACCGTCAGCGGTGTGGATGATGAAGAAAAGAAAAACCAGTGGACTTATTACATCAACCAGTTAAATGAAGTAGATACTTTCCTGAATGATCTGATTACAGAGCTCTCCAAGAGAGATGAAGATACCATCGTTGTAGCGTTCGGCGATCATCTTCCAACCATGGGTCTGGAAGACTCCGATATGAAATCCGGTGATATCTACAAGACAAAATATGTTACATGGAATAATATGGGATTAAAGAAGCAGGATGCAGATCTGTATGCATATCAGCTGATGGCAAGCATTACGGATTCCACAGGTATTCATGAGGGAACTATCTTAAATTACCATCAGACCCAGATGAACAACACAGACCACACTGCATATCTGGACGGACTGGATAATCTGCAGTATGACATTCTTTACGGAAACCGTTACTGCTATGATGGCAAAGACAAATACCCTGCAACCGACATTGTAATGGGAATTGACGATGTAACGGTATCGGAGACGTCGGATTCCATCGGCGGATCGGAAGTGTTTGTCTATGGAAACAGCTTCACCAAGTGGAGTAAGGTATTTGTAAATGATGAGAAAGTCAATACAACCTTCAGCAATTCCGGTTGTCTGATTATTCCAAAAGACAGTGTCAGAGACGGCGATACCATTAAGGTGTGCCAGATGGGTTCTAACAGTACGATTTTCCGTGAATCCAACACGTACACCTACAAAGATCCTGCCGTGGAAGAAACCGTTACAGGAACAGAATCGGACAACAACAATACCGAATCTGCGGTTTTAGAAAGCCAGAAATAAAAAAAGACCTGCCAGTGAAAAATCACTGACAGGTTTTTTCTTGTCTTAAATTGTCTTTAGCGCATCCACAGCGGCATCCAGATACGGATTTTCCATCTCATAGAATGCACCGGCATCCGCAGCTTTCGCATATGCCGGATCCAATGGCAGTTTGCCTAAAACTCGGGTTCCTTCTTTTGCGGCAACTTCGTCAATGTTGCTTTCTCCAAACAGTGCGATCTTCTTTCCACAATCCGGGCATTTCAGATAACTGAAATTTTCCACCAGTCCAAGTACCGGTATATGCATCATATTTGCCATATGGAAAGCTTTCTTTACGATCATCTGCACCAGTTCCTGTGGAGATGTAACAATAACGATACCATCCACCGGAAGGGACTGGAACACGGTAAGCGGTACATCACCTGTTCCCGGTGGCATGTCCACAAACAGATAGTCCACATCGCCCCAGACAGCCTCATTCCAGAACTGTTTCACAGCCCCTGCAATCACAGGTCCTCTCCAGACAACCGGTGCCTCTTCATCTTCCATCAGAAGATTGATGGAAACGATTTTGATTCCTTCTTTTGTCTCATACGGATACATTCCTTTTTCGTCACCGACCAGCTGACCGTGTGCTCCAAACATCTTTGGAATGGACGGTCCGGTAATATCGGCATCCAGAATTCCTACTTTATATCCGGCTTTCGCCATCTGTACCGCCAGGGAAGAAGTAACAAATGATTTACCGACACCTCCCTTTCCGCTGACCACTCCAATCACATGTTTGATATTGGAATATGCATTCATCGCTTCGAGCATACTCTGCGGATTCTGAGAATTATGGGAACATCCCTCACAGCTTGCTTTGGAACAGGATGATGCTCCGCTGCAACTTGAATTTTCTGGCATAATGATAGCCTCCTTGTTAATTATTTAATGATTTATTTATATAGACTGCCCAGTCTTTGGAATGGGTAGTATATGAAATAAGCTTTTCCGATAATTTTATCTTTGCTGACATAGGTATGATCCCAATATCTGGCATCATAGGAATCATTCCGGTTGTCTCCAAGCACCAGATAACTGTCTTGGGGAACCTCAAACTCAAACGGTCCGGTTGCCTCTGTCCATGTCTCTTTCAGGTAATCCTCCTTCAAAGGAGTCTCAGAGTCATTGATATAAATTTTTGCATCCTCAATGGTAACCTTTTCTCCGGGCAGACCAATCACACGCTTGACGTATTTTTGCGTTTCGTCATCTGGGAACCGGAAAATCACGATATCTCCTCTCTTCGGTTCTGAAAACTGATACGCCAGCCGCAGCCCGAACAGGTCATCGCCCGGTTCAATGGTATGCTCCATCGATCCGGTCGGGACTGTTGCATTGATGATCACGTAATTCTTCAAAACCATTGCCAGTGCGAAGGCCGCCAACAGAGTGATCACCCAGCTGAGCACTTCGCGCAGAGGCGAAGTGGCTTTCTCCTTTCCCTCACCCTTTGGATCATTATCCATCTTTATTTCTTCTGTCAATATTTCTTTTTTTTCTTCCATAATCACCCTACTCTCTTGGTGCAAACCACCAGTCAATAAAATCTTGCCTGCGGAAAACCAGTCCCACAAGTCCCAGATCGACACGTTCTTTCTGTGTCAGTGTCTGCGCAATAAATTCATTCACAGATACATCAAAATCGCCTTCCAGGCACCAGATACAGCTCACTGTCGGCACATTCTCCTGATTTTTCCAGTCATCTACGAACGAACCGCCGAAATCAACAATCTTATTCCAACGATGCTGCGTATTGATAACCCGCTGCTTGATATTCTCATAGATGACCTCCATCATCCGGTGAACTTTCGGGTGATACATCACAGGCTCAAGAATCCTTAAGAGTCGGTGCTTTGGATTGACACGCAGTTCCAGCGTTCCGTTTGCCGTATTCGTCACCATACAGAAAATCTCGTTATCCGGAAACGTTTCCGGCCGCAGATGATACTGATAACGATATGGTACCACACTTTTTATCATATGGAAATCTGCATCCATTTCTTCATATATAACACCCGGACATTCACTGCTTATCACATAGTGCATGCTACCCTGATAAGGCGCCAGAAGCTGGCAGAACAGATCCCGGTTCTTTTCGAATACAATCAGCTGGTATTCTGCCAGAAAACGCCGGAAATCCATAATATGGTTCTGCCTGTAATATGTAAACAGCCCCTTGCTGATAAATGCAATCCTTATGCTTTTTCCGGTATAACCCTGAATAATTGTTGCAACCGGAAGTTCAATCTCTCTCCCTTTTAAATAAACTTCCACTGTGACAGCTTTGCCAAGCAGCTGCATCTCTTCTTCATACTCTGTCAGAACCGGCTGCTGTCCGCTGGCAATATACTGGTTCAGCCCCAGCGGATTGGATGCAAAATGTTCTACAATCCGTCTGCCGATCAGCCTGCGCAGCTCCGTCAGATTTTCATCATGCGCCACATCATCCCTTGCCAGACGCAAAGTCAGGAATTTTTTCCGTAAATGCAGATGATACGTCATATGCCTGAGCCACTCCGGTTTTAACCCCAGATCTTTCTTTTCATCGGTCACAAGAAACCCCTGCTGATACAGGCAGGATGTCCCGATCAGTCCCTGATGTTTGGAATTATAAATCCAGATACACCCCTCCATCAGTTCATCCATGATACGAATCGATATAATTCCAAGAATATCCGCGAACGGATTGTCCATGATATGATTCTGTTCCCGCAGCGTCACGCTTTTTTCATCAAAGGAAATCTGAATGGGAAATGGCTGATACAGCATATAGTGCTGTACTGCGTGCACCAGCCTCTGAAGGGACAGATTCTTTGCATATTTCGGCCGTAACACCAGCGTAATTCTGGTTCCGGACTGTTCCCGGTTGGAATTGATATATTCCATCGTTTCCGCCCCTTCAATCCATTTTGCGGTAACCGGCTCTAACGACTGGCGATCCGTAACATTCCACGCGGTATTTACCGATTTGTCCTTTCTCGACTCAATCAACAGTGCCCGTGCAACCATAAATCCGGAAAGCATACCGACTCCAAACTGCGCCACCGGTTCATAATGAAGCTGCTGTGCGGAAAAATCCTCGCTCTGATAAAAACTCACGCCGATTTTGGCAACATACTGCTCAATATCCCTGGCATTGATTCCGATTCCGTTATCCTCAAACACCAGACGCTGCGTTTCGGAATTATACTGAATGGAAATTTGAGGAGAATACGGATTTCGCATGGAATTTAAGGCTCTTGCCTCCTCCATCTCCAGAAACTCTGTTCCCCAGCTCCATTCCAGCGCCGCCCTGGTATTGCATGCATCAATGGCATTTTGAAGAAACTCCCGGATATAAGCATCCGGATCTCCGTAAAACTGCGTACTTGCAAAGGTCGATATGATATTTTCCTGATCCATACCTACTTTGCACTGTTTCATAGCTGTTCCTCATTTAATAAAATTGCCTGAACCACAAACCGCTTATCTGCCTCTTTGCTCACACAGGTTGATAAAGTCAGCAGATGACTGTCCACCGAAAGCTGGATTTTGTCCTTTACCTCCGGCGAATTCTTGGATTTTTTCACAATGCTTTCAAGATAACTTACACGTCCCTCTTTCGTTGAAAAGTCATTGGTGTGCAGAATATGTGCATCGTCCGTCTTATATGCCGCAAAAATCTCATACACGAGCACCTTTTCCTTTGTATACACATATATATACGGAAAATTGTTAAAAAATGTCTGGTCTTCATAGTTGTGGAGAGAAGCAAACATTGTGTCATTGCGCATATTGTGCCCATACACGACGGTATCAAAATCCGTAAACTCTTTACTGTTTGCCTTCTCTGTATAAATACATCCAGGATATCCCCTGGTACCATTCATATTGTATTTCAGATAATAGGAATCATCACTCGGATGCTGTAACACCGGATAATCCACCCCGGTTCCCGGAATGTAGATCCATGCGTAAATATCCTGATTGACTCCCTTTAATTTTTTCCAGTTTAAATTTTTCTGTGGAATTTCTATTCCTTTTTGTTCCAGTTCGCTGTCTTCGGTCTGCACTTCCTGTGCCACATTCTCCGTCTCAGTCTGCGTATCTGACGGAATATGGATCTGATTATCATTCACCTGATTCTGCAGATCATTTACCTGGGCAGAAAGCTTTTCATATTCTTTCTGTGCATTCTTCTGAACCATCCAGCTTCTTCCAAATATTATGAGTACCACGATCAATACAACTGCCAGAACAATGGTCAGAATTTTATAGATATTGATCGTTCTGTCGTTCTTTCTTTCCTGTCTTTTCATAAAATAGTTTTCTTTCTTTAAAATTGAGGCAGGGCGGCAGATTCCATTCCACCGCCCTCACGTGATGCCATGCATCACCGATCCATAGACCTACATGCTAAATAAAATTGTATCCAGTGAGATTAATTCTTACGTGCTTTTCTTCCGCATACAACAATACCTGCTGCCGCAAATACTGCAACGAACGGAAGTGCCGGAATCGCTGCCCCGGTTTTTGGAGATGTCTTATAGGAAACAGATCCGGAAGCTGATGTTCCTTTCTGACTTCCTGCTCCACTTTTGCCATTGACACGGGCAGAAGAACTCTTTGTGGAAGTATTCCGTACGGAATTCTTTCCATCGGTATAACCATCTGTATAACCGTCGTCATAATCATCCTCGAAACTGTCCTCTCCATCGTCATAAGACTGTGGATAGTTTACTGTCACATTCTGATTTACACTAACCGGATTGTACTGGTTATTTGTCTGTGAGTTGTTGTTTGTCTGGCTATTACTGTTTGTCTGGCTGCTGCTGTTGGAATTGTCATTTACATTGGAATTTGTATTTGATCCCTGAGAATTTTCATCCTTTGACGGATCTGTTGTAACGGCAGGGTTCACATTTGAACTGTACCTTACAACTATAACCGGTGAAAATGAATACAATGTAACCGTAACTTTGCCATTGGAAACGCTGTCCGGCTTTACCGTCTGCCAGCTTCCGCTTTTTAATTTATGTAATACATAAACATTGTCTCCAGCCTTAATTCCACTTGCACAAATCGTTACTTTGATTCCTTTGGATGTATTCGTTGCAGACGGAACACTGATATCAGACATGGCCATGACGGTTGCACTTCCATTCTGTGCACTTGCCACAGCATTTGCCTGACGGTTTCCCTCGCGGTAAACATCTTTGTCCACATCCTTGAAAGAAACCGTGATAAGCTCATTGTTTGCATTATAACCGCTGCTTTCAACGGTTGTTGCCTTATTCAGCTCATAGGTTCTTTGAACCAGTGCCGTATCACTTGTTGGTGATGGATCTGCAAACACGGTTGTGCCCATTGTAAATACCAGCATCATAGCTGTCACAACTCCTGTGAAAATTTTCTTTTTCATCGCAATCTACCTCCTTTCCACGTAATATAAACTGCATGTAACTCTATCTATATCAAGTGCGCGCGCACTGGATACCTTATTGTACGGGTGTATAAAACACCTTCATAATGAGTTCTTCCATGGCATCTTCATCGACATGGTACTCCTCATACCGTTTCCCGTCAATCGGTTTTCCTTCCACCGTTTTTCCGGGAACCGTATACATCTGGTCTTCCGAAAAACTGTAATTCATCAGCTGCTCAATCATACTTGTGAAATCCACACTGGTTACCAGATAATCGGAAACAGAATTGTAAATTTCTGTCACCTGATCCGGGTTTTCTGTGGATACTTTTTTTAATTTATCCATATAGGCAACAATATACTGTTCTTCGCGCTGCAGACGCTTTGTTGCACTGTCATACTCTTCGGTATCCCTTCCATGCAGGTAATAATAAGCCTGCGTCCCATCCAGGGTTACTTTTTTCCCTTTTTTCAAATCCACACCGGCTTTGGGAAACGAAATATCCTGCAGTACAGTCACTTCCACGCCCCCTACAGCATCATTCATCTGTGGGATTCCCCCCATATTCATCGCAAGATAACCGCTGATCGGAATATTTTGAAACAGACCGGAAACCGCATCCACGGTTTTGCTGCAGCTGAGGCGCTTACCGTCCCCGAATGCATGCTGCAGACAGATCTGCGTTTTAAGCGGTCCCATATCAATACCTTCTTCATCACACAATTCGATATCTGCCATCGTGTTTCGATTGATGGAAATGACCTGCAGCTGCTCTGTTTTATTGTTTACAACAAGAAGAAACAGTGCATCGGACTGCCCGCCCTGGGTATAATCGCTGCTTTGCTGTACCGGACCATTGATATCAACCCCCATCATGAGGTAGGTTTTGATATCTGTATTATACAGATACTCTTTTCCCTGATAAGCAACTACACCCTCCTGCCACTTTTCCTGGCCGGAATCCTGTGTGGTATCTGTCTGCCCCGCAACCTGCTGCTCATAAGAATTTTCTGTATCATCCGTAATGTGGAAGCCGGCATTTTCCGCCTTCGTTTTGACCCCTGCCACAATCACAAGTGCAAGAATCACCACCATCATTCCGGACATAAAATACAATGCATTATGAAGTTTTGTCGATGGTTCACGCATTCTTCTCATGATGTTCTCCGTAATTTCCATAATAGCTGCCATAATAGCCGCCATAGTAGCCACCCTCATAGCCGCTCTTCTTCATCCGTACTTTGTTCAGTACCGCACCAAGTACCCTCACTCCGGAAGCTTCCATCTGCTTTTTAACGGTCTGGATCAGACGTCCGCTTGCCATGCCCTGGGCAATAACAAGAATCGCACCATCACAGTGTTTTGCGATCACTGCTGCGTCGATTGCAGCTCCGATCGGCGCACAATCCAGCAATACATAATCAAAATGTTCTTTTGCAAAATTAAGCAACTCAGTAAAATACTTTTTTTCCAGGATTTCTGTCGGGTTTGGTACTGACGGACCGGCAAAAATCATAAACAGGCCCGGAATCGTTGTACCATAAAGTACGTCTTCGAGTTTTTTCTGTCCGGACAGAAAATGGGATAATCCGTAGATTTCTCTTCCATCCGAAGCCACTGCCCGTAATCGTCCCACGTATACGGATTTACGCATATCGGTATCGATCAGCAATACACGTTTGCCGGATTCCGAAAAAGAACGTGCCAGATCCATCGTCACGGTACTTTTCCCTTCGTTTGGCATGGCAGACGTCACAACGATGGTGCAGATATCATCTCCGCAGAACTGGATATTGGTTTTTAATGCCCGGAGTGATTCTTTCATCGTATAATTTAGTTTTTTCAGATTCTCAAATGTTACCGCTTTCATTTCTTTTTCTTCCTTCTCTTACCTTGCGCTCTTTTTCCCCATCGTATTCGGCTTCTTCCAAAGGAAGCGTACCAAGAACATTCAGCCCCAGCTTCCTTTGTACATCATCTGCATTCATAATCGTATCATTGAACAGATAAGCCACCACAATAACCGCAATCGCCAAAAACATGCCAAGTATTCCTCCGACCGCCGTATTTTTCATGGTATTCGGGCTGACCGGTTCTCCGTCGGAATATCCCTTTTGAATGATATTCGGTGCATCCTGATCCATTTTCTGTTGGATAAAGGCCACACTGACACGCGCAATCTCATCCGCAATCTTTTTTGCCATGGATGGGTTTGCATCGCGCACCGTAATCTCGAGGATTCGCGAGTTGGAAGGATTATTCAGGGTAACTTTTTTCTTCAGGGAACTGTAGGTCTCGTCCAGTCCGAGATTCTCAATTACCTGCTCAAGCACGGGACGCCCCTCTACGATAACCATATAATCGTTTGTCAGACTTGTACCTGTCTGTATATCCGCAAGACTTGTAATCGACATGCTTTTGGACAATACATAAAACTGGGATGTTGACTCATACTGCGGCACCATTACAAACCTGCTGATACAATATGCGGTCACGGCTCCGATAATCAGTGCAAACAACACCCATTTCCAGAAAGAAAGGATCTCTAAAACGAGATCTTTCAGATCAATTTCAATTTCATCATCATTTTCAATTACAATACGTTCCTGTTGTAACTGCTGTTCCATATCAATGCTCCATTACTTACTATTTCATTTCTCCGGTCAGAATCTTTGCCGGATGATTCACCAAAAGCTGATCCGCATATTCCCTGCCAAATTTTTTTTCGATCAGCTCATAACATTTTCCCATATGATTGGCACGGTTTTTTATTCCATGGCTGTCCGATGCAATCGCATCCACACATTCTGCCTTCAGCATCTTTTTACAGTATTTCTTTGGACCCATACCCTCAAGTCCGAGTACCGCATCCGCATTCACCGTAATCCATGCCCCAAGATTGCGCAGCTCCTCTGCCAGCTGTAAATCTGCAAGTGCTCCATACCGCTCCACATGTGCAAATACCGGAATATATCCGTGCAGAACCAGTTTCTGCGTCATCTGGTAAATATAGGCATATTCACTGTCGTGCGAATACTCACACAACACATACCGCGAGCCGGCCATTGTCCGGCATCTGCCACTGTCAAGTGCCTCGACAATATGACTGTTCACATGGTATTCGGTGCCCAGTGCAAGATAAATTCCAAGTTTCTGTGCATACGGCTCCAGAATACGGAAATGTTCTTCAATTTCTTCCTTCGGATAAGCAAACATGCCGTGCCGGTAATGCGGTGTCAGGATCATTGCAGAAATGCCCTGCTCTTTTGCTGCCTCAAGCATCGCCACAGATTCTTCTATTGTTTTTGCTCCGTCGTCTACTCCGTACAGAAGGTGACAGTGAATATCGATCATGGTTTTCCTTGCCTTTACTTTTTTATACTTTATTATACTATATCGACCATTTTCTTGCAATCTTTGAGCCGTTTTTCCCTCTTTTGACACAACTTTTTGTATTTCTCGAATTTCCACAATTGATTTCCCGGCAAACATAGCGTATAATGGTCATGAAAAGCGAATAACACTTGACAAACTTCGGTTTTCGGGGTACGCTTATATGAGTCCATATAAGGACGGTACAATATTTGACCATCAGGCTCAGGCGGTGAGAGTACCGCACGCATAAACAAGTAGGCTTTATTCTCTGAACTGTCAGTATTACAGCTCAGTATGTCATAGATTTCATTGATCTGTTTTTTACAGCAAGCGCGATTGTCCAGCGCAGGGATTTGTTTTCACAACATGACATGCTGCCTGTTGAAAAGGCAGTACAGCAGATGCGGACTATTTGGATCAGGAATTCCTGCGGAGGGTTCCGGTATCCGTCGTGTGCTCACACCCCTGCCGGAGAGGTTAAACTCCGGAACTGCCTAGCAAGTCCGAATACAATTGAACAGAACAAACATATATTTATCTAAAAACCCTATGCATTATGCATAGGGTTTTTTGTTTCTTCTTTTCTGTTGTCCGTTACAAAGTAATGATTCCAAGTGCATTTAATACCGAACTGAATAAAATCAGCAGTACCAGTATCGGTGCAACATACTTGATCAATACAATATACAGTTTCTTACTCTTAAATTTCTGTGTGGAAGATTCCACTTCATCCATAATCGTCTCTGGTTTCACAATAAAACCGACAAATACACAGGTCAGGAATGCCACAATCGGCATAAGGACACTGTTGGATATAAAATCGAAGAAATCCAGAATACTCATTCCGTGAATGGAAAACCCACTCCAGATTCCAAATCCAAGAGAAGACGGAATTGCCATCAACACCGTATAAACGGTTACACAGACCGTAATAAATTTACGGCTTTTTTTTGTCTTATCCACGAAAATGGAAACCACTGTCTCCATCAGGGAAATGGACGATGTCAGTGCAGCAAACAATACCAGCACAAAAAATACCGTTCCGATCAGGTGTCCTCCCGCCATACTGTCAAACACTTTTGGCAGTGTAATAAACATTAGTGTCGGTCCTGCCTTCAGCGATACCTGATCTCCACCGGAAAACACAAACACGGACGGTACAATCATCAGTCCTGCCAGAAATGCAATTCCGGTATCAAAGATTTCGATATTCCGCACACTGCTCTCTATATCCTCATTTTTCTTCATATAGGAGCCATATGTAATCATAATGCCCATCGCCAGCGACATGGAATAAAACAGCTGTCCCAGTGCCGCCAGGAAAGCATTCGCACTGATCTTGGAAAGATCCGGCTTTAAGTAGTAGACAATTCCTGCCCCTGCTCCCGGACGGGTCACAACAAATACCGCAATAATAACGGAAAGGACTACCAGAAGCGGCATCAGCACTTTACTGATATTTTCAATTCCTTTATTTACGCCAAGCAGAATCACAACCGAAGTGGCAAGAATAAAAATTACCAGCCACATCACCGGTTCCCCGGTCTTTGCAATAAAATTTGAAAAATAATCATCTGCTGCCGCTGCATTTCCGCTTCCTGTAAGAAATGCCCATGCAAATTTGATGACCCATCCACCGATCACACAGTAATACGGAAGAATGATAATCGGCACAATGCTGGCAAGAATTCCAATAAAACCGCACTTTTCATGCAGTGTGCTGAATGCATACAGTGCACTTTTCCCGGTTTTTCTGCCCAGTGCAATTTCTGTGATCATAAGTGCAAATCCAAACGTAACCGCAAGGATCACATAGATCAGTAAAAAAGAACCTCCACCGTATTTTGCGGCAAGGTAAGGAAACCTCCACAGATTTCCAAGTCCGACAGCAGATCCCGCAGCGGCAAGAATAAAGCCCATTTTGCTGGAGAAACTGCTGCCATGTTTTTTGTGTTCGTTCATAACAGCCCCCTTAATCATAGTTTCAGGAGGCAGACCGTTTATAATTTAAACCGATATCCGACTCCCCAGATGGTCTCGATGTACTGCGGCTTGTTCGTATTCATCTCAATCTTCTCTCGAATCTTTTTGATGTGTACGGTAACCGTTGCAATATCACCGATAGATTCCATATCCCATATTTTACGGAACAATTCCTCTTTTGTAAATACATGATTTGGATTCTCTGCCAAAAAAGTCAACAAATCAAACTCTTTTGTCGTAAACTGTTTCTCTTCTCCATTGACCCATACCCGGCGCGCCGTCTTGTCTATTTTAATGCCCCGGATCTCAATGATATCATTTTGTGGCATATTGCTGCCGATCAGTCGCTCATACCGTGCCAGATGTGCCTTCACACGGGCTACAAGTTCACTCGGGGAAAATGGTTTTGTCACATAATCGTCTGCCCCCAGTCCGAGCCCGCGAATCTTGTCAATATCATCCTTTTTTGCAGAAACCATAAGGATTGGTGTGTTCTTTGTCTCACGGATCTTTTTACAGATTTCAAATCCATCCACTCCCGGAAGCATGAGATCTAAGATAAACAGATCAAACTCCTCATGCAGGGCTCTTTCGAGTCCTTTGGTTCCGTCATTTTCAATTTCCACTTCAAAGCCACTCAGTTCCAGATAATCTTTCTCCAGATCTGCAATAGCCACTTCATCTTCAACGATCAGTATTCTGCTCATTTGCTGTTACCTCCTGATATTTGCGTATTACAAAGTACATGGTGGTGCCGGAATCTTCTTTGCTGGTTGCCCAGATTTTCCCTCCATGATCCTCTATGATCTTTTTTACAATGGAAAGTCCGATTCCGCTGCCACCGGTTGCCGAATTTCTCGAAGCATCTGTCCGATAGAACCGGTCAAAAATATATGGCAGATCTTTCTGGGCGATTCCCCTTCCATTGTCTTCGATTTCTACCTGAATAAAATCCCCGACATCCTTAATCCGGATGTTGATGAATTTTTCCGTTTTATTCATATATTTTACGGAATTTCCTATAATATTATTGATTACTCTGCGCAGCTGCTCCGGATCTGCAATAATCTGGGTATCCGGTGTTGCATAATTAAAATAGGACAGGGCAATCCCCTTTGCCTCCAGATCCAGTCCGATTTCTTCCACACAATCCTTAAAATATGCGGCAACGTTCAGCTTTGCAAAATCATATGGAATACGGTTGGTGTCGATCTTGGAATACAGTGTCAGTTCATTGATCAGTGTATCCATCTCATTTGCTTTATTGTAAATGGTACGGATATACTTATCTAATTTCTCCGGCGTATTGGCTACTCCATCCATGATGCCTTCCGAATAGCCCTTTACCGCCGTAATCGGTGTTTTCAGGTCATGGGCAATGTTGCTGATCAGCGTGCGGTTTTCTTTTTCGTTGCTTAGTTTTTCCTCTGCATTATCTTTTAAGCGCTGACGCATCTGTTCAAAGGTCGTGCAAAGTTCCCCGATCTCATCGTCGCCTCCGGTATCCAACGCAAAATCGAGATTTCCTTCTTTGATATTTTCTGCCGCAACGCGCAGTTTCTGGATCGGTGTAATCATGCTCCGGTAGATCCACACAATCATCATGATCGCTGTCAGTAACAGAATGATTACCACACAGATAATCCCCCATAAAATAAACTGGCGGATCTCCTGCCCGGTAGCATCAAAAGACGTGACTATATACGCCGTACATTTTTCTCCCGAATCCAGCTTAAAATCTGCCTGTTTTACCAGAATTTCATCGTCCCGGTCGATATATTTGTCCACTCCCTGTTTCGAACTGTTTGCCCCATATACCGGAAGTTCCGAAAGAATCTTTTCATTATCACTTCCCCCATTGAAAGAAATATTCTCCCCGATTCTTACCACCAGATAGGAATATTTCTGTTCCAGGCTCTCATTGATCTCACTAAGATACGAAACGTCCTCCATTTTTGAAGGAGATAACTTTATGGTCTTTTTGATCTTTTCAAAATCCGGTGCAGTATAACGGTTTAACATCGGTACAGAATTGATAATACTATAGGCATCCGCATTCTTAATTCCATACGTCTGCTCAATCACATGCGACTGAAAATTACAATAGGCGCTGATCGTGGCAATCGCCAGGATCGATGGCACAAAGATAATAATACAGAACGAAATGATCAGTTTGGTTTTTATCTTCATTCGTATTCCTTCCCTGTAAAAAAATAAGACACAGAACAAACTCTGTGTCTTATTATATCATTCTTTTATAAAAAATTATGTAAACTTTTCATAAATTAAAGGTACTTCTTTAAAGCCTCTGCCTTGTTTGTTGCCTCCCATGGGAGATTTAAGTCATTGCGTCCGAAGTGACCATAAGCAGCTGTCTGACGGTAAATCGGACGGCGCAGATCCAGCATCTTGATAATTCCTGCCGGACGAAGATCAAAGTTCTCACGTACAATCTTTACCAGCTCATCATCTGCGATCTTTCCTGTACCGAATGTATCAACCATGACAGAAGTAGGCTGTGCAACACCGATGGCGTAAGATAACTGAATCTCACACTTATCAGCAAGACCTGCTGCAACAATGTTCTTTGCAACATAACGTGCAGCATATGCTGCGGAACGGTCAACCTTTGTGCAGTCTTTTCCGGAAAAAGCTCCGCCGCCGTGACGTGCATATCCACCATAGGTATCAACGATGATCTTACGACCGGTCAGACCTGCATCTCCGTGTGGTCCGCCGATTACGAAACGTCCGGTCGGATTGATAAAGAATTTGGTATCTCCATCGATCAGCTCCTTTGGAAGGATCGGATCAAAGACATATTTCTTAATATCCTCATGGATCTGTTCCTGGGTAACGTCCTCATCATGCTGGGTAGATAAAACAACTGCCTCAAGTCTCTTTGGCTTTCCTGCTTCATCATACTCTACAGAAACCTGTGTCTTTCCATCCGGACGAAGGTAGGTAAGTGTTCCGTCTTTACGAACCTTTGTAAGCTGTAATGCCAGCTTGTGTGCCAGCGAAATCGGATATGGCATAAATTCCGGTGTCTCATTGGTTGCATATCCAAACATCATTCCCTGATCTCCGGCGCCGGTATCCAGATCATCTGTCAGCTCGCCCTCTTTTGCCTCAAGTGCCTTGTCAACACCCATGGCAATATCTGCGGACTGCTGATCTAAAGCTACCATAACCGCACAGGTATGTCCGTCAAAACCGGTCTTTGCATCGTTGTATCCGATCTCGTTTACAGTCTTTCTTACAATTGCAGGAATATCAAGAGTTGCCTTTGTTGTAATTTCTCCTGTAACAAGTACGAAACCGGTACAGCTTGCTGCCTCACAGGCTACACGGCTCATCGGGTCCTGCTCCATGCATGCATCCAGAATGGCATCTGAAATCGCATCACACATTTTGTCAGGATGTCCTTCTGTAACGGACTCTGATGTGAATAATAATTTTTCCATTGCTTTTTGTTTCTCCTCTCTTGTTTTATACAGAAATAAAAAAAACCGCCTCGCAGCGGATTGATCTAAAGATAATCAAATCCCCTTATTGTTCGATTAACTCGCTCAGGTTGGCACCTTCCAAAACAGGGGTTGCCGTGACTTCACAGATCCTATGTATCTCCATCACTCTGAATAAGAGAAAGCTTACAATATTAAATTTGAAATATCCAAGTGCTACCATACTCCAGTTTCTTTCATCTGTCAAGCCCTAAAAGATTGACTTTTGCGTGAAATAATTCTATACTTTTGTATATACGTTACATACGGAGAGATAAAAAATGATAAAAATTGAGACAAAACAACTACAGGAAGGTGCCATCCTTGCACAGCCTGTGATCACACCGCTTGGACAGCCGTTGGCTCCCGCCGGTTCTGCTGTAACCCGTCAGCTGATCAACCGCATGAAACTGTACCGTGTGGAATATGCAGAAATTGAGGGCGAAGAACCTGCTCCGCAGGAGGAGGCTCCAAAGCCTGTAAAAGAAGCAAAAACATACGCCCAGGAAAGCAAAACACACTCACAGAAAGTCGCCGGTTCCAGTGAATTCCGCACGTTCCAGATTGAGTATGTTCAGGCAATTGAGCTGATGAAACAGATGTATACCGCAGCCATCAAGGATAACAAACCGATTGACTCGCAAAAACTTCTGGGCAGTGTCGCAGATCTGTTCCAGTCCCGCAACACCATCGTTGAAATGTTTGATATGCTTTACAACATGCGTACTGTGGCCGATTCGGTTTATGCGCACAGTCTCAACGTTGCACTCATTTCACGAATGATCGGCCGCTGGCTGCGTTTTGAACGTCACGATCTGGACATTCTTACGCTTGCCGGACTGATGCACGATATCGGAAAACTGCTGATTCCTTCCGATATCTTAAATAAGCCGGGATCTCTGACCGATGAGGAGTTTGCAAAAATCAAACAGCACCCGGCACTCGGATACGAGATTTTAAAACGTCAGCCGGATCTGGATTCCCGTATCAAAAAAGCTGCCCTGATGCATCACGAGCGCTGTGATGGAAGCGGCTATCCGACCGGATTGACGGAAGATTACATTGACAATTTTGCAATGATCGTTGCAATTGCCGATGTGTACGATGCCATGACAGCGGCACGTTCCTATCGCTCTCCGTTGTGTCCGTTCGAAGTGATCAGTAAATTTGAAGAAGATGGTTTCCAGAAATACCATACAAAATATATTCTGGTTTTCTTAAAGCAGATTGCCAGCACTTACCAGAGTAACCGCGTCATCTTAAGTGACGGAAGGGGATGTACCATTGTCATGTTAAATCAGAATGCACTGTCCCGTCCGATTGTCCAGTTTGATGATAAATCCTGTCTGGATCTTTCCACCGCTAGCCGCGACCTCTATATCAAAGCGGTTTTATAAATTTTTCAAATGAAAAGGGAGTGTGAAAACATACCAATGTTTTTCACACTCCCTTTTTTACCCGTTCTTTTTATTTATGAAACTTTCAGAATAAACTTCTGAATTTCTTTTTCATCCGATACCTTTTCAATCTGTGCCCCAATGCCGCGCAGCTTCTGATCAAATTCTTCGTATCCACGCTCGATAAAATAAATATCATCAATCACCGTAATTCCCTCTGCCACCAGACCGGCAATCACCAGCGCTGCTCCCGCACGCAGATCCGGCGCATTCACCCTGGCACCTGTATAACGGGTCACTCCATTGATAATGGCAATATTGCTCTCTACCTTGATATTGGCTCCCATACGCGTCAGTTCATCCACATATTTGAAACGGTTTTCAAAAATGCTCTCCGTAACTGTACTGGTTCCCTCTGCAATTCCCAGAATTACTGCCATCTGTGGCTGCATATCTGTCGGGAATCCCGGATACGGAAGTGTTGTCACCTGTGTGTGATGCAGTTTTCCATCCGAAATAATCCGAACCGCATCATCGAACTCCTCAACTTTGCATCCTGCCTCCACAAGTTTGGCGGTTGTTGCTTCCAGATGTTTCGGAATAACATCCTTTACCAGCACATCTCCCCCTGCTGCCGCTGCCGCAAACATAAAGGTTCCTGCCTCTATCTGATCCGGGATAACCGAATACTCTGTCTTATGCAGCTTCTCCACACCGACAATACGGATAACATCCGTTCCTGCACCACGGATATTCGCACCCATACTGTTTAAGAAATTTGCCACGTCTACCACATGAGGCTCTTTTGCTGCATTTTCAATTACGGTTTTTCCTTCTGCCATGGATGCTGCCATCATAATATTGATCGTTGCTCCAACCGATACTTTATCCAGATAAATATGTGTTCCGTTTAATTTTTCTGCCTCTGCAATAACAAGACCATGTGCAATATCCACTTCTGCTCCCATTGCACGAAATCCTTTGATATGCAGATCAATCGGTCTGCTTCCGATATCGCATCCGCCCGGAAGAGCCACTTCCGCCTTTTTGTATTTTCCAAGAAGTGCACCGATCAAATAATAGGACGCACGGATTCTACGGATAAATTCATTGTCCACCGTCACGTCTTTGATAAATGAACCGTTGATCTTTACGGTATGTGCATCAATACGGTCTACCATTGCACCGATCTCTGCAATCGCCTGCAATAATACATTAATATCTCTCACGTTCGGCAAATTTTCGATTGTAACCGTTTCATCCGTCATGATCGCAGCTGCAAGAATTGCCAGTGCCGCATTCTTTGCCCCGCCGATTTCTACCTCACCATTCAGCGGATTTCCGCCTTTGATTACATATTGTTCCATATCTCACCTCAATAAACGCCCTATTTCGTATAGTACGCTACCCTACTATCTATCCTATTCATCTAGTGTAAATTTGTGATACCATCCACAATCTGTTCAACGGTCTGTTCGATATCCAGCCCCGTCTCCGAAATCCGGATATCCGCATATTTTTCATACAGCGGCGTGCGCTCCAGATACAGATCATATAACGTCTGTCCGTCTCTTAAAACAACACCCCTGCCTTTGATATCTTCCAGACGCTTTTCCAGCTCCGGATATGCCACCTCAAGATATATAACTGTTCCGATTTCCTGCAGATGCTCCATAGCTTCTTTTCCGTAGACGACACTGCCTCCGGTTGCAATAATTGCATGATGTGCCTCAAGTGTCGCATTCACACGGTTTTCTACCTGAATGAACCCTTCGGTTCCCTCTTCTGCAATGATCTCACGAAGCAGGCGCTTCTCCTGCTCCTGAATGACTAAATCTGCATCTATAAACTGATATCCCAGCACCTTAGCAAGGATAACGCCGACGGTGCTCTTACCCACCCCCGGCATTCCAATTAACACAATGTTATCTTTTTGCATTACTGTGTACTCTCTGCATTCTGTGTTTCTGTGGAAGTCTGTGTCTCTGTAGAGGCATTCGGGTCCTGCTGTGTCAGGGAATTCTTAAATGAAATCTTTGCAACATTCTTTTTATTGACCTTCCAGCCGTCTTTTTTCTGCCAGCCCTCCAGCACTTCATTGTAGTGGTCACTTTTACGTTTGTCAATAATATTCTGACGATTTTTTTCTGTAGCGTCTTTGTCTGTTTCACTGTCCAGACGAACAATATATAATGCACTGTCTGTTTCAATCACATCGGAAGTTTCTCCTTCTTTCAAATCATCCAATGCCTTTTTCACAGATGTATCCAATGTGGAATCATCGGATGCATACGCACCGGTAGTGGTCTGCTGATCCTCATCCTTTGCAGCATCTTCGAGAGTTTTTCCATTCTTTACCGCATCTTCGATTTTGTTTGCGGTCTCCTTCAGCTGCTTTTTCTCATCATCGGTATATTCTACGGTATTTCCGCTGTCATTCTGATGGGAAGTTGTAGAAATAGTCATCATCGTATAACCGCGCTCATTTGCCTCTTCATCCGTCACATTGGTATCTGCTTCTGCCTCGATGGCTTTCTGCATCTTGCTGCGGATGGTGTAGAGCGTAAGCAGTTCCTCCACGGTATCTTCGTCTGCAGTCATCTCCTTGAGTGCCTCGGAAGAATTATCGCTGATAAACTGCTGTGCAGCTTTTTTGATTGCTGCCTTTTCGTCTTTTGTCACACTCACATCATAGTCTTTCATATGTGCCTGTAACGTATACATCTCATGAAGCTGTTCCATAACGGAATCTTTCATGGTGTCTTCCATGGTTGTTCCGTTTCCATATAAATCCTTGCTCCAGAGCTCACTGCTGCTTTTGGCCCCCATCATGCTCTTATAATAATCTTCTACATTTGCCTGCTGATAACGGCATGTAAAGTTTGCCATGCCCATCGTGACGGTCTGATTTTTCATGCTTGCTGCCGTCGCACCTGTATTTATACCACATCCGGTAAAAGCTGCTGCGCAGATTGCACCAGCTAAAATAATCGCTGTAACTTTTTTTGCTTTCATAGTTCCTCCCGGGAGTTTCTTTTCACCTATATACCAGAGTATTATAATTCTTTTCCCTACATCAGGCAAGCACTTTTACGGCTCCGCACACAAAAAAACGTGCATTTGTTCCAATAATTGCCTGAGAACTTCCAGAATTTCCCTGTTCTTTTCCCTTGAATTTGCTCCCAGACGGTAAGTGAAGTACGGTCCCTTCGGATCTGCCGCAAATTTCAGTGATGGAGCAAATGTTTTTACCAGCTCCGGAATACGCTGTGCATGAATCTTTGCTTTTTCGTACATTAGGATTTTTAACAGATCTTCTCTTTGAACAATTTCCTTAATATATACACTGTGGGCAACCGCTTTGAGTCTGGCAATTGTCAGCAGATTCTGCACGGACTTCGGAGGCTCTCCAAAACGGTCAATCAGTTCTTCGAGCATTTCCTCCGCTTCCTCATCCGTTTCAATTCCGGCGATCCGCTTATACATATCCAGTTTCTGCGACTCATTTGCAATATATGTGGACGGAATAAATGCATCCGTCCGGATATCAACGGAAGTCTCAAACTGTTCGGCCGGTGCTTCTCCCCGGGCTTCTTTCACCGCTTCGTGAAGCATCTTGCAGTACAGATCATATCCAACCGCCTCCATGTGACCGCTCTGTTCGGCTCCCAGCAGATTTCCGGCTCCCCGGATCTCCAGGTCCCGCATGGCAATCTTAAATCCGCTGCCCAGATCCGAATACTCCCGGATGGCAGCCAGTCGTTTTTCCGCCACCTCTTTGAGCATTTTGTTTCTGCGGTACATAAGAAACGCATACGCCGTACGATTGGATCTGCCGACCCGCCCGCGCAGCTGATACAGCTGGGAAAGCCCCATATTATCCGCGTCATGAATGATCATGGTATTGACATTTGAGATATCCAGTCCCGTCTCTATGATTGTCGTTGATACCAGTACATCAATGTCTCCATTGATAAACCGGTACATGATATCCTCCAGCTGGTTTTCTCTCATCTGTCCATGAGCAAATGCCACATTTGCCTCCGGCACCAGCTCCTGAATGCGTGACGTCACTTCATCAATATCCCTTACTTTGTTATACACATAATATACCTGTCCGCCACGGGCAAGTTCCCGCGTGATTGCCTCCCGGACCAGTTCCTCATTATATTCCATGACATACGTCTGAATAGGGACACGGTCCATCGGCGGTTCCTCTAAAACGCTCATATCCCGGATTCCGATCAGGCTCATGTGAAGTGTCCGCGGAATCGGTGTGGCAGTAAGTGTCAGCACATCCACATTGGTCTTTAACTGTTTGATTTTTTCTTTGTGAGCCACACCAAACCGTTGTTCCTCGTCCACGACAAGAAGCCCAAGATCTTTAAACTGCACATCTTTTGACAGAATCCGGTGTGTTCCCACAATAATATCCACCTGTCCTTTTTTCAGATCACTGATGGTCTTCTTCTGCTGCGCTGCCGTGCGGAAACGGCACAACAGATCCACCCGGACAGGGAAATCCTTCATTCTCTGGGAAAACGTATTATAAATCTGCTGGGCAAGAATGGTTGTCGGCGCAAGGTATGCCACCTGTTTATTCTCCTGCACTGCTTTGAAAGCTGCACGGATCGCAATCTCCGTCTTTCCGTAACCGACATCCCCGCAGATCAGCCGGTCCATAATCTTATGACTCTCCATATCCCGCTTGGTTGCATCAATGGCAAGCACCTGATCTTCGGTCTCTTCAAACGGGAACAGTTCTTCAAACTCTCTCTGCCATACCGTATCTGGTCCATACATATAGCCATTCTGTTCTTCCCGCTCGGCATATAATTTCACCAGATCCTGTGCGATCTGACGCACGGCTCCACGCACTTTTCCCTTGGTTTTTGTCCACTCCTGGCTTCCAAGTTTATTGAGTTTTGGTTTTCTTGCGTCTTTCCCCGCATATTTCTGGATCTGGTCAAGCTGTGTTGCAAGAATATACAGATTGGAGCCTCCCGCATATTCGATCTTGATGTAATCTTTCACCTTTCGGTCAACTTCTATCTTTTCAATTCCTTTGTAGATACCAAGCCCATGATTTTCATGTACAACATAATCCCCGACACTCAGATCCGTAAACTGCTGGATTTTTTCGCCCTCATAGGTACGGTGCCGCTTCTTTTTCTTTTTTTCTTCCCCGAAAATATCCGTATCCGTAATCACTGCAAACTGCAGGATCGGATATTCATACCCCTGATGCACTTTTCCGTAGCAGACCATGATCTGTCCTGCCACCAGATCGTGATCGTAATCTTCCGTATAAAAACAGTTGAGTCCTTCGTTTAAAATATCCTCTGCCAGACGCTTCGCGCGTGTGCGGGAACCGGAAAGTAAAATAATACGGTATCCGTTTTTTTTGTATTTCTTCAGGTCTGCGATCAGAAGTTCAAAGCTGTTATTGTATGCGCTTACGCTCTTTACATGAATGCCGAACTGCCCATTGGATTTTAATCCGCAGGTCTTGATATCCAGTGCGGAAACCGCACAGCAGGAATATTTTTCAAGCCTTCCCATGATTTCCTTATAGCCAAACAGTTCGTTCATCTGCCCCGGCAGAATATACCCCATTTCCAGACGCTGCTTCATGCTCTCCGAAAATTCCAGTTCCGTCTGCCGTCCGCGTTCCGCGCTCCGGCTCAGCTCATCGAAAAACACAAATGTATCTGCCGGATCAAAATAATCCAGAAGGCTCCACCGTTCCCTGCAGAAATAGGACAAAAAAGCATCCATTCCCGCGGTTTCCGACAATTCTTCCCATTCCTGTGCCAGTTCTTTTGCCTGTGACAGTGCCCGATAGGCTTCCTCGGTTTTCATTTCTTTCCGCAATTTATCGGAAAAAGCTTCTGCTTCCTTTAACAGTCTGCGGATACCTTCTGCTTTCTCTTCGGTCGAAAGAACCAGTTCACATGCCGGATATACCACAAGCTTTTCTATATTTTCAATAGATTTCTGACTTTCCACATCAAAGGTGCGAAGGGTATCTACTTCATCATCCCACAGTTCAATCCGGACCGGATTTTCTTCCGTCAGCGGAAAAATATCAAGAATTCCACCTCTTAATGCAAACTGACCGATATTATCCACCTGATACTGCCGTTCATATCCCATCCGCACCAGCTGTTCCACAAGTGCATCCAGATCCAGGGTATCTCCCTGTGCAATATGCAGCACACTGTCCCACACCTGTGCATCCCTTGGCATCGTATTCATCAGGGCATCAAATGTTGTGATCACCGTCACCTGTTCGTTTTCATGAATTGCCCGCAATGCACTGATCCGCTCTGCGGTAAGAAGGTTTCCGCGGATATCCGATTGATAAAACAGCACATCCTTTGCCGGATAATACACCACTGACGGATCAAAAAAACGATAGTCGTCATACAATTCTTTCGCTTTCTGCTCATGAAACGTTACGATCAGACGCCGGCTGCGCGTCCTTCCAAGCGTGTAAATCATATGTGGCTTCTGTGCATCAATACAGCCACTGATGGTCACCAGTCCCGGCTGCATGGCCGCTTTTGTCATATCTTCATATCCGCTCAATTCCTGCAACGGTTCTATAAATGCTTTCACTTACTTTGTATTCTCCTGCTTTTTTGCATTAAAATCATTCATTGCCTTGTCTGCTTCCCCCTGAATCATCAGGACTGCTGCATCTTCCGCATCCCGTATGGCTTCTTCCACCCTTGCACGGTCCTCCCCGGAAAAACGGCCAAGCACATGGTCTGCCAGATCCCATCCCTGTGGCTTTTCCCCCACACCGACTTTAATTCGCATAAAGTTTGAGGTTCCCACACTTGAAATAATGCTCTTGATTCCATTATGCCCACCTGCACTGCCTTTTTTGCGCACACGGATATTTCCCGGTGCCAAAGAGATGTCATCAAAAATAATCAGCATTTCGCTCTCCGGATCAAGCTTATAGAAATTCACGATTTCTGCGATGCTTTCTCCGCTTAAATTCATATAGGTCTGCGGTTTGGCCAGGATGACTTTTACGCCTTCGATCACACCGCTTCCACACAGCGCTTTATGTTTTTTCTCCGTGATGCTGATGTTGTATTTTTCTGCCAGTGCATCGACGGTATCAAATCCAATATTATGTCTTGTTTTTTCGTATTTCTTGTCCGGATTTCCAAGTCCTGCAATTAAAAACATGTATCCAATTCTCCTTTTATTTGAATTTTTGTCCGTTAATTACGAAAGGTACCGCCGGGTGGCTCCCGTGTGGTGGCTGGGCTGCTGCTTCCTGTGGCGTGCGATTCAGACAGAATCTTAGAATTTGCGAAAATGATTGCGTGGCTCTAATTTTGTGTCCGGGCAACGTTTCGACAGCGGCGCGGCTTGTGTCCGTCTGGCAGGGATGCGCTCAGAATTTCTAGTCTGCCTAAGCGGAGCACTTCAAAAATTTTATTGCGCCCGCTCCCGGTTGTGTCTCCCTATGAACACTTTGACAGTCCTTTCATAAATGTGGTCGCAAACCGACCCGCGGGCACAGTATTTTGAAGCACTCCGCTAAGGCAGACACGAAATCCTTCGGACGCGTCCCTGCCAGACGGACACAAGCCGCGCCGCTGTCGAAACTTGAACGAACGCAAATCATCAAAGGAGCCACGCGGTCATTTTCTGCAGATTCTTGATTCTGGATGTTGAGCACGCCACAGGAAGCAGCAGCCCCAGCCACCACACGGGAGCCGCCCATCCATAAGTTTCGCAATTACGGATTCAAAAAGTCTGTAATTAAGAAAAGGACCATGGATTACTCCACAGTCCCATTTCTCTTATTTTAATCGTTTATTCCTTCTCCTGCAAGACCTCTTCATACTTTTTCAGTATCAATCCCTGAATCTGATCCCTTGTCGCGGAATTGATCGGATGTGCGATATCCCGGAAATCTCCGTCGCCGGCTTTTCTGCTCGGCATCGCGATAAACAATCCTTTTTCCCCTTCGATCACTTTGATATCATGTACGACAAATTCATCATCGATTGTGATAGATACCACGGCTTTCATCTTGCCTTCTTTTTCCACTTTGCGAATTCTAACGTCTGTAATCTGCATATGTATCCCCCTTCTAGTCTCTCCCTAGAGCATATATCTTTCGTTGTTTTCTGCAACAATCCGGACAGCATCGTCTCCGGAATAAAATGTATTTGCCCGAAGCGTTCCATGGCTCTCCACAATGCAGTTTTCTACATGCGTATTATCACCAATATATGCATCATTCAAGATAATCGAATTCTTGATCACGCAATTTTTTCCTACAAACGCTTTCTTAAACAAAACAGAATTTTCTACCCTGCCGTTTATAATACATCCACTGGCGATCAGACTGTTGCTGACATCCGATCCCATATTGTATTTTGCCGGCGGAAGATCATCCACTTTCGAATAAATCTTCGGCTCTTCGCGGAAAAAGTACTTTCTCACATCCGGTTTCAAAAAGTCCATATTTGTACGGAAGTAATCATCTACACTTGCAATATTACTCCAGTAACTATTCAGTTTATATCCATACACACGCTTTACATTGCGGTAACGCACCAGCACATCCGTAACAAAATCAAACCGGTTTTCCTCCGCTGATTTTTCGAGAATTTCGATCAGCTGTCTTCTCCGGATAATATACACTCCTGTGGAAATCGTATTGGATTGTGCCACCAGCGGTTTTTCCTCAAAATCCGTGATCCGAGAATCTTCATTCATACGGACGACTCCGAAACGGCTGACATCCGCATCCGCCGGCATATCCTTGCACGCAATGGTAATATCTGCTTTCTTTGCGATATGAAACTCCAGCAGGTCATTGTAATCCATCTTATACACACAGTCACCGCTGGATATGATCACATACGGTTCGTGACGGTTTTTCAGGAAATCAATATTCTGATACATGGCATCTGCCGTGCCACGATACCAGTCACTGTTTTCTGCCGTAACGGTTGGTGTAAACAGATACAGACCACCCTGTTTTCTTCCGAAATCCCACCATTTTGAAGAACTTAAATGTTCATTCAGTGAACGGGAATTATACTGTGTGAGTACAGCAACTGTCTGTACATGCGAATTGCTCATATTACTTAAGACAAAGTCAATGCAGCGGAAACTTCCGCCGACCGGCATCGCCGGAATCGCACGTTTTCTGGACAGTTCTCCCATCCGGTTGTTATTGCCACCCGCCAAAATAATTCCTACTGCTTTCATTTTCTGTCACCTGCCTTAATAATTACTTCGCCGCCTGCCAATACCCCGTCTGGATAATCTTCTTTTACAGTCACACCGGAAATGGCAGTGTTTTTGCCCACCTTTACATTCTCCGGAACAACAGAATCGTCTCCAATCGTTACCAGTCCAAACGAATAAACACTCTCGTTTAATTTGTTTGGTGCTGCTTCTCCTATTCCCAATGTTACCCCATCTTCAATTCTGCAGTTTTCTGCAATTATGGATTTGTCGATCGTTACATCCCTGCCGATACTGGTATCCTTCATAATAATGGAATCCCGCACGACAGCCCCCGGTCCAATATATACGTTTGGTCCGATTACCGAATTGATCACCGCTCCATGGATCTCTGCTGCCTCCCCAATAATGCAGCGCTCCACTTTTGCCCCCGGTGCTATGTACTGCGGCTCAATCGTATCGCACTTCGTGTAAATCTTCCAGAATTCCTCGTAAAGATTGAATTCCGGAATCAGATCGATCAGCTCCATATTGGCTTCCCAGTACGAGCCAAGTGTTCCCACATCCTTCCAGTAACCGTTGAACTCATATGCAAAAAGCCTCTTGTTGTTTTTGAAGCAATACGGAATAATATGCTTTCCGAAATCACAGCTCTGCTGATCTTTTAATTCGATAAGAGCATCTCTTAATACTTTCCAGGAGAAAATATAAATTCCCATGGATGCCAGATTACTCCGCGGTTTTTCCGGTTTTTCCTCAAAATCCTGAATCTTTTTGTTTTCATCCGCAATCACAATTCCGAAACGGCTTGCCTCCTCCATGGAAACAGGCATCGTCGCAATCGTCACATCCGCATGATTTGCCTTATGGAAGTCCAGCATAACCTCATAATCCATCTTATAAATATGATCTCCGGAAAGGATCAGAACATATTCCGGATTATAACTTTCCATATAGCGCAGATTCTGATAAATGGCATTGGCTGTACCGGTATACCATTCACTGTTATTGCTTCTCTCATACGGTGGAAGTACGGTCACTCCACCATTATTCCGATCGAGATCCCACGGAATGCCGATGCCGATATGTGTGTTCAGCCGGAGTGGCTGATACTGCGTCAGCACACCAACCGTATCAATTCCGGAATTGATACAATTGCTGAGTGGAAAATCGATAATTCTGTACTTGCCGCCAAATGCTACCGCCGGTTTGGCGACGTCCGATGTCAGAACTCCAAGTCTGCTGCCCTGACCGCCTGCTAAAAGCATGGCTATCATTTCTTTCTTAATCACGTCATCACTCCTCGTCTGTTCTAAATATTATGTTTGTTTCTTACTATTACCGTAGTATATCATATTATCCTTTTATGTACAACAGTTTATACAAAAATGCTGAGTTTTTTTGTTGTTTTTTGGCAAAATGCACAATATATTTTCGGGTGCGCCTTTGGTTATAGAGTGGTATAATAGAAAAAAATTATAAAATAGGTAGGTAATCCTGATGTATAAATTAAAATTTAATGATCCCATTCATATTCACTTTATCGGAATTGGCGGAATCAGCATGAGCGGACTCGCTGAAATTCTTCTAGAAAAAGGCTTCACTATTTCCGGGTCCGATGCAAAAGAATCCGATCTTACCCGCATGCTCGCATCCAAAGGTGCTCAGATTTTTTATGGACAAAGTGCTGAAAATATCATTCCCGGCATTGATCTGGTTGTCTACACAGCCGCAATCCATCCGGATAATCCGGAATTTGCAGAGGCCAGATCCCAGGGACTGCCAATGCTCTCCCGTGCAGAACTGCTTGGACAGATCATGGACAACTACAACAATTCCGTTGCCGTTGCCGGAACCCACGGCAAAACAACCACAACTTCCATGATCAGTGAGATTCTTCTTGCTGCGAAATCCGATCCGACCATCACTGTTGGCGGAATTCTTCCCTCTATCGGAGGAAACCTGCGTGTCGGTCATTCCGGAATCTTTGTTTCGGAGGCCTGTGAATACACCAACAGTTTCCTGAATTTCCGTCCAAAATACAGCATCATCTTAAATGTAGAAGCAGAACATCTGGACTTTTTCAAGGATATCAACGACATCCGTCGTTCTTTCCGTAAATTTGCCGGCAATACACTGGCAGACGGAGCAACCATTATCAATGGAGAAATTGCAGACCATCAGGAACTGACCGACGGACTTCCACAGCAGATCATCACCTACGGTTTTGATGATTCCTGTGAATATTATGCAGATAATCTGACATATGATGACAAAGCCTGTCCTTCTTTTACCGCCATGCACAACAAAGAGGCCATCTGTGAAATCAGGCTTGCCGTTCCCGGACGACACAATGCCGGAAATGCCATGGCCGCCATCGCCCTTGCCTGTACCATGGGAATCAGCACAGATGCCATCATCAGAGGTCTGGACGCTTTCCACGGTGCCAACCGCCGTTTCCAGTACAAAGGAACCG
This sequence comes from Roseburia sp. TF10-5, assembly GCF_003462365.1. Lineage (NCBI taxonomy): Bacteria > Bacillati > Bacillota > Clostridia > Lachnospirales > Lachnospiraceae > Roseburia > Roseburia sp. TF10-5. The sequence goes on along the minus strand of NZ_QTYW01000021.1, from coordinate 11,753 downwards.
TAGACGGTGTCACCATCATTGACGATTATGCACATCATCCGACAGAGATCCGCGCTACACTGACCGCCGCGCAGAAATATCCGCATAAGCGTCTGGTGCTGGTATTCCAGCCACACACCTACTCCCGCACCAAAGCTTTTCTGGATGATTTTGCCGAAGTACTTTCCATGGCAGATGTCATTGTTCTGGCAGACATCTTTGCTGCCCGCGAACAGAATACCTTCGGTGTAAGCTCGAAAGATATTCTGGAGCGCCTGACAGCCAAAGGAAAAGACGCGCACTATTTTCCTTCTTTTGAAGAGATCGAAAAGTTTTTATTAAAAAATTGTATGAACGGAGATCTGTTGATAACCATGGGAGCCGGAAATGTCGTAGAAATCGGCGAATCCCTCCTTGGAAAATAACTTATCCACATTATCCACATAGAAACGTTGATTCTTTCTTCGTTCTGTGTGGATTTTTTGTCTATATTTATCCACTCCTTTCCGTTTTGAATTTGTACGTTTTGGTGGACTTATCCACTTTATCCACAATGTTGTTCACAATCAGTATCCCCCAGATTACCAGGGATTTACGGGTGTTTTTCTTCTTCCATTTGGAAAATGATTGTGCTATAATCACAAATGCATAATAAGAAAGGTACTATGACATATGATAAACATTCAGCTGCACAATGATTGTCCAGCCACGGACACAATCGTTCCCAACCAGTTTATTGACCGCTTTATGCCGTCAGCAAACGGGGAATTTGTTAAGGTATATTTATATTTATTACGGTGCATCCATTCTCATGCATCAAATTGTACAATTTCTGAAATTGCTGACAAATTTAACAATACAGAAATGGACATTCAGCGTGCACTGCGTTACTGGCAGAAAGAAGGACTCCTCTCTCTGGAGGAAACCGCCGACGGTAAATTGTGCGGAATCGGTCTTCTTCCGTTTCCAGAAGATTCCACAGACACGGAAGAGGCATCTTCCTCTCCTGCCCCGTCTGCTGTTTCTCCGAAAGAAACACCGGCATCCGCTGCAGGGGAAACGTTTTGTGCCTCCCAGCCTGTGAATCTGCCACAGGAACCGCAGATCCGCCATTATACGCTGGATGAAATCGCAGAATTTCAGAAAAATCCGGATATTCAGGAAATGCTTTTTGTCGTGGAAACCTATATCCGGCATCCATTCAGTGAGAATGATATCAACACGATCTTATTCTGGCATGAAGATCTTCACTTTTCTGCCGAACTGATCGTCTATCTGGTGGAATATTGCGTCAGCAAAGGACATACAAATCTTCGTTATCTGAATAAAGTGGCACTGGCATGGCATGAGAAAAAAATTACTTCTGTGGAACAGGCCAAAAGTGAAGCCGCCGTCCGCAGCAAAGCGTACTACGCCGTCATGAAAGCTTTCGGCATCACAGGAAGAAACCTTATCGATTCCGAAACAGCCATGATCCGCAAATGGACCAAAGAATACGCTTTTGATCTGTCATTGATCCAGGAAGCCTGTGCCCGCACCATTTCCAGTACCGGTCAGTCAAGTTTCAGTTATGCCGATTCTATTCTGACCAGCTGGTATAACGACAAAGTACATTCTCTGGAAGATGTCAAACGCCTCGACGCCACCCATCAGCAAAAGAAAAAGGAGAGAGCCGCAGTGAAAGCAAATGCAGCCGCTTCTCCGAAGAAAAACAATTTTAATAACTTTGAATCCCGTGAAAATGACTATAAGAGTCTGGAAGCCATGCTTTTAAACTCTCCGATCCGGTCATAATCACTCCCATATCATCTGTTGAGCAATAAAAGGAGAATCAAATGCCGCTTTCCAATGCACAGTATGATGAGATCATGCATGAATACGATGAGCGCCAACTGCATAACCGTCATATTCTCGAAACACGGCGTGCGGAGGTTTTAAAAAAGCTTCCCCGTCTGAAGGAAATTGATGCAAGTGTTGCATCTTCTTCCGTCCGTCAGGCGCGTCTGCATCTTGATGGAGACACCAATGCACTGGCCTCCTTAAAGCAGGAACTAAGTGCCCTGTCTCTGGAACGGCAGCAGCTCCTTACTGCAAGCGGGTATCCGGCAGACTATCTGGATCCGGTTTATACCTGTCCGGATTGCAAAGACAGCGGGTATATCGACGGGAAAAAATGCCACTGTTTTAAACAGGCAATTATCAATACCGTCTATGCCCAGTCCAACATTCGCCAAATACTCCGTATTGAAAATTTTGACAATTTCCGCTACGATTTTTATTCGAAAGAGGAAAAAAATCCGCTGACAGGACTTTCTTCTTATGAAACCGCACAAAAAGCGGTGCGGGAATGTCATTATTTTATTGACGATTTTGATCACAAGCCAAAAAATCTGCTGTTTTACGGAAAAACCGGTGTCGGAAAAACTTTTCTGACAAACTGTGTTGCCAAAGAACTTCTTGACCACGGATATTCCGTAATTTACTTTACAGCATTTCAATTATTTGATATATTAAGCAAAGGTGTGTTTGAAAAAGATTCCGATGCAATTGCCACACACCAGAATATTTTCGACTGCGATTTGTTAGTCATCGACGACCTGGGAACAGAACTGATTAACTCTTTTACCTCTTCCCAGCTGTTTTTGTGCGTGAATGAACGGCTGATCCGGCAAAAATCCACCATTATTTCTACCAACCTGAGTGTGGAACGGATCAAGGAGTCCTATTCTGAACGAACATTTTCACGTATTTTAGATTCCTATACTTTTATCAATCTGTTCACAGAAGAAGATATCCGCAAACAGAAACGCACACGTATCATTTCCAGATAATACCCCATAGTTATGGGTCTATTATATGCATATATGTTTATCAATTAATTTAAACCTGGAGGAAAATCATGCCAAACGACGAAAGAATTTTGGAAACCATGCCAACCGGTACTCTCGGACTGATTCCGACTGCAAGCTGTATGGAATTAGGAAAAAAAGTAGACAGCTATCTGTCCACCTGGAGAGAGCATCGCGAACACGAGCATCACAACGATATTGCTTTCAAGGAATATCACAAAGAGAGCTACATCATCGAGCCTCATATTCCACGATTTGGTTCCGGAGAAGCGAAATGTGTTATCAATCAGTCTGTCCGGGGCTATGACCTCTATATCATGGTAGATGTTACGAACTACAGCATGACCTATTCACTCTGCGGACATACCAATCATATGTCTCCAGATGATCACTTTGCGGATTTAAAGCGTGTCATTGCTGCAGTCGGCGGAAAAGCCCGCCGTATCACTGTCATTCTTCCATTCCTATACGAAAGCCGTCAGCACAGAAGAACTGCCCGTGAATCTCTTGACTGCCCATTAGCACTGCAGGAGCTTTACAATATGGGAATCGACAACATCATCACATTTGATGCTCACGATCCTCGTGTTATGAATGCGATTCCTCTGAATGGCTTTGAGAATGTAATGCCTTCCTATCAGTTCATCAAAGGTATCTTAAAGAACGTAAAGGATCTGACCATTGATGCCGAGCATCTGATGATCATCAGCCCGGACGAAGGTGCCACCAACCGTGCAATTTACCTTGCAAACGTACTTGGCATTGATATGGGTATGTTTTACAAGAGACGTGACTTCAGCCGTGTCGTAGACGGACGTAACCCGATCGTTGCCCATGAATTCTTAGGCTCCAACGTCGAAGGCAAAGATGTACTGATCATTGATGATATGATTTCCTCCGGCGAAAGCATGATTGACACTGCACGTGAATTAAAGAAGCGTAAAGCAAACCGTATTTTCGTTGTTTCTACGTTCGGATTATTCACAAACGGACTTGCTTCTTTCGATAAAGCATACGAAGAAGGCCTGATTTACCGTGTAGTAACCACAAACCTGATTTATCAGACTCCGGAGCTTCTCTCCCGTGAGTACTATATCAGCTGCGATATGAGTAAATATATTGCATATATCATTGATACTTTAAATCATGATTCTTCTATCAGCGATCTGTTGAATCCATACGATCGTATCAAGAATTATGTAAAGAAGTACAACGATGCGAAAAATGCGTAATCATTTCATGACAATCTCATAAAAAACGCAGACGAAAAGCGTGTGAAAATTTTCTGGTTTTCACACGCTTTTGTTCTGCATTACAGCCCTGAACTATTTCTTTTCATCCTCGATGATATGCCCGTTGTCAAGATTCGGCTGTATAAACATTTCCCTTGCATATTCCATTAAAGTTTCAGAATATTCTGCTGTATGCTCGTTACGCTTCATAATCTGTGCCAGATGCACCCCATGTTCTACCCACGCTTTGCCGTCTGTAGCGGCGTTTAACATCATAGGCTGTAGATTATCCATCACACGCGCGAACTTTGCTTCTGGCGTCTTCTGCGCCTCAAATTCAAGCCACAAATCATACAGCATCTTTCCCTGTTCTTCCGGAAGAAGACCATAAATCCGGTCGGCCGCTTTTTTCTCCCGGTCAGCCTGTGTCTTCTTTCCCTCCTCATCATAAGCATAAGTATCTCCGGCATCAATCTCCACCAGATCATGGATTAAAAGCATGCCGATTGTATGAAGCACATCAATCGGTTCATTCGCATACTCACTGAGCAGCATGGTCATGATCGCCATATGCCAGGCATGCTCCGCATCATTTTCCTTTCGTCTGCCATCCGATAAATAGGTTTGTCTCCCAATAAATTTTTCCCTGTCAATTTCCCGGATAAAAGCAAACTGCTGGTCTAAGCGCTTTTTTGTGTTTTCGTCCATATTGTTTTCCTCTTTTTTATTTCTAATTTCATGCTCACCTGATTTTGAAAAGGAAGTGACCTCCATAATTCTTCAAAGAATTTGCTTTGCCTTTTCATTTGTAACACTCCTGCTTGTGCTTTTGCATACTTGTTTTGTATCAATGATTTTATCTTATCACAGGTCGAAGCTGAAAACTACTCCCCTATGTCTGTACCTGCAAACATTTGCAAGCGGCTGTTCATAGGTTTCTCTGCGAACAGTAACAGTTACAATTCGTTATCGTATACAGGTTCTTTACAAAAAATAAGCCGTTTATTATTTTTTCCCGAAGTGGAACAATCCTTTCTTTTCGTATGGCTCATTGGAACTACCGGTCATCTCATAACCGATTTCATGGATTGCTTTCTTTGCCCACGGAATATCAATCGGCTCTTCGCTGATGATAACCGTCTCCCCATCCCGTGCGGAAGATGTCACTTTTTTTACTTTAAAATTTTTGCGGATCACGTCATTCATGTGAGATTCGCACATGCCACACATCATGCCGTCAATTTTTAAGGTTGTTTTGATCATTGTGTCTGCTCCTTTTGTAATATCTGAAAGATTTTTATTTTTGCATTATGTTTCAAATGATGCATAGAAATTTATAATATCCGGCGACATTATAGATCCCCTTATTGCATTATTTTCACACTTATAGTATACCCCCATAGGGTATTTGTCAAATATTCGCCAAAAAGACGATAGTTTTTATCATTAAAGAAAATGGGCAAAACGTTACGATGGCATTGTGAGGACATATGCAATTTTTCTTGCCTTCTATGTCCCTCTCTTTGCTCTCGTTGGGACATATGCGCTCTTTCTTGTCTTCTATGTCCCATTACTTTTCAAAAACAGGACATAATGCTGAACTTTTTGTCTATATGTCCCCTTAGCTTCTGAAACGGGACATTTCAATAATTTTTTTTGCTCATATGTCCCGCCAACTTTTGAAAGTTGGACATTTCAATGATCTTTTTGCTTATATGTCCCGCCGGATGTTTTCACAAGCTGCGATAAAAATAAACGCTTCTTTGCTTTTGTTGTAAAAAAAGGGCTTCATGATATCATAATCATATCATCTCCAGATGTGCCGTTTCATCCGTGCCAATATCTGTGATAAAACAGGAGGAATTAATGTCCGCTTTAAAACAATCTGAACTGACAACACTGGAACAATACGAATTACTTCCAGAAGATTCTCATATAGAAGTATTTGAAGGCATTCCTTATAATATGGCAAGTCCTTCACATGAACACCAGACCATTTCCGTGGAACTTTCGACTACGATCAACAATTATATCAAAAAACAACATGGTTCATGCCGCGTTTTTTGTGCCCTTTTGATGTAAAACTAAACGATTCGCCTCTAACCATCGTACAGCCGGATCTCTTAGTCATCTGTGATAAAAATAAACTGGATGGAAAACGCTGCAATGGTGCTCCTGATTTTATTATAGAAATTATATCGCCTGGAAATCCTGCGGACGATTATATCCGCAAACTTTACTACTATAAAAACGCCGATGTACGTGAATACTGGATTGTTGATCCACACCGCCGGACGGTTCCCGTAAATTTTTTTGAACAGGATATTCTTAATATTCAATATTTCTTTGAGGCTACTATTAAAGTGAATATTTATGATGGTCTGTATATTGATTTTTCTGAAATTGATGTGTTGTTAAATTGATGTAAAAATGTCCGTGTCAGTAAGTTCTTACTGACACGGATCTATTATTGACTCTGGCTGATATTTCCAACCAACCTATGGAAACATAATGCTATTAAAATATTACACTTGCTTTGCTGTTTTTTTCATTATATATCTCTTATCCTGCATACACAACTTCTTTAAACGGAGCACCTTTTTTCAATGGAAAATGTTTTATTCATTTAATATATCCTATTTGTTTATCAGAAATTTTTTGTACTCTTAATAACATTTTTCCCGATTTACAATAAATGTTTCTTATTTTTATCTGATCCCCTTCACTTAAAATAAAGGCCTTTTCCTTACAATTTTTCTTCGTATATACCGTAATATGATAGTTAGCGGTCAACTTGCCTCCATTATTTTCTAATGCCCAACATTCAAAGTCTTTTGTGACATTACTACTTTGAACAAGTTTTCCTTTGGAATATATGTAATCAAAATACACACTAATTCCGCCAAGTTCATAATTCTGTTGATAAATACCTACTGTTATTTTATTTCCAGATACAGCTTTTACCTCACCATTTGTATGATATCCCAATTTACCAGAGCCATAGAATTTGTTCATATTAAGTACACATTTTAGTTTTCCATTTTTGTACTGATACAAACCACAATAATACGCATCTCCATCATCTCCTGGATTATAAAGATACAAATAAACCTTTCCGTTTTTTAATGTGCATAGGCTTGCTTCGATTCCATAATAATAGCAGTCTTTCTTATATAGAACTTTTTTCCCATTAATTTCAACTTTCAAGCCAACATTCCACTCGTCAGCCTCCAAACTAACACTACTTATCCTGATGGTATCCGCTTTTCCATCTCCAGTCACATCATATCCATTATATGTAGTATTTAAAGACAATTTTGCTTTTGCTGGATTTTTTACATTTGCATTTTCGCATATGCCGCCTGTGGCATTCCCACGCTAAGGATCATCGCACATACAATAAAGACGATGAGTGATACTTTCATTGTTAATGATTTTTTTCGAAATATTTCATTTTCCCACTCTCCTTTATTTCCATTTTCATATTATATCTGCCAGAATACTTTTCTCCAGCATGATTATATGCTTTTATTGTATCAGAAAAAAATATAAAAACAATCCATTCTGCTTCTCTATTTTATAATAAGAATTTCCTTGAAGCAGATATACCAAAACTGCCCAAGGAAATTTCCGCACTTAAAATAGAATAATATGACAACATATTTTACCATTTTATTTTATTAACTTTTTTCCAATCTTGACTATCTCTATATGTAAAATACGAAGAAGTAATTTTGTCAATTTGCCCTTTTATTCTTCTATTTTTCATCAATATCTTTTTGTCTGTGCCATCTAAATTACTGCAAACAATATTGCAATAATAATCTATATACGATCCATCAAAATCTGCTTTATTATAATTTTTTATATACTCTGCATAATATATTTTATTTCCGTTAATATGATATGTAATTAATTGTTTAGACAAAGTTTTTACATTATTATTTTTCATATTATAAACACGAATCTTCTGCGGACTAGGATCTCCTTCATATCCTTGGCATACTAAATATTTACCATACATAGAAGCTATTGTAACATCATTCATAACTTTTTTCTTTTTTTGAGTTTTTAGATTATAGCAATAAAGATTTCCAGGATCAATTCCTATTGTGCAATATATTTTATTTCCATACACTCCAACAATATCTCCGTCCTCTTCATTATTCACACCAAATAGCTTATTTGTTTTTCCATTTTGCAAATCTGTTTTGTAAAACACACATTTACTAATGGTACTATCGTATTGTTCAACAACATAATATGCTATTTTTCCGTTTGTAAAAATACTTGGAGACACATTCTGATCAGATCCAAATTTTCCTTCTTTTTTCCCTTTCTTCCAATATACATTCCATCTTCCAGTTTCATTTGAATAATTTGCATAAAACTCAGTTGTTCCAACTTTTTGCTTTCCTTGCTGTGCCAAATTAATTGTTTTATATTTCTCTGCTGCCTGTATTTCTGTACACTGTGTTTTCAAGCAAAGAAAACATAATGCGATTAATAATATTACTCCTGCTTTATTATATTTTTTCATCTGAATTTCTCCTCTTTATTTTTTTAATAACAATTTTTTCATTTGCTTTCCCGATATAAGTTCCATTGACGATACCGACTGATACTCATATTTTCCCAAGACATTATTAACTTGTGCATAATACTCATCTTCTGTAACTGCTTCCCTTTTCAATAATGACGCTCCACTATATATATAATAAGAATTAAAAACAATTTGCCCTTTAAAAAGCTGTTTTGCTCCATTCTTATCAAATGAATATACACTTTGAAGTCCGCTATCCAAAATCCCTTTACCGCTTTTATCCGAATAATAAAATTCTATTTCCCGTGATTCCATATTAGTGCTTGTTGTTTTCGCACCAAAACAATTCACTTTCAAATCCTTATCATAAAAAATAACAACTACCGAATTTCTATAATAATATACTAATAATGGGATTTTGCTTTTAGGAATGCGAAGAAGCGTTGCTTGAGAATAGTTTTTTACATTTTCAGATAATTCTACAGAGCCTTCTTTCTCCCACTCTATTTCCTCTCTCTCCCATTCTTTCATTTTTTTCACATATAACTTTTTCCACTCTCCCTCTTTATATTGTTTTATATCAATTTTGTCTTTTGCGCTTTTTTCATCAATTGTTTCTTCATTCTGTTTAACTTTATTTTCTTGCTTTTCATTCTGTTGATTTTTGCTCTGCTTATTTTTATAAGTACACTTATCTCCTTCCGTCCTTTTTCCATCTTCATAATGCCACGTTCCGCGTAACGGATTCGCTGCATTATTATCCAGAATAACTTTTGTAAGTGTAAGCTTAGTATGATTTTTCAGCCATTTTCCAATTCCCATGTCCGTATTCACGCCAACAGAAACATAACTGTATAAGTCCAAATTTGTACACAATTTTGGCTTTTTATCATGAACAGTTGCGGTTGCTTTTAATTTTGCTCCAGCATCTGCCTGCACACCGATAATATCAATAGCTCCATATAATTTATTGTCAAACCAGCATCCAAGGAATCGTAGATTTACCTGCGGTTCCCCTAAAAGTTGTCCATTTACTTCTGCCTGTGTTCCATCCCAGCTTCCATTACAACTTGCATTCATTCTAAAATCTCCATTTATGTAAGAAGCTGTCAAGGTATTAGAAAGCGTGTACTGAATTGTCGCTTTCCCATCTGCAGAAATGTTCAGGTAAAACACTACATCCGCATAAAACCCTTCTCCAAGATATGCCGATACATGACCAAGGTAGATTTTACCAGTCCCTTTTCCTTTGCTTGAAAATTTTAATTCAGCCTTAGCTACAACATCCTCACTCAGCGAAACTGAAATCTCACGATATATCGGATTCAGCGGATTAGAAAAATCTGCATCAACAACAGCAGTTATCTTTGGAGCTGGCAATTGCACACTTCCAGAAAAGGGTCCAGCATCCCCAAGTTTCATTTCTTTTAGTTCAAGTGTTTTTCCATTTCCTACAGAAGTAGTTACCTGTGCAGTTGCTCCTTTTAATCCATTGCTTAAATTTCCAACAGAAGCAACCACATCATCATTTGGAACAAATGCAGACATATCAACCTGCTTTTTCTTTTGAAGATCTATTTTCTGATACACTTCGGCAATGTCTGGTGTTTCTCCAGTGATCTCCACCCTTCCATTTCCAGTATCGGTAATATTCTTGATTTTTAATGCAATCTGATTTTGTGTTCCACTTTCTTTTGGAAAAATAACAACTTTTCCTGTTTGTAAATTTTGCGTATATTCATTCTTCGAAACCGAAACTACTAACTGATTTCCTTGTTCTTTGACCGTATAATTTGTTTGGATGCTAGCGGAAATGTTATCTACATTTTTTTGATACTTAACAACATTTTTATGTTTTGAATCAACCTTTCCTGTGTTTCGAATCTTTTTGACTACACGCAAAGCATTTTTCTTCTCGGATTTAGTGATTGCTTTATTCGGAAGAAATTTCTTTTTCTTAAGAGACAAGATTTTCTGATTTAATGCCACTTTGTCTTCGCTTGGATAATTTAATATCTTTTTATCCTTGCATTTAGGCGAAGTTCCTTTATCCGCCTGAAAACCTAATGCTCTTATCGCTGTAACCGCCATAAATTCACGTGTTGCTGCTTTGTTTGGATAAAATTTCTTACTTTTCTTTTTTACCGGAAGAATTCCGCGAGCATATGCTGTCTCTATAGCCTTTCCCTTTGCATTCTTCTTGGTATCTGAAAAGTGATATTTTGAAATTTTCCCAGTTTTAATATCTGCTTGTTTTAACAAAGCAGATACCCACTCTGCACGTGTTACTGCAACCTTTGCTCCTGTTGTCTTTGCATTCACCTGTTGCATTGGTATGCAAGTAACCAACATAGCCAAAACCAACATTAATGTAATTAATTTCTTTCCAATTTTCATTATCAAATCTAACTCCTTTATCTAAAGTACTTGGTATCAAATACAAATTGTTTTAAAACTTTCTATAATATTATTTTAATTTCTTTAGTATTTGCTGATATGTTTTCTGACCTATCATATTCTTATATTTTCCTTTTATAAGTATCTTTTTGTATTCTTTTTTTGAAATCTTCTGACCATCTTTATAATATTCAACTGGTTTACTTGAATAAGTGTCTGCTTCATCTGGATCCAGCACCCCATTATGATTTTTGTCTTTAAAATTATAGGTAGTCAATGACTGTTTTGACACCAATTCCATTTTATTTATTTTATAATAAGATTCCGTCCACGTATCTGCAATATCACATCCTTGTATACAAATAACATTTTTATGAGGCAAATATTCATAAACAATTGCACCGCCCATACCATAGCTCCAATTTTCTATCACAGTACCTAGTTTTCCTTTGCAATATGTATATAAGCTAACTGTATAATCATTTGGATTACTCACTACCAATTCCGGAATATCATCTTTATTAATATAAATCAGATTATATGTACAACCTGGATTTTCTTTATAGGATTCTTTTACAATTTTTTGATATTCTTTTTTATAATTTTTTTCTGCTGCATCAACTTTCGCAACAGGGCTATAGCAACCGATTAGCAAAATCATTGCTACAAGTACAGATAAACTTCTTATTTTCATTTTATGTTCTTGTATGATAATTAGGAAGTTAATTATCACACGTTTCCTTTCTTTTAATA
>NZ_QTYW01000020.1:0-68255 GCF_003462365.1 Roseburia sp. TF10-5 | reverse complement strand
GATTCTTACCGCATTTTTAATCAGGATTGCGAACTTGTTTCGCAATTACCTAATATCATAATTTCGCTTTTTATGTTTATCAATATATTTTTAATGTTTATCGTTAATTTATGACAAAAAATCCCAAGAGCGATGCCAGCATCGATACTCATGCCACAAAAAAGGAGCCACACAGCACTCCTGCTGTGTGGCTCCTTCGATATTTCATTATCCTTCAATCGCAATATATTTGTTTTCTTCTACCGCTTTCTTTGCCTCTTTCTTCGGCACGAACAGCTTTAAGATACCATGCTTAAATTCTGCTTTGACATCCTCCTGCTCAATATCTTCACCGACATAAAAGCTTCTCTGGCAGGCACCAGCATAACGTTCCCTGCGGATGTAGTGACCGCTATCTTTTTCTTTCTCGTCCTTATCCAGTCCCTTTGCAGCACTGATGGTCAGGTAGCCATCGGAAACAGAAGCCTTAATCTCATCCTTGGTAAATCCCGGAAGATCAATCATCAGCTCATATCCATCCTTCTGCTCTTTAATATCGGTCTTCATAATCCTTCCGGCTTTCTTACCGTATAGCTTCTTTTCGGTATTATTCATTTCTTTATCCATATCATAAAATGGAAACTCATCAAACCAGTCATCAAATAAATTCTCTCCAAAAATACTAGGCATTAACATAAGTCATCTCTCCTTTTCTTTCTGCGTCCACGGTCTGTGGACCTCTCATGCTTGTTTACCTTGTTTCTTTGGAACCGGGATGTTTCAGGAACCTTTCGTTCTCTTTTGGTTCCCTTCCTTTGTTCTTGCCTATGTTATAGCACTGTTTGTTAGCACTGTCAAGAGGTGAGTGCTAATTTTTTGAGATTTTTTTGCAAACCTTGATTTTTTACGGAGTTTGCAACACTTTTTCTTCCTTATAATCATCACTTTTTCTTGATTTGACACCAATTTTTTTATTTTTGGTGTCAACTAATTGCTACGCTTTCCAGCCTTGTGATTTCACTCTCAATTCTGGACATCTCACTTACATGGTTATATACGTCCATTGTTACATCTATGTGGACGTGTCCCATAATATATTGAAGAACTTTTACGTCTATCCTCTTTTCTGCCATTCTGGTACAAGCCGTATGTCGCATAATGTGAGCGGATACCGTTGGTAACAATTCAGCATTTCTATGTTCAGTCTTTGCAATTTGAACTTCTTTTTTGTTATATGCGTCTACAATATTATATAAGATATTGTTTATTGCACTAGGCATGAGCGGTCTGCCGGACTTTGCCATGAAAATGAATCCTTTATAACCGTCTATCTCAACATCTTTTCCTTTTTGAAGCATGACGAGTATTTCTATCCATCAAAAAAAGCTGAGAAAAGTACAGTTCGCCGTCAGATAGATTCGTCACTTGATTTATTGACTGATAACGAATTAAAAATTATTCAAGCTACGATTGATGGTGTCTTGAACAGTAGAGAGAATAAGCAGTAATTTATCTCTTATTCTCTCTGTTTTTCTGTTTAGATTTCTCACTGCTTATTTGTTGATCAGCTTCGCAGTAGCAAATAAATCTTCATTTATAAATAACAAGTTACTGTGCCTTTTCAAATTTTATTCACAATTTCTTAACCGTTCCACAATAGAGTGATTTCCTACGAGTTTTTTATAGGATAAAAGTGGTGCTAGCGTACATATCAGCACAACTAAAATAATCGAACTGATTAACGGAATTACTGGCACTTTAAACGGAATCCTCATATAATTCATGGATTGGAAGCAAACATAAGTGATAGCAGAACCAATCGTTAAAGTTACAAATATAGAGAAAATAGCATATAAAATACCCTCTCGAATCAAAAGTTGATTTATCTGTTTTCTGGACATTCCAATGCTTTCCATAACAGAAAAAATCAATCTACGATTTTGTATACCACTTGCGATTGTATTTGCATAATTTAAAACTCCAACAAATAAAAGCAATAAAGCGATTATTGTACCTATCTCCATCATATTTCCCTGTGCTTCTTGAATTGTTTTCATATTCTCATATTGAGATTCAACATATAAGTCATTACTATATGGACTATTATTTATCAGTGAGGTAATCTTTTTTTCTAAAACTTCATCATATTTCTGATTATAGTAAATATACACGTCTAATATTGTCGGCTTAGAAGTCAAACTTTTTAAATAATTTTGACTTACAATCAACGAAGCTCCAATATCTCTTCCGATGTACTGTGTTTCATAGGACACAGCTTCAACAGTAATTTCATATTGCTTTCCATCAAAACTGAAAGGGACTTTTTGATTCAAATATTCTTTGGGTATTTCAGAGCCTTCATACTGTACAATACAACTTTTCCCATTGAGAAAATCTTGTTTATCAACAGGACTACTCAACGATTGATTTACATAATCAAATTGGTCTTCATCAATGCCTATTAACATGCCATAATAATTTGACGGATTTGTTTTATAATTGGTTATCACGTCTTTTGAAGATACATATGGTGTCCTTTCTATATAATTAGTTATCCACATATCAGAAAAACCCTTTGACACATATGGGAAACTAATTGGTACTCCCTCTACAAGATGAATGTCTTTCATACCGTCCATTTTTTCTATTTTTTCAACAAAAGAATCCTCTATGGCTGGCTTTAGAGAATTGATATTCTCTGTAGTTTGTGTCTGGTTTTGAACAGCAAAATCAGCATTCCAATAATTAGGAAGTACTGTTCTTTCTCCCTGACTACTTATAATCGTTGTAAGGCAATAAAATACAGATAAACTTATTGCCAGCGATAGCAACACAACAACTGTTTTCTTTTTGTCTTTTTTAAACTGTTCAAATGCCATTCTCCAAAAGAAAGCTCCCTTTTTCTTTTTATACCCTTTTCCATTAGAGACACACTCTATATATTTTGTAGCTTCTACGGGGGTAACTTTTGTTGCAATTTGAATAGGCTTTCTCATTCCAAGAAGAATAGAGAAAACTGTCACAGCGACACTCACAATTAAAATGAATGGATTGAATTGCAACGCCATATTTCCAGTGGAAATTCCCAATACGCTAAGAATATACGGAACCAGTTTTATGCATAAAAGAATACCTAACAGGTTTCCAATAAATATTCCTGCTATTGCAATAAATAGCATTTGTTTTGTTATGAAACGAACAAGCTGTTTCTTTGTCATACCCAGAGATTGAAGCAATCCATAATATCGTATCTTCCCCGAAATGGACAAATACAAAATATTATAAATTAAAAGATATGCACTTAGGCATATAACAAGAGCCAGACCGCATATGCCCAATAGCAGTTTAAAAGAATTTTCGATGTAGTCTGTTGGAGCAAAAATTTGTCTGTCTGAAAAATTCAATGATTTTTCTAAGGACTGTATTGTAGTTGGTAAAACGTAATTACGGTTCAATTTTATGCAAAGGATTCCATCATTTTTTAAATCATACCCTGTCTCATCATAAAAGTTTTTTGACACAAATCCGGCAGATTTGTCTCCGTATCCATCCCATATGCCACTAATCACAAATTTGTCTGTATGAACACCGGTATTATTCTCGTAAGTTAAAACAATACTATCTCCGACAGATAGATTTTCATTTCCACATGCTTTTAGAATATCTTTTGTAACCATCAATTCATTCTTATTTTGTGGATAGTGTCCATCTAATTTTGTTCTTGCAGGAGACATCAGATTATTCCAGAACGTTTCATCACACCATAACAAACCGATTTCAACTGTATTATCAAACTCTGAACTTTTAATAAATCCAGCATAGGATTCCATCCCTACATTTTGTATGTTTTTGTTGCTCTGTAAACTTTTAACCTGTTTTGATTTAAAACCATTCATAGTCGTAATATCATATTCAGCTCCATTTAATCGTGTATTTTGTAATCTGCTTGAATCCAGATAAGTCAAGCCGATTGTAAATACACAAAAAAGCATAAACGCAGATAAAACTATTGTGAAAAACAATATTCCATATTGCTTTTTATTGGATTTTACACTGTTTTTTGCCAGTTTGTTTATAATCATCTTATTATTATTCGCTAACATGGAAACCACTTCCTTTAGATATTTTCCCGTCCTCAATCTGAACAATTCTGTCTGCCATTTGTGCAATATCTGTATCATGCGTAATCACAATCAATGTTTGCTGATATTGTCTGCTTAACATTTTCAACAATCCGATCACATCATGGCTGGTAGCAGTATCGAGATTACCTGTTGGTTCATCTGCAAGAATAATTGCAGGTTTCGTTGCTAAAGCTCGAATAATCGCTACACGCTGTTGTTCGCCACCAGATAGCATTGAGGGGAGCATTTCCTGTTTATTTGAGATATTTAATATATTGAGCAGTTCTTGAATGAACTCTTTATCAATTTGTGCACCATCTAACTCAAGAGGGAAAATAATATTATCATATACATTTAAGTCTGGTATTAAATTATATTGTTGAAAAATAAATCCTACTTTTCTTCTTCTGAAAAGAGCAAGCTGTTCAGAATTTAACGTTTCAAGATTTACTCCATCAACGATAACAGTTCCACTGCTAGGCGTATCCAATCCACCAATCATGTGCAGAAGTGTACTTTTACCACTTCCAGATTTTCCAATGATAGAAACAAATTCTCGTTCAGCAACTTTAAAATCTACACCATCTAATGCTTTTACGGTCTGATTTCCTGTTTTATAGTAATTTTTTAAATCCTGTGTTTTGACAATCACATTTTTCATAGTCAAGTCCTCCTTATGATTACATGATAAAATAGAAAAATCACAAACCAGTCACAAAAAGAAAAAATCACAAAACTGTGATTTTTCCTAATCCCGATTTGGAAGATATATCATAAAGGTACTTCCTTTTCCAATTTTTGAATAAACTTCGATATATCCATTTTGTAGCATAATGATTTCCCTTGCTAAATATAGTCCAATACCAATTCCATCATTATCATGTACCTCTGGCTCACGATAGAAGCGAGTAAAAATAGTTGCTTGCCGTTCTGGAATAATACCTTTTCCAGTGTCCTCAATACTGATTTTCGTAAAAAGCTCCTGTTTGCACACAACGATATGGATATTTCCACCATCATTCGTATACTTCACGGCATTATCTAAAATATTGAAAATTGCTTCTGCTGTCCATTTTTTATCATGGTTTAATTCTAATCGTTCGTCATATTGCACATCAATTGTAATATTTTTCTTCTCTGCCTTTATTATCACATTACTAATTGCCATAGCAAGAGTGTTAGCAAGAGGAGTTTTTTGTTTTTGAATTTTTATTGTCCCTGTTTCAAGTCTGGACATTTTTACCATACTTTGCAATAGAAAATCTAATTTATCAACCTGACCGTTCATCTTTTTTAAATATTCTTGATTCCTGTCAAAATCCGTTTCATCTGTCATCATTTCTAAATAAAGTTTTATATTTGCAATGGGAGTTTTCGTCTGGTGAGAAATATCAGACACCAATTCTTTCAGTTTATTCTTTTCTTCTGAAATTTCTAAATTTTTGTGAGTATACAGATGTGATAAGCGAACCAGTCTATTATAGATTTTCCCCCATAAATCATCTTGTTTGTAGGAACTTGTTTTTAATTCCTCATTTTTCAACATCTTGTTTATAGCAATATCTAATTTTTCTGTATATTCATAAACATCATGCTTTAAATGAATATATTTCCAAAGTATAAAAGTGGCGATAAACACTAATGCAAAAAATATTATAAAAATCATTGTTTCCATATGTACCCCATTCCATATACATTTGAAATGTAAGAGCGTTCTTCAGTTTCAATCTTTTTACGTAATCTGTTGATATTTACAGCCAGCGTATGTTTGTCCGTTATTTGTACTCCCTCGTCCCATAAGGAATCTAATAGAATTGAATAGGTAAGTAGTTTTCCCTTATTCTCAATCAATTTTTTCAAAATACGATATTCTGTAGGAGATAGTAAACATTCATTTTCTTTTTGCCGAACTGTACCAAGTTCAAAATTCACTTTTAGAAATCCGTCATCATAAATATTTGTTCCTTGTGACTTTCTGGTTAAAATAACATACACTTTTTTCAATAAAATCTTCATAGAAAATGGTTTGGTTACATAATCGTCTGCGCCTAATTCATATCCATTTAAAATATCTTCTTCTAAGTCTCTTGCAGAAACAAATAAAACTGGGACTTGTTTTTTGGCTTTCAACCATTTACAAAATTGAAAGCCGTCCCCATCTGGTAAATTGACATCAAGTATCGTCAAATGAAAAGATTCATTTTCTGTGAATTTTTCAGCTTCTTTACAAGAATGGGCTGAAAAGATATGATACCCCTCTTTTTTTAATGCATAAGTGATTGTTTGATTTAATTCCACATCATCTTCCAAAACAAGAATAGTATACACAAATAAATCCCTCCGTAAGAAATATTTTAGCTTTTTTAATTATATCAAAGAACTTACTAGAAATACATATTTTTTAGAGGGAGCATTTTGTCATTGATAGCTCCCTCTTTTGATTATACTTATATAATCTTCCAGTTATCGTCCTTATGTAACACAAACTCATACTGTGAGATTTGCGTCATTTTCGATTTATTATCCAGATATTTTACAGATATATTGACTTTGAGGTTATCGCCATCTTTGGTAAAGACAGGATTTACCAGTTCTGAAAATACATAATCGCCGGATACAGGAGCAAGCACACCGTCTTTGACATAGTAGGCAAGTTCTTTCTCCGTAGCGGTAGGGTACAGTTTGAAGAATGTTTCCAAGAAAGCGGTAGCGTCCTTAACTGTGTCGGAACTGACACTGACATCGGCTTCCTGTGCTTTCGGTTCATACTTTGATTTCTGTACCGCCGGAGCAAGGGTAGGATTTTGGGTAATGACCATTGCACCGTTCTTATCCATATGAACGGTCACGGTGTAGTTTTCTGTGACTGCCTGTGTCTGTTCTCCCTCTTTTACCTGCTGATCTACTTCGTAGGCAACGGTAAAATCGTCCGTTCCAGACTGTTTTACATTCCAGACCAGCACATTTGTAACGGTTGCACTGGTTGGTATGTCCGTTCTGATGGTATCGGCGTTCAAGTCCTGTAATTCTTTGGTAAGGTATTTACTGATTTCTGTTGTCCTTGCTTCAATGGCTTCCTTGCTGGTATCCCATGAGTAATAGGCTTTCGCAAAGTTCTTGACGAAATTCTCAATACCGTTGGTATCGTTCAATCTTAGCTGAATGATTTCTTTTTCATGTACCGTGTGGGTGTCAATGGCAGTAAATTCGCAGTTCACTTTCTTCATGAAACAGAAAGTTGCTGCCAAAACCAATCTTATTTCACTCCTAGATAATACTTATCCCGGTGTGAACAAACTCTTCGACAGCCCCACTAGAGACGATGGTAGTGAAAAGTGGGTTGATTATGCCTATTCTTTTTGGCATGTTGATTGTGTTCGCAAAATTGGGCTAAAAGCCTTTACAGAACGCTATGAAGCATTCTGCAAGAAGCATCATTATAACTACCAGAAAAATAAGCCAGCCTTACTATTCGAGGAATCCAAACAACTTGTTGCAGTGTTCCCAAAGGAAAAATCTTACAAACTCCTTATTCAGCAAAGCATTCAACAGTTGCGTTTGGCATCGGAACACATCGAAATCATTCGTAGAGAAATGAATGAGCTTGCTTCTACACTGCCCGAATACGAAACCGTAATGAGCATGTACGGTGTTGGTGAAACCTATGGACCTCAGTTGATTGCTGAAATCGGGGATGTATCTCGTTTTACACATCGAGAAGCTATCACTGCATTTGCCGGTGTTGATCCTGGTGTAAATGAATCTGGACAATTCAAGCAACGAAGCAACCGTGCTTCAAAGAACGGTTCTACAAGACTTAGGAAGACCCTTTTTCAAGTGATGTCCACATACCTTCAAAACAAGCCTGTAAACGAACCTGTCTATCAGTTCCTTGATAGAAAACGCGCTGAAGGAAAACCATACCTTGTTTACATGACCGCTGGTGCCAATAAATTCTTACGAATCTACTATGGCAAGGTTAAGGAGTGCTTACGCAACTTAGAGCAATCTCAAATCGAAGAGTCTTAAATATCAAACGATTATCACCTCCGTTAAGCTAGCCGTTTTGGGTAGCCTATTTCTTGTGCCTATTTTTCAACTCTTAAATTTCTTCAAAAAGTACTTGACTTTTTATTAGTAGGCTCCTAATGGAACTTCCCGGATAATATATTCGGTATCGCCATAAAAGCCATACTCATTACGCAATCTATGACGTTCCACATATCCATGATGCTCTAATTCCTTAATTGCAGAACGAACAGAATCAATCCCATCTCTGCTCAATGTTGCCAGTCCTTGCATATTGTAATTCCAGTCATCTGGCAAACTTAACATCAGCGATAATAGACCTTTCGCTTTCAATGTCAGATTCTTATTCTTGAAATGGTGATTACTCATTACCGTAAAATTCTTAGTTCTCTCTACACGAAAAATCTGTGCCATGCTCCCCACTTCCTTTCCAGACAGAAAAAGACGCAAGCCATATTCTTATGACTCACGCCTTTCTGCATAACTTACTTTTCTATTCTTCTGTTTCCAATTCCAATCTCTGTAAAATATCTCTTACAATACCTGCATCTTCAATCAGATTAATTCCAAAACATTTTTTACCTGCATCCTTCAAAGACGCACCCACATGATATGCTTTCGTTTTATCAAGAATTAAAAAACGATCATGAAATGCTCTTGTGTACTTCACATCCAGTTTAGGATACTGTACATTAAAGTTATCTACATCTGTTTGAGATAATTTTGTCCGTTGCTGTGTATAAACTGTCACCGCCACATTTTCTTTCTTCTTTGACAAAATATTTAATGTTCCTACATCCACATATCCATCTACCAGAACAATTTCCATTTCTGCTTTCTGAATCAGTCCTATCAATAAGCTGAATGCATCATATATCTGACCATCAAAAAATATCTTTTGATTAGACTCCTCATGATCTGATATGTACTCAAAAATCTGCTCCAGTTTTTCATCTGTCTTTTTCTGATATTCCAGTTGTTTTAGCTCAACGTTACTAATCCTTTCAAACAAAAGTGCATTGTTGGCTATAAACCGTCGCATTTCTACAAATGCACGCATAATACCTATACTTACATTAATTGCCACCTCGCTATGCAATACACTTGCAAGCATGGATATTCCCTGCTCTGTAAATACATACGGTAATGTACGTCTGCCACCATAACCATTTTCTGTTCCACTGCCATTTGAGGTGCCAAATTGGCATTTCAAGTTTTCATATTCATCTTTTGTAAGCTGAAATCGAAAATCTTCTGGAAATCTGGCAATATTTCTTTTAACGGCTCTGTTTAACGCTCCCGTTTCTACCTGATAAAGCATTGCCAGATCACTATCCGACATTCCATCTCCTCTATAACTTGAAATGCCAAACTGGCATTTCAAGTTACTTTACCGCACAATCATTTCTTATGAGTTCCCAAAATCCATGTTCCCATTTTACCCTATTTTTCTCATTCTGCCTACTGCTATTTTTCATACAATAATGAGGTCGCAATCCACGACCTCATCACCTTCATTTAAACATAAATCAATTCCTTGAGAATAATCTCTTCTGCAATTGCTTTGTGTTGATTAGCAGCTCTTACCCAGGCAATCTGATCTTTCTCTTTATCCGGCAATGGTTCTTTTTCTTCTAACTGTTTCAGTATTACCTCTTCCCGTTCTCTGGCTGCCTTGTCCACTTCCAGAAGATGCTCTCCAATGGTATCCTGTAAAAGCATCACCTGATAGGTTGAATTTCGATAGTTTTTCAGATAATCTCTGCGAAGAAAACCATACTTGCCAAGTTGCTCCATCTGCTCACCGGATTTATAGGTGAGATTCGGGATCAGATATTCATTTACATTTGTATACGTTAATTCCATTTTATTAGCCCTCTCCATTTCTCATCATTTTTTGACCACAAATTTACGACATTTACAACAAATCTGACACTGCTTTACAATACCAGACAAAATGGCTGATGCCCCGGAAAGCCTGTAAAACAGGCACTTCCGGGATACACAAGACCGGACAAAAATCGACTTCCATTATCAAGTATCGAGTGCTAATTTTTTGTGAAGATTTTTTGACGTCTTAATTTTAGTCCTGTTTTCCTATTGCGCATATGTTTCTTCCATGCTATATTTTCTTTACACATTTCGAATTTGCAGCTAAATTTATATACCGCTGCATTTCACCGGATATTTCATCCGTTTTTTCCATGTGTACGAAACAATTAAATATTGGAGAGGAATTTCGTGCAGAGCAAAAATTCAGTTATTATTTTATTATTGTTTTTATTTTCAGATATTGAAAGCTGGGGGGCTTCCATGTTACAATCTTGATAGAAGAACAGCCGCTATATCACACGTTTTCCTCTCCGCCACTACAAAGGAGAAGAAAATGTACAAGAGCAAAAAGTTCGAAGACCTTACCATTAGTGATGATTTTATGTTTGGGATTGTTATGCGCGATCCCAAATATTGTAAACCGTTTCTGGAAACTATACTGAATATTAAGATTTCACGCATTGAGTATCCCGAGGATCAGAAAACGATTAATCTGTCTCTGGATGCGAAGAGCATCCGGCTGGATGTGTATGTTGAGGACGATTTTGATACGGTTTACAACATTGAAATGCAGAACGGACACCATAAAAATCTTCCGAAGCGCACCCGCTATTATCAGGGGATGATTGATTTAAACCTGCTCGACAAGGGCATGGATTACACGCAGTTGAAACAAAGTTTTGTGATCTTTGTCTGCACCTTTGATCCGTTCCATATCGGCAGGCATGTGTATACTTTTGAAAACCGCTGCGTGGAAGATCCGAATCTGCCTCTTAACGATGGCACACAGAAAATCATTTTAAATACGAAAGGAATTTTTGATGATGTTCGGCCGGAACTGAAACGGCTGCTTAACTTTATTGATGGCAGACAGCCGGAAGATTCTTTTACACAAGATCTCTCCAAGGCTGTGGAATCTGCCAAGCGCAATGAGAAATGGAGGCATGACTACATGACGCTGCAAATGGCTTATGACGAGAAATACCGCGAGGGGCTGGAAACTGGCATTCAGCAGGGCATTGAACGAGGCATTACAACATCTGCCCGTCGTATGCTTTCCTCCGGTAAATATTCGGATTCTGAAATTTCTGAAATTACCGGACTTTCCGTGGAACAAATTCAGGCTTTAAAGAATTCCGCAAAATAAACTCTTATTATTTTTAATTCAATACTTTATAATTCAAGAATAATCTTGAGGTTATTGTCCTGTACGCTTGCTCCTACATTACCATCAAGAGCCAGAACGAGAGCCTTAACTACCGCAAGCCCTACCCCCGTACTTCCATCGTGTCGTGAGGTATCCCCTGTATAAAAGCGGTCAAACAGCCGGTTACCATCAATTTGCAAGCTGTCACTCACTGGATTTTCCATCATAAACCGGATACCGCCATCCGATTTCTGCATAAGTGTTATTTTTATGTTCCCTGCCGAATACTTCATTGCATTTGTCAGCAGGTTTTGCAAAATCCGCTCTACCATATTCCGGTCTGAATATATGTAGATGGAATAATCCGGCAGTTTTATTTCCGGTATAATATTCTTTTTTTCTAATGCCGGTGCATGTTCCGTTATCAGATCTATGAGCATGTTGGAAAAATTAAACGTTTCTTTACTGGGAACGGTCTGCTGTTCCTCTAAAACAGAAAGGTCATAAAATGCTTCCACCAGTTCCTTCATTTTTTCTGCTTTATGCAGGACAACTGCGATGCGTTTGGCCTGCGCCGGCTCTAAATCTTCTTTTTGTAACAATTGTAAATGACCAAGAATAACCGTTAGCGGCGTACGCAGATCATGTGATATATTTGCAACAGATTCTTTTAAATGTTCTTCATGACGTAAGGTTTTCGCTACGGCCTGTCTCTGCCTGATATTATAAAGATTCAGTATAGCTGCCAGGTGTTCTAAATCTTTATCCATCAGGGAAATGTCTATCATCTGTCCGGAATTTCCGCGATTCCATTCCTTCACCTGACCGGAAAGATTACGAATTTGTTTTTTCAGCTGTATATGTCGGAATAATAATATCAGGAATCCCGCTGCCAGAAGCAATAAAAACCATTTTATTTCAGACATCTTTCCTCCATCTATTTCAAGTCACATTTACGAAATTTTATCCATGAAAGCAATATCAGTATGCCCGACCATATCACCCCTGCCAGAATAGCAGCCGGCTGAAAAAATGTGTTCCTGCTGACAACGACCCGGATCTGATAAACCGGTAAAAACGCTACCGGCAATTGCAGCATCATTCCATATCCGAGATAAAGACTAAGTGCAAAAATAATAATTGCCGTAACAGAAGTTGCTCTCACAACATCTTGCAAATAACAGCAAATTAAGATTGCAATCAGAAAGATCCCGCTATTTAACAGAAGCGAATAAACGATTGCTTTTGTTACATTATAAAAAAATACCCCACCATCTTCCATACCAAACTTTCCAAATTCTCTGATACATCCTGCAACCGGATACACAAGCGCCATGATATGAAAAGCGATCAGATAGGATATGATTTTACCCGTAAAAATTTTGCTTCTGGAATGTCCGGCACTGACTTCGAGCGTTATGGTTCTCCCGGAAAATTCCTGTCCGAAACTCAAAGCAAGAAGCCCCGAAATAATGATAAGGAGAAACGTAGAATCATACACCATTCCGTTAAAAATATCTGCAAGGGAAGATGCCTTTCCTCCTGCCGGTCCCATAACTTCCGGCACATAGGTATCGGCGGTAAAAAAGCCCAGAACAAATATTCCAATCATCCCACACCAGTAAACGAAATTATGCAAAAACTGGTATTTCTCCATCTTTAATAATTTTTCCATCCTAAACACCTCCCACTATTTCAAATCTGCATGTAAAAAAATGCGACCGGCACTATAATACAAAATAAACATCCACAGAAAATCCAGGCTTAACGGAACCGTTGTCCTGTCAAACTTTTGTAATGCAATTAATCGAAGCTGTCCCATGGGCAATATTCTTATCAGACTTTCTGCATGTTGCCCATTCATCAAAAAAATCATAAGAAAAAACAGAACCATGGAAACTGCCAGTGTTTTTCCCATATCGCGGAAAACAAAAGCAAGAACAACCGGTAATGCACACATGGTGATTACGACAAACAGTATTTGAAAAGCCACAGTAAAAGTACCTGAAATTTCCGGAAATCTTTCTTTCATACCAAACCGGCCAATGATTTCATGTATCAGTAACGGAACTGTCAGAATGAGGATGCAGCCAATCTGGGATACCATGACTTTTGCCCAGAATACATAACCTCTCTTATGTCCTGCAGTCAGATATGCATTTAAGGTTCTTCCTCCAAAATCATTTCCAATAAACAATGCTATAAAAACAATAATCAGGAAATAAAGAAGTGGCGTATTATATAAAGATGCCATAACCAGATTTGAAGTTTTTCCTTTGCTGTCCAGCAACAATATACTGCTTAAAAGAAACGTAAAGATCCCGATTCCCCAAAAGTACCAGCTATGCCATAATTTATACCATTCCGTTCTCAGGAGATTTGCCATCTTTTGCCCCTCCTATTTTACTCAGGAAATAATCTTCCAATGTATCACCCGATACAAAAAGCCCGGTAACAAGCACATGCGCTTCTGATAAAACAGATGCAACCATTTCCAGGTCATCCAGATGATCGTACAAACGAATCGTACCATCGGGCATCAGCTTAAAATGATCTGTATGAAGATTTTCTTCCAGAACCATCACTGCTTTCTGTACATCGGTTGTCTGAATCGCAATATGACGTTTGCACCGTTCATTTAATTCATGATCAGAAATTTCTTCTATAATATTTCCATGATCAAGCAGAATAAACTCTGTTGCCGTTTGATACAATCCTTCCAAAATATGACTGGAGACCAGAATTGTCATTCCGTATTCCCTGTTTAACGTTTTTAATAAATTCCTGATTTCCACAATTCCGGCAGGGTCCAGTCCGTTAACAGGTTCATCTAAAATTAAAAATTCCGGGGTATTCAAAAGAGCCATTGCAATTCCAAGGCGCTGCCGCATCCCTAAGGAAAAATTTCGAACCCTCTTTTTTCCCGTATCGTTTAACCCAACCATATCCAATGTTCTTTTTATCACGGTTTTATCCGGTATGCCACGCTGAATACGCTGTATTTCCATATTCTGATATGCGGTCATTGCAGGAAATAATGCCGGTGTTTCGATCATACTTCCAATCCGTTTACGCTGTTTCTGTAATTCCACAGTTTCTGATTTTCCCCATAAGGAAAGCGTGCCGCTTGTCGGAAATGCAAGTCCCGTGACCAGTCTTAAAAAAGTAGTCTTGCCAGCCCCATTCTGACCGATAAAACCATAAATTTTACCCTTTTTTATCTGCAAATTTATGTGGTCCAATGCCAGTGTCTGCTTATACTCTTTCGTTAAAGACCGGGCTTCTAAAATAACTGAATTCATCTTCCGAACCTCCTTTACAAAAAACAGTATAACGAACATTCTTAAAGAATTCCTTAAGCTGAAATAAGAAGACATTAAAAAAGCATAAAGCCAGGGAACTTTTATTCCTTAGCCTTATGCAGACGATAACCAATGCCCCAGACCGTATCTATAAATTCTTTATCCGGACAAACCGCCTTTAATTTGTTACGCAGATTACTGATATGAACATTAAGCGTATTGTCTTCCACAAAATATTCTGTATTCCACACACTCTGAAAAAGATTTGACTTTGAGAATACTTTGTCCGGATATTTCATCAGCAATTCCAGAATGGCAAATTCTTTTGCGGTTAAAGCCAGTTCCGCTTCCTTCAAAAATGCCGTATTCTTTTCCAGATCCAGACATAAATCCCCGTATTGTAAACAGGCAGCCGAACGATTTTCAAACTGTACTCTGCGCAGATTGCTTTCGATTCTGGCAAGCACTTCTTCCATATCAAAAGGTTTTGTAATGTAATCATCTGCCCCAAGACGAAGCAGATCAATTTTATTCTGTGTCGTTTCTTTCGCTGAAATAATAAGAACCGGTATCGTAAATTGTCTGCGTATATCTGCCAGAATAATATCGCCGCTTCGATAGGGTAGCATAATATCAAGTATGATCAGATCAATTTTTTCTTTGTGTAAGAAATCCAGAACATGGAGTCCATCATATTGACTGTACACAACATATCCGTTTTCTTTCAGGAAATCTGTTAACAGCGTATTGATTTCCACATCATCTTCAATTATTAATATTTTATCCACTTGTGTACCTCTTTTTTACAGGCAATAACCTTCTCCCCTGAGTTTCTTTCCCTCTTCGATATAAGAAAGTGCACTCTCTTTTAACCCTGCAATTTCTTCTTCCGTCAATGCCCGCGTGACCTTCGCCGGTCTGCCCATAACCATGCTGCCGTCCGGGATATTCTGGTGTTCAAGCACAAGGCTTCCTGCTGCGATGAGACAGTTTTTTCCGATCACACTGCCGTTCATCACCGTTGCGCCCATGCCGATTAATGTGTTGTCCCCGATCGTGCAGCCATGAAGAATTGCATTATGCCCCACCGTCACATAATCGCCCACCATGGTCGGGTCGACTTTGGAAGTGTGGACCGTGCAGTTATCCTGAATGTTTGTCCCTTTTCCGATGATAATTTTATTGTCATCCCCACGCAGTACCGCATAAAAAAGAATGGTACTGTCCGCACCGATGGAAACATCCCCCATCACCACAGATTCCTTTACGATATTGGTTGATGCCGCTATACTTCCCGTTGTTTTTGTCATGACCGATTTCCTCGTTTCTTTCCTTATTTTCATACTGTTTTTAGTATAACATCTCCGTTTTTGCTTCTCAACATACTCTTTTTGGAAAAGAAAAAAGCGAGGACATCAGCAGATGCTCTCGCTCGACTCCACTTTACGATTTATTCGTAAATGTGTTTCTTTTTATCTTTTGCTTTCGCCTGTTTTTTCTTTAACGGGTGTTTTGGATTCTTATCTGACATAGTAATCGCCTCTTTTCCTCATATTCATATGTCAAATTTGTTTCCTTTGTTATGCCTACGTTATAGCACTGTATTCTGGCAATGTCAACCCTGTCTGTTAATTATTTTGTGTTTTTTCTGTGAATACGATAAATTTACTCATTTTAACGCAAGTTGTCAGGCATTTTGTGTTTGTGTTTTTTCTGTGAACTTACAAAATCCTCCCAAAAAAGTCATTGACATTTTAAATTTTCATCCCTATAATGGTAAAAGTTCGGTTGCTAACTATTTAAAATCATTTTAAGAAAGGAGTGATTTCTTGCAGGATTTCGATGAAGAACAACTCAAAGAAATTCATATGGGCCGCCTGATCCAGGTACTGTCCCATCAGATGAAACGGAAAAGCTGTGTGAACTCCATGATCAACGACGATGGTCTGACCACCATGCAGAAACATGTGTTGAAATTTCTTCTTCTGGAAACCCTTCACAAGGTTGTCTACCAGAAAGACATCGAAGAAGAATTTCAGATCCGCAAATCCACGGCGACCGGAATGCTGCAGCTTCTCGAAAAAAATGGTTTTATTGTGCGGGAAAGCGAAAAAAAAGATGCCCGTCTGAAACGCATCATTCCTACAAAGAAAGCGGAAGCACTCCGTCCGAGCATCCTTGCACACATAAGGCAGTCGGAAACACAGCTTACGACAGATATTTCCGAAGCTGATGTTCTGACCTGTAAAAAAGTGCTCTGCCAGATGCTCTATAACGTATCAGAACATAAGGAGGTATGTAAAAAAAATGAATAAGAAACTTTTACAATCCGTCCGGGAATACAAAAAGCAATCCATCATTGCCCCTCTTCTGGTTACATTAGAGGTACTGATGGAAGTATTGATTCCTCTGGAAATGGCAAAAATTATTGATATTGGCATTGCAGAAGGAAATCTCGGATATATTATCCAAAGAGGACTTATCCTTGTAATTATGGCAATGATGTCCCTGTTTTTCGGTGTACAGGCCGGAAACTTTGCAGCAATTGCCGGAGCCGGATATGCCAAAAATCTGCGGCACGATATTTATTATAAAGTACAGGATTTTTCCTTTAAAAATATTGACCATTTTTCCACGTCCGGACTCGTTACCCGTATGACCACCGATATTACCAATATCCAGATGGCTTATATGATGAGTATCCGTCTGCTTGCAAGAGCTCCGATTATGATCGTTTTATCCTGGATCATGACGCTGACGCTCAGCAAAAAAGCCGCACTCTTATTCTTAATCGTCATCCCGGTGCTCGGTGGAACGCTGTTATTTATTGCAAAGAAAGCCCATCCACATTTCATCAAGGTGTTTGACGAATACGATGATTTGAACAACTCTGTACAGGAAAATGTAAATGCAGCCCGCGTGGTAAAAGCATTCGTCCGTGAGGATTACGAAATTGACAAATTCCACGGTGTTTCCAAATATGTTTACCAGTTATTCACAACAGCAGAAAAAATTGTTGCCTGGAACTCTCCGGTTATGCAGTTTGTAATGTATGCCGTTATCATGATCCTTGTCTACATTGGTGGAAAAGGCATTGTAACCAAAACGATGGAAACCGGTGCCTTAACCTCCATTATTGTATATGCTTTACAGATCATCGGCTCCCTGATGATGGTAACTTTCGTTTTCGTCATGATTATGATTGCTGGCGCATCAACAGACCGTATCACCGAGGTACTCGATGAAATTCCGGAAATGATTGATCCCGCAGACGCAGTAACTTCCGTTGCCGATGGTGATATTGTCTTTGACCATGTCAGCTTCAGTTATGCCGGTGAGGGAGGAAATCTTTCCTTAAAAGATGTAAATTTGCATATCAAATCCGGTCAGACGGTGGGTATCATCGGTGGAACCGGAAGTGCCAAATCCACTCTCGTACAGCTGATTCCACGTCTGTATGATGTCACGAAGGGAAGTGTAATGGTCAGCGGTGTCGATGTACGCAAATACAATCTGGAAGCTCTGCGTGATCAGGTTTCCATGGTGTTGCAGAAAAACGTCCTGTTCTCCGGAACAATTTACGACAATATCCGCTGGGGCAACGAAAACGCCTCTGACGAAGAAGTGCAAAATGTATGTAAACTGGCACAGGCCGATGGTTTTGTCCGGGAATTTCCGGATGGCTACAACACACAGATTGTCCAGGGTGGAAACAATGTTTCCGGTGGACAGAAACAGCGTCTTTGTATTGCCCGTGCACTTTTGAAAAAACCAAAGATTCTGATTCTGGATGATTCCACAAGTGCTGTAGATACCAAAACCGATGCTCTGATCCGTAAGGCTTTCCGTGAGGAAATCCCGAATACCACAAAGATCATCATTGCACAGCGTGTTTCTTCTATTGAAGATGCCGACCAGATCATTGTTCTGGAAAACGGTGCTATTTCTGGTATTGGTACATCTGAAGAATTGTTAAAGACCAATGATATTTACCGTGAAGTATATGAATCTCAGGTCAAGGGAGGTGAAGATCATGAATAACAAAAAGCCAAAGCTTTCCAAATACTATATTGCTACCGCAAAACGTCTGTTGAAATATGTAACAGAAACCTATAAAGCCCGCTTTATTCTTGTATTTGTATGTATCTTCTTAAGTGCAGTCGCATCCATTTCGGTATCTCTGTCCTTAAAATACATGCTTGATGATTTCATCCTTCCCCTGATTGGACAAAAAAGTCCGGACTATACCGAATTTTACCGTGCACTTGCTGTACTTGGCTGTATTTTCATTGTCGGTGTTATTGCAACATTTATCTATACCCGTATGATGGTATATATCGGCCAGGGTGTGTTAAAGCGTGTGCGTGATGATATGTTTGAGCATATGCAGACCCTTCCGATCCGCTATTTCGATCAGAATACGAATGGCTCTATCATGAGTCTTTACACAAATGATACCGATACCCTGCGCCAGATGATCAGTCAGGCAATCCCACAGGCACTGATGTCGTTTTTCACCATCATTGTTACATTTATTTCCATGCTGGTCTTAAGTCCCCTGCTGACACTGCTTGCCATTGTTGTCATCGGGATTCTGGTATTTGTCACAAAAAAAATCGGTGGAAACAGTGGAAAATACTTTGTGCGCCAGCAGGTTTCCCTTGCCGACGTGACCGGATTTGTGGAAGAACATATGAATGGCCAGCGTGTGGTAAAAGTGTTCAACCATGAGCAGAAATCCAAAGAGGAATTCGACCAGCTCAACGAAGCACTGTTTGACAGTGCCTCACAGGCAAACAAATACGCAAACATGATGGGACCGGTTATCGGAAATATCGGAAATTTACAATTCGTGCTGACTGCTGTTCTCGGTGGTGTTCTCTCCGTTGCCGGCGTGGGTGGCATCACACTCGGTGTCATGGCTTCCTACCTGCAGTTTACCAAGAGTTTTACCCAGCCTTTTATGCAGGTGGCACAGCAGTTCAACTCCATCGTTATGGCGCTTGCCGGAGCGGAGAGAATCTTTGCCCTGATCGACGAAAAACCGGAGACAGACGAAGGCTATGTAACCCTTGTCAATGCAAAAAGAGATGCCGATGGCAACATCATCGAATGTAAAGAACGTACCGGCATGTGGGCATGGAAACATCCACATTCCGCAGATGGAAGTGTATCTTACACCCCTCTGACCGGCGATGTCCGTTTTGAAGATGTTACATTCGGCTACAATCCGGATAAGGTCATCTTAAAGGATATCAGTCTGTTCGCCAAACCGGGACAGAAACTGGCATTTGTTGGCTCTACCGGTGCCGGAAAGACAACAATTACCAACCTGATCAACCGTTTCTACGATATTCAGGAGGGAAAAATCCGCTATGACGGCATCAATATTACAAAGATCAAAAAAGACGATCTGCGTCGTTCCCTCGGTATTGTCCTGCAGGATACCCACCTGTTTACCGGAACCATCCGCGACAATATCCGTTACGGAAATCTTGATGCAACCGATGAGCAGATCTACGAAGCTGCCAGACTTGCGCACGCAGACCAGTTCATCCGGATGCTGCCAAACGGTTATGATACCATGTTAAGCGGTGACGGCGAAGAACTTTCACAGGGACAGCGCCAGCTGCTTTCCATTGCAAGAGCTGCCGTGGCTGATCCACCAGTTCTCATCCTCGATGAGGCAACTTCCAGCATCGATACCCGTACCGAAAGCATTGTACAAAAGGGTATGGATAATCTGATGAAAGGGCGTACGGTATTTGTGATCGCCCACCGTCTGTCTACGATCCGAAACAGTGATGCAATTATTGTGCTTGACCATGGACAGATCATTGAACGCGGGGATCATGCGGATCTGATTAAGCAGAAGGGAACCTATTATCAGCTGTATACCGGCAAGCTAGAACTTTCCTAAACTGGAAATACCCTCCTATTGCAGAAATATTACAAACTTGTTACAATGCATTTGTACTTAGCTAATACAAATACAAACAGGGAGGTACTTAACTATGTGCTTTAGATTTTTTTCCAACTGCGATTTCTCAGCACTGATCCGTAAGTGTTTTGGATGCTAATAACCAGCAAAAAAGAAGCTGCACACGAATTTTCTTTTCGTGTGTCAGCTTCTTTTTGCGTTTCCTGTCTGTATTCACCTGACCGGTTTCTATGCACGGAAATCAAATTTATTTTTTGATATGTTGATTTAAAAACTCCATTACTTCTCGTTTCTTTGGAATCGCAGGAATTCCACCTCTCTTTTGCACACACAGACATGCTACTGCATTTCCCTGCCGTGCACAGGCACGCAAATCATTCCAGTCCATCTCATCAATTGCTTTGTTCAGGGATAAAAACTGGCTCAGGAATCCACCCCAGAATGAATCTCCGGCTCCTGTTGTATCAACCGCCTCTGTTGCAAATCCCCTGATCTGTTCTTTTCCATCCGTAGTTGCCACAAGTACGCCGTCACTGCCAAGTGTAATGGCAATCAGCTCTGGTCCCATGGAAAGCAACTCCTCCGCAGCTTCTTCATAGCTGTTTTTTCCCGTCAGCAGGAGACTTTCTTCATCCGATACCTTCATCACATCCGCAAATGGAATCACTGCTTTCATTTCCTGTACTGCAGTCTGTTCATTTCTCCACAAGGATGCACGGTAATTTGGATCATAAGAAATCAATGCTCCCGCGTCTTTTGCGATATGAACGGCTTCTAAAGTTGCACTTTTTGCCGGTTCATCCGTCAGGGAAAGCGATCCGAAATGAAAAATTTTACCTTTTTGCAAAAGCGTCGGATCCAGTTCTTCTTTCCGAAGTTGTGTATCCGCGCCCGGTTTTCTTGCAAATGAAAATTTCCGCTCACCGTTTTCATCAATTTCTACAAACGCAAGTGTAGTAAAATACTTATCATCTCCGATCAGATGGTCCACTGCAATCCCCTCATTTTGTAAGGTTCTTTTTAAAAATGCACCATGCATGTCTTTTCCGACTTTTCCAATAAACGATGTCCGGTATCCCATATGGCTTGCAACCGTCAACAAATTCGCCGGTGCACCACCGGGATTCTGCTCAAACAGCTTCATTCCATCTTTTCCGTATCCTGCCTCGGTAAAATCGATCAGCAGTTCACCCAATGCTACAATATCAACCTCTTTTTCCATTCTTTAATTCCTCCACAATTTCATTATAACGCTTTTTATTCAGCCGATAAAAGAATAATACCACAGCAGTCACAATCCAGAGAACCCCCGGAATGGTTGTAAATGCATGTTTCATAATGGAAAGTACGGCTGCATTTTGTGTCTGGTTTGCCACATACCCGTATTTTCCGAGTAATCCGGCAAGAAGTGCTGTTCCAATTGCCATTCCAATCTTGTTTCCAAGCGAGATAAACGCATATTGAAATCCATCGTTGCGCAATCCGGTTTTCCACTCACCGTACTCCACACAATCCGGAATGATTGCATAAATTGCGGTATTGAATCCGGAAAAGAAAAACTGTGTAATTCCAGACAATGCATAAAAGATAACCGGAGCTTCTTTTACATTAAAGAAAAACATGGAAAGCATCGAAATTCCTGTCAAAAGTGCAAATACACTGGCAGTTCTTCCTTTATTGTTCAGTTTACGGAATACCGGCTGAAAGCAGGCTGCTCCAATAATGGAAGGAATAATGATGCACATCGAATAAGTGGTATAATACGAGGCATTTCCTTCTACATAAGTAAAATAATACAGGACATCCGCATTTCTTCCATATAAAGTAAAACCAAATAAAATCTGTCCTACCAGAGCCAGCAGATACGGACGATTCTGAAGCACCGCTTTTAGCTGGACTTTTATAGAAATTTTTTCTTTTTCCGGTGTGATCACAGCCTCTTTTGTCTTTGCAAAGCAAAAGAAATGACATGCTGCAAAAATGCATCCATAAATAACTGCCACCGTCAGATATCCGGTTTTTGCACTGCTGCTTCCAAATTTGTTAATCAAAGGAACGGTAATGATATTTAACACACCGATTGCAATCATTGCTGCAACGGAACGGGAAGTGTTGATTTTTGCACGCTCATCAATGTCCTGTGTCATTGCTCCACAAAGTGTTCCATATGGAATATTCACACAGGTATATCCCAAAACAAGGAGACAATATGTGATTACCATATATACAATTTTTGCAGTCTGATTCCAGTCTGGTCTTGCCCAGAATGTCATTACAAGGAGCACCGCCGTAATCGGTGCCGCCACCAAAAGCCATGGACGGTATCTTCCCCATCTTGTCTTTGTCTTGTCGGTCAGTCCCCCAACAATCGGATCATTAATGGCATCCCAGAATCGGGAAAACAGCATCAGTGCAGACACTGCTGCCATACTGATTCCAAATACATCGGTATAAAAAATCATTAAAAAATTGCTGACAAACATCCAACTGAAATTACATCCCACATCACCAAAACCATATGCAATTTTGCTGATCAGCGGCACTTTTCCACTTCTGTTCTCGCTACCCATACGTTCCTCCTATTTCATCAGAGTTTCTGGCAAAACTCGATTCTCTCCTCATTCGGTCCTTTAATCATGAAAAACTTTACACCATTATCCCAAAACGGAAGCTGCTCAATTCCATCCGTAATGACTTCATATCCATTTTCACAGATCTTTTTATACATTTCTTCAATATCTCTCACATCCAGTGCGACATGCTGATATGCCCCGTCTGCCATTACCGCCTGTCCGTTCTCAAACGATTCGATACAGTAATTCTGAATCTGCAAAAACGCAACCTTTTCTTTTGCCTTTTCATTATAGGTTTCTAAAATCACTTCAAATCCAAGACTTTTATAAAATTCGATTGTCTTTTTTAAATCATTCGTCGGGAGCCCTATGTGGGCTACTCCGACAATTCCATATTCGTTTTTCATCTGTTTAATCCTCCTGCACATTGATAATGACTTTCATCGTTGTCTCACGGTTATCATCAATATACTGGTATGCTTTCAGATAATCTTTAAATGCAAACGTTTTTGAAATTAATGGTTTCAAATGTACCTTTCCCTCATTGACAAGACGGATACCATCTACATAATCGTCATGCCGGTACATCATGGTACTTTTAATATCGAGTTCGTGATCATTTGCGACTGCCAGATCCACCTCTGCCATTCCTGCAAATACTGCAACCAGTACGATCACACTTCCTTTTCTTGCATATTTGATTGCCTGCCCCATCGTAATGTTATTTCCTGCACAGTCATAGATCACATCTGCCTTATCCGGACCAAATGCCTCTACCATAGCCTCTCCAAAATCTTTGTGCAGCGTGTTGACACATACATCAATTCCACATTCTTTTGCTTTTTCCAAACGCAGATCACTGACATCGGTAATCATAACCTTTGCTGCTCCCATCCCTTTTGCTGTTTGTGCAACAAGATTTCCAATTGGACCTGCGCCGATTACTGTGATATTCATTCCTTTTACATCGCCCATCTGCTTTACTCCATGAACTGCAACTGCAAGAGGCTCGATCATCGCCCCTTCTTCATAAGACATATCTTCCGGAATCGGTGTTACCTTAGATGCATCTACTGCAAAATATTCAGAAGCCGTACCTGTGGTCTGGAATCCCATAACCTTTAATTCCTCGCAAAGATTATATTTTCCATGGCGACACGGATAGCAGTGTCCGCAATAAACCTGTGGTTCAATCGTAACTTTCTGTCCGATCTGAAACCCGGAAACATTTTTCCCTATTTCTGCGATTTCTCCGGAAACCTCATGTCCCTGTGTCACCGGATATTTCGTAAACGGATGCTTTCCATGATATACATGGATATCAGAACCACAGATACCTATATTTCTGATTTTTACCAGTACCTGATCATCCTTGACTTCTGGAACCGGAACCTCTCTAAATGTAATTTCTCCTGGATTTGTCATTACCTGCTGTAACATAATTGTTTCCTCCTTTATATTTGTTCTTCTTTTGTTTTATCTTTTATAAAATGTTTTATTAAAGTAATTACATTATTGTCCCATTCCTCTGTTTTGTCAATAGTTTTTGAGAGTTTTTACCAGTTGCACAATTTTTTATTTTACTTTTTGTACAATTTTTCTAAATTTTTAAACAAAAAAGTTCCCTCTTTACCGCATGTACACGCCAGTAAAGAAGGAACTTTTTTAATTTCATCATTACGAACAGCATTCTTTTACATATTCATACAAAAAATGTTTTGCTGCACCAACCGCCGATGCTTCTTTTTCATAAGAACAATTTTTCAGATAAGAAATATCCCTGTCAAATCCATTGTAAGACAATACCCTCTGTCCCAATGGAATCATATACTCTGCCAGTACACCTCCGACATCTCCCCCAAGTATAATATCCATATCGTATGCCATCCGAAGATTGGATATCAGGATAGCAAGATGATCCAGATATCTTTCCCATTTTTGTTCAGCTTCCTTATTTCCCTGTTTCAATTGTTCCATAAATACTTCCAGAGAATTTTTTCCGTCCCCAGTCAGCACACTTGCCGCACAATAAGCATCTGCACACCCCTGCTTTCCACAATAACATCTGTCCCCTCCGGGAATCAGGATCATATGTCCAAACTCTCCTGCCTTCTGGTTCTGTCCACGAAACAGTTTTCCATCAATGCAAAATGCCCCTCCAAGAGTATGATTTAAGGAGAGGTATATCGCATTGTTATATTTTTGTGTATCTTCCGCAAGCATAGCGGAATTAGCATCATTCTCAAAATAAACCGGAAATCCCAATGCCTGTTCCAAAAAACGCAGACTGTAATTTTCTACCTGAAGAGCATGCGATTTTAGAACTGTCTTCTCATTCTGATCGATAATTCCGGGAATTGCAATTCCAATCCCTAAAATATCTTTCTCCGTTTTGCATTCTTTCAGAAACTGTTGTACCTGCCCGGCAATTTTTACACTATAATCAATATCCGGTGAAAATTTTAAACGGACACGTTTCAGATGTTCGATTTCATATCCTAGATTTACGAGTACCATTTCCAGATGATTCGCGGTAATTACAAGTCCCATTGCCCTGCAATATTCCCTGTTAATTCCTATGCTTTTGGCTTTTCTTCCCCCGGTAGATGCATACTCTCCATTTTCTACAATCAGTCCCTTTGCAATCAGCTCATTGACATTTGTCAGAACCGTAGGCATACTAAGCCCCAGTTCTTTTGCCAGTTCTGCCTTTGATGTAACGGAATGGTTCAACATGTAATTTATAATTTCAGTTCTTGCTATATTGCGTTTTTCTCTTTTTTCCGGCATAATCTTCCTCTTAAATAAAGTATTTTATAAAAGTATCATATGCTTTTATTTATTATTTGTAAAGGACAAATTTTCCTCCATGAATTCTTTACTGCCCAATGCCAGAATACCATCATCCATAAGAAAAACCCCCGGCAACTGCCGGAGGCCTTCTATTTGCCACATTTTTATTTTTTCAGTCCCTTAACGGTAACCACCTTTGTGTAAATGTTTCCCTTATCATCACTGATCCAGATGGTATATTTTCCGTTTTTCTTTACCTTAAACGAATACTTCTCTCCTTTTTCTGTCACAAACTTTGGACTCTTTCCCTTTGCCAGATCATAGTCCCCACTGTACATTCCACTCATAATATACTGCTTCCAGTATTTTTTATCCTCATTGTGGGATTTTCCAATACTTCCCTTCTGGTACTGCACAGCCCTTACATGTGTTCCAAGCACATTGGAAAAAGAAACCGTTGCGCTTGTTTTTTTGCTGTTTTTCTTAACGCCTGTCTGAATCAGCTTACTCGTTGGAATTGCTGCTGCAACTACATTAATGTTCCCTGTAAACGTGTCATAATTCTGACAGGATGACTTTGTATGAAAATAGTAGGTACCTTTCTTTAAAATTGTATACTGATCACCGTCATATTCCCAATATCCGTCTCCGGTTTCCAGAACTTTGTTGGATGCAGACGCATCTGAAAATACTTCAATATGTGTCTGGTGCCCATCTTCCTGACTTGTCACAAGAGAGGAGGTGGTCTTTAAAATTACCCAGGAATCAGATTTTAACTGAAAAGAACCATATCCCTGCTCAATATTTTTATCTTTCTTAGTCACCGTAATTGTCTTTGAATACATGGCAGAGACTGCATCAAATTCGGATACATCTTTGATCACAGGTATATCACATGCTTCCCACTCCGCAGCGTTTGCCTTTTCCGGTGTCATTGCGGTAAACAGTCCTGTGACAGCCATCGCTGCCGCCAATAATATTGCGGTTAATTTCTTCTTCATAATGTTCTCCTTTTTATTCATATTTACCCCAGATCGATCACATTTTGTAATGCGTCTGTCCATTTTATTGTAAACATTTATGAAGTTCATGACAATAGGCGATAAGTCCTAAAATCAGCCTGATATTCTGCAATTTTGCTGCATTCAATTAAAAAAGCCACCGCAGATCCGTCTTCTGTAACGAACCTCGATGGCTTTTCCATATTTTCTTTTTTAAGAATTACCCCTGTGCATACCGGGTCAAGAACTGCTTCGTGCGCTCTTCTTTCGGATTGTCGATCACCTGATGCGGATCTCCCTGTTCCACAATCACACCGCCGTCCATAAAGATCAGCTGGTCTGCCACATCACGGGCAAATGCCATCTCATGGGTGACAATGATCATTGTCGTCTTCTGCTCGGCAAGCGTGCGGATGACTTTTAACACTTCTCCGGTGAGCTCCGGATCAAGCGCAGAGGTCGGCTCGTCAAAGCAGAGGATATCCGGCTTTAAGGCAAGTGCACGTGCAATCGCCACACGCTGCTGCTGTCCACCGGACAACTGATGCGGATAATGATCCATGCGCTCTGCAAGTCCCATCCGCTCTAAAAGCTGTCTTCCGTGTGCATCGATTTCCTCTAAAATTTTCTTTTTATCAGCCTTAAAATCCGGCCGTTCCTGTGCCAGTAACTGCTCCGCCAGTGTTACATTCTGCAATGCGGTATACTGCGGAAACAGATTAAAGGACTGAAAGACCATTCCAAAATGCAGACGCTTTTTGCGAAGTTCCGCATCTTTTTCCGCTCCCGCAGATGCCGCGTCAAACAACGTCTCGCCGTTTACCGTAATGGTTCCACTGTTCGGACGCTCCAAAAAATTCAGACATCGCAAAAGTGTGGTCTTTCCCGATCCGGAGGAACCTATGATGGCAAGTGCCGTGCCTTCCTCCATGGAAAAGCTGACATCCTTTAACACATTCGTTTTGCCGAAATGCTTTTCTATATGTGATACCTCTAAGATTGCCATGTCTTCCTCCTACTTAAAGTAATCCAGCTTGCGCTCAATGTAACCAAACAAAAGCGTCAGAATACCGATAAAAATCAGATAAAATACGCCAGTGTAAAACAGTGGCCAGGTCAGTCCGTCCGACTTCATAAACGCAGCACCGGCAAACGTCAGCTCATATGCCGCAATGATACGAGCCAGGGAAGTATCCTTGACCAGTGTAATGATCTCGTTTGACATCGGTGGTACGACGCGCTTGATCATCTGAAGCAGTGTGATTTTGAAAAAGATCTGATGCTTTGTCATGCCAAGCACCTGTCCGGCTTCCCTCTGTCCGGCCGGAACTCCCTCAATTCCACCACGGAAAATCACAGAAAAATAGCACGCATAATTAATCACAAATGCCACTACGGTTGCGGTAATTCGCCCGCTCTCATTTCCACTCCAGACGGTCGTATGGAGCCAGAGTCCCGGACCATAGAAAATAATGATCAGCTGAAGCATCAGAGGCGTTCCACGGATGATCCAGACCAGAATCTGAACCAGACGCTGCAGCAGTTTAAACTTGCTGAGCAGGCCAAATGCCAGCACCAGCCCAAGCGGCAGCGCAAAAATCAGTGTCAGTATAAAAATTTCAAAAGTGGTGGCAAGACCTGTCAAAAGTGACTGTGTTACTGTCCAGAACATGATTTATTTCCCCTCTGGTACGACAACTACCTGTGCATTGTTACAATAAGCATTGGTACATTCCATTGCAGAAGTTACCTCGCTCGTCAGAGTCATTCCATTCCATACGACATCGATATTCTTGGAATTCAGTTCCATGACCTTGTTGTCCCAGTCGATCTCTACAAAATCAACCTCTACACCAAGTTTTTCTCCGACAAGTTTTGCCATATCTGCATCAAACCCGATCCAATTTCCATCTTTATCCTTATAATCCATCGGCTCAAAATCGGTCACACCGACAACCAGTTTTCCTCTTCCCTTGATGTAATCCACGTCACTGTCTTTTGGGGACTGTTCAAATGTGGCATCTTTCTGCTCTACAAGTGCTTCCTGTACTCCATAGGTTTCGGCAATTTTTTCCATGCTTCCGTCTTTATAAGAGTCAGCAAACACCTGATTGATATAAGAAGCCAGATCCGATCCTTTCCGGCATCCAACGCCATACTCCTCGGTCGTAAGTTCGTCTGTATGCTTCAGATTCGGATAACTGGTGCCCTCACCAATCATGGCACCTGCCATCAGAAGGTCAATGATCGCTGCATCGGATGTACCGGAAGCAACTTCCATCAGGGCATCTGCCTGAGACGAAACGGAATTGTACTGAAATCCCTTTTCTTTTGCAGCTTCTTCTCCGGCAGATCCTGCCTCTACTGCATATACCATGCTCTT
Organism: Roseburia sp. TF10-5; assembly: GCF_003462365.1. Lineage (NCBI taxonomy): Bacteria > Bacillati > Bacillota > Clostridia > Lachnospirales > Lachnospiraceae > Roseburia > Roseburia sp. TF10-5. Next base: position 38,931 of record NZ_QTYW01000020.1, on the reverse strand, counting down.
TTCGCTCTTTCCGGTATCTCCTGCTCCTTTGGATGCACCACAGGCAGTCATACCAAGTGTCAGCGCTGCTGCCAGCAATACTGCAAGTTTCTTTTTCATAATGTTCCTCCATTAATTATTAATTCTTCTGTTTACTACATGTTTACCATATTATCATGTTATCATGCTAAAGTAAAGAGGAGTAAATTACAAACCTTCCTGCATTTTTTCCCTGACCATTTTTACCATCTGAATCACCAATGTCGGCACAAATGCCAGCAGCAGAATATATCCATACATCAGCACTCCCATTTCTGCCACATCAAACAGCCTCTCAAAAACCGGAACGCAAAGTACCAGTCCCAAAAGAATACATCCACCCAAAAATGCTCCCATGCTGTACTTGTTGGACCTGAGTCCAGCCCGTGCCATGGACTTTTGGCTCCGGCAGTTAAACCCATGAAACAGGCGTGCCAGTGTCAGCGTTGCAAAAGCCATCGTTGCGGCAAGCGCGGTACTCTGCTGCAGCCCTATATAATAAGAAGTCATGACCGGACACGCAATCAACGCTCCCTCTGCCACAATTTTCCCCAGAAACGAACCGGTCAGTATTCCGGCAGAAGGATCCCTTGGTTTTTCCTCTAAAAGTGCTGCATCTGCCGGCTCCATGCCAATCGCAATTGCCGGAAGCGAATCCGTCAGCAAATTGATAAAAAGCAGATGCACCGGTGCAAACGGAACCGGAAGTCCTGCAAGTGAAGTATACAGTACCGCCAGAATCGCTGCCATATTGCCGGACAGCAAAAACAAAATGGCATTCTTTATATTCCGGTATACATTTCTTCCATTCACCACCGCCTGAATGATGGTCGCAAAATTATCATCTAAAAGAATCATGTCTGCCGCATCTTTTGCCACTTCTGTTCCTGTAATCCCCATTGCCACTCCGATATCTGCGCGTTTTAATGCCGGTGCATCGTTGACACCATCCCCCGTCATGGAAACAATCCGTCCTTTTTTCTGCCATGCCTTTACAATTCTTATCTTATGTTCCGGCGAAACTCTGGCATACACACAGATTTTTTCCAGTTTTTCCTGCAATTCCTTCTCACTCATGGCATCTAACTCCCTTCCAGTCACAGCCAGATCCCCTTCCTGATAAATTCCAATCTGTTTTGCAATCGCACGCGCGGTAATTTTGTGATCCCCTGTAATCATGACCGTGCGGATTCCTGCTCTCTTTGCATCGGCAACCGCCTGAATGGCTTCCGGTCTTGGCGGATCCATCATGGCAATCAGCCCGAGAAAAATCAGATTTTCTTCGCTTTCTATGGTCAGCGGTCCTTCACTCTCTTTATACGCAAATGCCAGCACACGCAGTCCCTGCCCGGAAAATTCCGCAATCTTTTTTTTGATTTTTTCTGTCTCCGTCGGATCAAGTGGAACAATTCCGGTACTTTTCCGGACAAAATCACAGCGTTCCAGCAATACATCCGGTGCCCCTTTGGTCAGAATGGTTCCGACCCCGTGCAGGTAATATCTTGTGCTCATCCGTTTCCGCTCAGAATCAAACGGAACCTCTTCGAGACGTTTCATACAGCTTCGAAGCATTTCTTCCCTGTAACCGCCTTCGCCCATCATTCCCCCTTTCGGCGCGGGAATTTTACGAAACATTTCCAACAGGGCATATTCTGTCGGATCTCCGATTCCTTTTCCGTTCTCCAATGTTGCATCATTGCTAAGCACCGCATCGTAGACCAGATATCTGTGCAGCTGCTCTTCCATGGAAAGCTGTCCGGGCAGATATTCCCTGTCGTCTACATAAACTTTCTGTACGGTCATCTTATTCTGTGTCAGCGTTCCGGTTTTATCCGAACAGATCACCGATACACACCCAAGGCTCTCCACTGCCTTCAGCTTTCTGACGATGGCATTTTCCTTTACCATCTTCTGTGTTCCCATCGCCTGCACAATGGTCACAATCGAACTGAGTGCTTCCGGAATAGCAGCTACCGCAAGTGCAACTGCAAACATCAATGCATCCAGAAGCGGCATTTTACGGTATAAACATAACCCCAGTACCACTGCTGAAATTCCCATAACCAGAACTGCCAGCTTTCTGCTGAACTGATCCAGACTCACCTGTAATGGTGTCTTACGGTCCCGGATATCATTCATCATCCCGGCAATCTTTCCGATCTCTGTATGCATCCCTGTTCCTGTAACCAGAACCTGTGCGCGTCCATAAGTGACCAGGCTTCCGGAATATACCATGTTTCTGCGGTCTGCCAGCGGCAGATCCTCCGGCAGACTGCCTTGTGTCTTTTCTACATTGGTGGATTCTCCGGTCAGCGCACTCTCATTGACCTGCAGGGAATAATTATCCAGAATCCTTCCATCTGCCACAACCATGTCACCAGCTTCCAGTTCCACAAGATCTCCAGGAACCAGTTCCCTCGAAGGGATCTCTTTCTTTTTCCCTTCCCGGATGACTTTTGCACACGGTGCAGACAGATTTTTCAGACTGTCCAGTGATTTTTCCGCTTTCTGGTGCTGCACCGTTCCCAAAACTGCATTCATCACCAGGACAACTGCGATTACAATCGTACTCTCTGCATTTCCGGATAACATGGAAATAAGCGCGGCGATCAGCAAAATGACAATGAGTAAATCTGCAAACTGTGACAAAAACACCCTCAGCAGCCCGGGTCTTTTTCCCTCTTCCAGTATATTTTCCCCACATGTTTCCCGGATTTTTTTCACCTGCATTTCGGATAATCCCTGCTCCGTAGTAGAAAATACGTCTCTTAGCTGCTCTTTGGAATACTTCCAGTATTTTTTCATGGCATGCCCTCCCTGTGTTGTGGTACAAAAAAAGAAACGGGACTTTTTTGCACCAGAATAATGCAATAAAAAGTCTCGTTTCTTCGTGTACAGCCCGGTTCCAGCTTTCCTGTAACGTGATGACGGCCTGCACAACACCCGGACACACCGGATGCAAACTACTCCCTGTTTATTATCTTTTTGTATTTTACCCATATCCTCTTTCATTTGTCAACTGCTTTGTTTCTTTTTTCACCACATTGCACAAAATATTTGTTTCTTTAAGCATTATATAGTATAATAAATCCAAAGATAAACTTACATCAGGGATTTACATGATAGAATAGGAGATACGCTTATGATGCTTACACTCATTCCTTTTTTTGACCGGAATATGTCCGTTAGTGCTTATTCTCTGTTTACCAGAAAAAATAACTTTCTTATGAACCCAAGCCTTCTTGGTTCCAGACAGTTTGACGGAGCTGCCTATGTAGATGGGCTGGAACTGATTCAGGAGCTTGGAACCACCACACTCTCCGGAGGAAAACCGATTTTTGTATCTTTAAATAATATCTCTATTTTCAGCAGTCTGGAATCCGAATGCAAAAATACAAACCATGCACCGATTCTCCTGATTGACCAGACATTTCCTCCGGTATCCATGTATACAGACCGCATCCGCGAACTGCGCGAATTCGGATATCATTTTGCAATCCGTAATCTTCCTGTTCACTGCTACGAAGACTACGCACCGATTCTGTCACAGATGGACTACATTCTGATTGACTGCCAGAAAATAGATGCCGTCAAGGCTTCTTTCTATTTCCGCAAACTGTATCCGGATATCTGTATCTGTGCCAGCAACATTCCGGACACGGAAACATTCGGAAAACTCAGTCCTGCAGAAACAATTTCTTTATTTGAAGGAACCTTTTTCCGTATGCCGGTCACACGCGGTGAACATAAAGTATCGCCCCTGAAGATCAATTACATTTCGCTTCTGAATCTGATTGAAGAAGATGATTTTGACCTGACCAAAGCGGCTGATATTATCAGTCAGGACACGGCTCTTATCATCTCCCTGCTGCGGCTTGCAAATACACGCTCCTTTAATTCCGAAATCACTTCCGTGCGGGTTGCTGTCTCAATGCTGGGGCAGAAGGATCTGACGCGCTGGATTCAGACAACCGTCATTGAGAAACTGTGTTCAGACAAGCCAAATGAGCTGATGCGCCTCTCCCTGCTGCGTGCCAAGTTTGCAGAAAATCTTGCACCGGTCTTTGGCATGGCAATGCGTTCCCAGGAACTGTTTCTGACCGGTCTTTTCTCGATTCTGGATATTATTCTGGATTGTTCCATGGAAGAAGCCCTCTCCATGGTACGTGTATCGGGCAAGATCCGCGCCGCCCTTCTGGAGCACACCGGTTCCCTGGCAGAAGTGCTTCACTTTATTGTAAAATACGAATCGGCAGAATGGCAGGAAGTTTCCCGCCAGCTGGTGCTTAAAAACATCGAAATTCCGGATGTTTCCCATGCATGGGTTTCTTCCCTGCAATGGTATGCAAAACTGATTGCCATGAATGAATAATGTCAGATAAAAAAAGGATGCACAAAACGTGCATCCTTTTTTATTGTTTTATTTTCTTCCGCTGGTTCCTTTCAGACGTGCCATCGCACGGGAAAGAGAAGCTCTTGAGTGGTAATACTCACGGATACTCTGCTTCTGGCGCATCTGCTCCTCTGCACGCTCTTTTGCTTCGCGGGCACGCGCCACATCGATTTCCTCCGGACGCTCTGCAGTCTCCACGAGAAGTGTCACACGGTTATTGACGATCTCGACAAATCCCATTCCGACTACTGCATATTCCCAGTTATCCGTGCCCTCCGGCTGAAACCTCATCTCGCCCTCATCAATGGCGATGACCATATCCTCATGATGGGCCAGAATTTCTTTCTGCCCATCATATTCCGGAACGATCAGAGAACGGCATCTTCCGGAAAAGAACACACGGTTCGCAGATATAATTTTTAAATAGAATGTATTGCCTGCCATAATGATCTCCGTTCTTTATGCTATGCGTTCTGCTCCATCTGCTCTGCTTTCTTCCTGACATCTTCGATGGTTCCTGCATTGAAGAATGCATTCTCCGGATATTCATCCATCTCACCATCTAAAATTGCCTTGAATCCGCGGATTGTTTCTTTCAAAGGAACATATACACCTTTGATACCGGTAAAGTTCTCTGCTACGTGGAACGGCTGTGACAGGAACTTCTGAATCTTTCTTGCACGGTATACCAGGACTTTATCTTCATCTGCCAGCTCTTCCATACCAAGAATTGCAATGATATCCTGCAATTCCTTATACTTCTGAAGGATCTCCTGCACTTTACGTGCAACTTCATAATGCTCCTCCCCAACAATATCCGGCTCAAGGATACGGGAAGATGACTCCAGAGGATCAACCGCCGGATAAATACCCTGCTCAACGATCTTTCTGGAAAGTACGGTTGTTGCATCCAGATGTGCAAATGTCGTAGCTGGTGCCGGGTCTGTCAGGTCATCGGCTGGTACATATACAGCCTGTACGGAAGTGATAGATCCATTCTTTGTAGAAGCGATCCTCTCCTGTAATTCACCCATCTCCGTAGCCAGTGTCGGCTGATAACCTACGGCTGACGGCATACGTCCAAGCAGTGCGGATACCTCTGATCCGGCCTGTGTGAAACGGAAAATGTTATCAATGAAGAGAAGCACATTTTTATGCTGCTCATCACGGAAATACTCAGCCATGGTAAGTCCGGTCTCAGCGACACGCATACGAGCCCCTGGCGGCTCATTCATCTGTCCAAACACTAAGGCTGTTTTTTCAAGTACACCGGATTCGCCCATTTCGGTCCACAGATCATTTCCTTCACGGGAACGCTCCCCGACACCGGTGAAAATGGAATATCCACCGTGCTCTGTTGCAATATTACTGATCAGCTCCTGGATCAATACGGTTTTCCCTACACCGGCACCACCGAACAGACCAATCTTACCACCCTTTGCATATGGGGCAAGTAAGTCGATGACCTTGATACCGGTCTCTAAGATTTCCTCTGCAGGGTTCTGATCTTCAAATGCTGGCGGCTCTCTGTGGATCACCCACTTTGGAGCATCCCCGATCGGCTTTCCGTCATCAATTGTTTCTCCTAATACGTTGAACAGACGTCCCAGTGTTGCCTCACCAACTGGTGTCTTGATACCGCTTCCGGTTGCAATGACTTCCATATCACGGTGAAGTCCTTCACTGGCTGCAAGCATAATACAGCGTACCGTATTATTTCCTATATGCTGTGCAACCTCCATGATACATTTTTTGTCACCATTTTGTACTTCCAGAGCGTCTCTGATTGCAGGCAATTCTTCGTCTTCAAATTCAACGTCCACAACAGGTCCCATAACCTGTATGATTTTTCCTGTTTTCATCCTAGGCCTCCATTATCTCTTTTTCTTGCGCTTCTGGGATTTTGCTCCCGCAATTACCTCTGTGATCTCCTGGGTAATCGCTGCCTGTCTGGCACGGTTATACATGATATCCAGCTCATGAAGCATATCCTTTGCGCTGTTGGTTGCTGCCTCCATCGCCATCATACGGGCATTCTGCTCGCAGGAGAAGGATTCTACCAGCGCACCATAAACAAATCCTACCACATAGTCCGGAACAATACGATTCATCACTGCATCTGCCGATGGACGCAGGGCAAGCTCCTCACGTCTGACATCCAGCGGAATCTCCACGTTGTGGAAATCTGCTTTTTTCAGTGGAAGCAGCTGCAGGATTTCTGCTTCTTCCTGCATCGCATTGACCATTGAGGTATAAATGATATAGATTTCATCAAAATCTCCCTGACGGTAACCTTCGAGAAGTTCCTCAGAGATATTTCGTGCACGGTTCAATGTCGGATTCTGAATCGTATAATGGAACTGTTTGTTGATCTCAATTCCACGTTCTTCAAAATAATGTCTTCCGACTTCACCAAGCACATACAGCTGACGTTTCGGGTGTTTTGCAAGTTCTTCTTCCGCAATCTTTAAAATATTGTGGTTGTAAGATCCTGCCAGTCCCTTATCTGCCGTAACTACCATATAAGCGATCCGTTTTTCTTCTTCCGGAATCTCATCTGTGGACCTAAAATAAATACTGTCCAGATCCGGCAAATGCCGCAGAATACGGCTCATCTCAGATTGCAGGGTAAAGAAATACGGTTCTGTGTCCGTCAGCATTTTTTTAGATTTCTTTAATTTCGAAGAAGAAATCATGTACATTGCATTTGTAATCTTTAATGTATCATTGATACTCTTCATTCGATCCTGAATTTCTTTTGCATTTGCCATCGTAACACCTGCTTACTGTTCTGCTGCGAACTCTGCTGCAGCATCTTTGATTTTCTGTCTCAGTTCATCGGATAAAGCTTTTGTCTGCTCAATTTCTTTTCCGATCTCCGGATGTTTCAGATCCATGAAATCCAGAATATCTTTCTGATACTGTTTTACCTGTCTGGTAGGTATCTTATCGAATACACCGTCCGTTGCCATGCACAGGGTTAATACCTGCTCATGCATGGAAAGCGGATGACTCAGCGGCTGCTTCAACAGCTCCATCAGAGCTTTTCCGTGCTGCAGCTGTGCTTTTGTTGCATCATCCAGATCAGAAGCAAACTGTGTGAACACTTCCATCTCACGGTACTGTGCCAGATCGATACGGATACTACCGGATGCTTTCTTCATTGCCTTTGTCTGGGCTGCACCACCGACTCGGGATACGGAAAGTCCTACATTTACGGCTGGTCTCATACCTGCGTTGAACAGGTTGCTCTCGAGGAAGATCTGACCATCGGTAATGGAAATAACGTTGGTAGGAATATATGCGGAAACATCACCAGCCTGTGTTTCAATAATCGGCAGTGCGGTGATGGAACCGCCACCTAACTTGTCACTCAGATGACTGGAACGCTCAAGCAGTCTGGAGTGTAAGTAGAATACATCACCAGGATAAGCCTCACGTCCCGGGGAACGCTCAAGCAGAAGGGAAATTGCACGGTATGCAACCGCATGCTTGGACAGATCATCATATACAATGAGAACATCCTTGCCCTTGTGCATAAAATATTCTGCCATGGCAGTTCCTGCATATGGAGCTATGTACTGTAAAGATGCCGGATCACTGGCTGTAGAAGATACTACGATGGAATAATCCATGGCATCATGTTTCTTTAATGTATTTACAATCTTTGCAACGGTAGATGCCTTCTGACCAATGGCAACGTAAATACAGATTACATCTTTGCCTCTCTGGTTGATAATGGTATCTGTTGCAATGGATGTCTTACCGGTCTGACGGTCACCAATGATCAACTCACGCTGTCCACGTCCGATTGGGAACATGGAATCGATGGAAAGAATACCTGTTTCCATTGGTGTATCTACACTTTGTCTGTCAATAATACCAGGAGCTTCCTGCTCGATCGGACGATAATCATCCTCTTTTACATCCCCGTTTCCATCGATCGGCTCACCGAGTGCATTGATTACTCTGCCCACAAATGCATCACCGACTGGAATACCGGCTTTCTTCTTGGTACGAACCACTTTGGTTCCTTCTTTGATTCCGGTATCACGACCAAAAAGAATAATACCAATCTCATTCTGTCTGACATCCTGAACCATTCCTTTGACTCCGTTTTCAAAGGCTACGATCTCGCCATACATTGCATGATCAATTCCGTATACGGTAACAATTCCATCACCGACCCAGATGACCTCACCTGTCTCACGGCTTTGTTCATCCCAGTTGATATTTTCGATCTCACCCTGAATAATGGAGATAATATCTGTTGCACTAATAGCGCCCAAAGGGGTCACCTCCCTGTAAGTTTTCTTTGTAACTGACGCAGACGTCCTTCATAGCTGTGGTCATATTCTTTATATCCCACCTTAACAACATAGCCACCGATCAGCGACTCATCCACACTCTGCGTCAGGGTAATCTCACTATCCGGATAGTTTTTATCCAGAATTTTTTTCGCCTCGGCCTCCTCTTCTTTGCTCGGAGTCTCGGCATAAATCAGGTCCGCACGAACCACATGATGCATCTGATCCCAGTATTTATAATAATATTGGAAAATATCCTGCATCTCGGTCATGTTACCAATCCTGCACATGATCTTCATGTACCGGACCAGCACATCTTCTGTCGTTTCCAGTGCAAATACCTGATCGATAATTTCATACTTTTTTGCTGCCGGTACGACCGGGCTCGTCAGAACTTTCTGCAGTTGCGGTGTCATAAAGAAAAGTTTTTCCGCTTTCTCGACATCCTCTCTGCTGACAGACAGCCGGTATAGTACCTTGGCACTATTTACTGCTGCCTGCGTCATGTGCTTCACCCGTCTTCATAATCTTCTTAGCAGCCAGCAAAGCAAGCTCTGCGATCTTTGCCTGAGCATCTCTTGTTGCCTTTTCCTGCTCATTTGCAATATCACTCTTTGCTTTCTCAAGCATATGATCTGCTTCGGCTCTGGTTGCTTCCATTTTATTGTTATATTCTTCCTGTGCACGCGTCTTTGCATCGAGAATGATCTGATCTGCCTTTTCTCTGGCACCCTTTAACTGATTCTCATACTCACTCTTCATCTGCGCTGCATCGTCCTGCTGTTTTTGGGCATCCTCGAACTGTTTGTTGATCATGTCCTCTCTCTCATGAATGATATTCATGACCGGCTGAAACAAAAACTTACGAAAGATTGCATATAAAACAAGCAGATTTACGATCGTCCACAAGATATCCCATGGATTTAAACTCAGCATAGTTTACTGCTCCTTTCTTAATGTAATAATTACGCGGGTAATCATTATTTTAAGAAAAGAATGATAAGTAATGCAATAACGAAACCGTAAATAGCGGTTGCCTCGGCAAGTGCACAACCAAGAAGTAATGCTTTGGAAATCTTACCTTCTGCTTCCGGCTGTCTTGCGATAGCGTCTACTGCGGAACCTGTTGCCTTACCGATTCCAAGACCTGCTCCGATACCTGTTAATACTGCTACTCCTGCTCCGATTGCTACAAATAATGATGCTGACATAATGTTTTCTCCTTTTCTTTTCTCAGTTAATTAGTGTGTTACTCCGTTGCTTCCTTGATGAACAAGCCTGTAAGGAATACAAATACGTATGCCTGAATCAGTCCGTCAAAAATATCAAAGTAACAACTGAATATTGCTGGAAGTACGGGTGGAACCACCATCTTCAGTAACTCCATAATAACGAAGGAACCAAGTACATTTCCAAACAATCGCATACAAAGTGATAATGGTTTGATGAATATCTCAAGAATGTTAATTGGAAGAACTACAGGCATTGGTTCCGCAAAACTCTTTAACCAGCCTTTGGTACCTTTCTTTCTCACTCCTGCTGCTTCAATTAAGATGATACTCATCAATGCAAGCGCTACCGTGACATTCATGTCTTTTGTCGGTGGCTTGAAGCCTAATAGGCCGATGAGGTTGGCAATTCCTATGTAGATGGCAACTGCTGCCAGGTACGGAATGTACGCTTTACCGTTTTCTCCTATCGTGTCCTCAAAGAATCCATACAGTTTTGAAACAGCAAGTTCAAGTACTACCTGCTTACGGCTTGGATTCTCAACTCTAAGTCCTCTGACAAGGATCAGACACAAAAGAAGAATGACCGCCATGATGATCCATGTAACAACAACCGATTCATAGATCGGAATGCCACCAAACAGCGGGATTGTAAAGACGGTATCGCAATTCAGCTCCTCCATCAGATTCTTTACCAACGCATCCAACAGTCTCACTTCCTTTCTTAACTTTTGAATCAAAAGCTATTATATTTGTCATATTGTAAAAAGTAAAACGTTTTTTTTATATAAACTGTATGTCATTTTTATATATTTCTCTTGCTGTCATACACTTTATATATAAAAAAGGCATCGTACATACATTACGACGCCTTTGCCTTACCCACTGAGGTATTCTACCTCTTTCTTCCAAAAAATGCAAGCAAAAAAAACTAATTTTCGGCAAAGAACTCCGAAAGAACTTCTTTCAGCGTATTTGCAGACTCATGCAGTTTGGAAACTTCCTCCTGATCCAGATCGATTGGAACCTTGGTCTCATAGCCATCGCGGCCAACGATACACGGCAGACTTAACACCACGTCTGAGATTCCATACTCTCCGTGCAACATGGTCGAAATCGGCAGAATGGATTTTTCATCTCTTATGATTGCTTCGCAGATGCGCTTAACTGACATGGCAATTCCATAATATGTGGCTCCTTTTTTGGAAATAATCTCATAGGCACTCTGTTTTACCTCCGCGGCGATACGTTCCGTTGCTTCCATATGATTATAGTGCCCCCGCATCTCACAGAAATTGTCCAGCGGTATTCCGGATATATTCGCACTGCTCCATGCCGCAATCTCACTGTCCCCGTGTTCTCCCACGATAAAAGCATGTACACTTCTGCTGTCCACTCCCAGATGCTGTCCCAGATGATACTTCAGTCTGGCAGAATCCAGCACAGTTCCGGAACCAATTACCCGGTTTTCCGGATAACCGGACAGTTTCTGCGCCGTGTAAGTCAGAATATCTACCGGATTTGCAACAATCAGAAGAATTCCTTCAAAATCTCTTTTTGTAATTTCCGGAATAATCGACTGGAAAATTGCAATGTTTTTGTTTACCAGATCCAGCCGCGTTTCGTCCGGCTTCTGATTTGCACCTGCTGTAATTACAATAATGGCTGCATCCGCAATATCATCATAATCTCCGGCATAAATCTGCATCGGTCTTCCAAACGGAATTCCGTGTACGATATCTTCGGCTTCCCCTTCTGCTTTCTGATGGTTTGCATCCAAAAGCACCATCTCGGTAAATAATCCGCTCTGCATCAGGGCGAATGCAGATGCAGAACCGACAAATCCACATCCGATAATTGCTACTTTTCCTGGTTTTAATTTACTCATATGGTTACCTCCTTCCAGGCACAAAAATTCTCTACAATATAGTCTGCCTCTTTTCCGTCATCATTTTTCGGGGAAATATTGGAATTTACATAAAACACCGGCATTCCGACACCTTTTGCACCACCGACATCACAACGGCTGTCATTCCCGATATACAGGGAACGTGTCACATCCAGCTTATGCCGTTCCAACAGTATATGGAAGAAACGTTCGTCCGGTTTTTTCGTGTGATAATCCGATGAGATCAAAATATCATCAAAAAATGGTGTAATCCCTAAAACATTCATTTCATATGCGGTAAAAATACGCTGGGCGTTTGATAAAAGATATACCTTTTTTCCTATTTTCTTCAGGCTGGCAAGCATCTGCTTTGTCCCCGGATACAAACGGACATAATCGGTAGACAGCGCACGGAAAAACTGTCCAGTATGTATGGCAAGGGTCTTATCGGCCACGATCCCTTTTTCCTGATACAGTTTTTCAAACACTTCCCCGATCTCAATCTCTGGAGATGCCTCATGCGTATAATGCCTGTCCTCTTCCAGCGTCTTTTTCAACGCGCGCTCACAGTCGCTGACAAGTGCCGCATAGCGCTTCTGCAATTCCTTCGGTTCATAAATGGCTCCGTAATATCCAAAAAACAATGCCAGTTTCTCCCACAGTTTTGGAAAATCTTCCTCTGTGTGGATATCCACCAGTGTCCCGTACAGATCAAACACATAATTGTCGTACTGCACCGGCAACACGGCTTCCTGCAAATATTCTCCCATGTTAATTTCTCCCTTTTGTGATCTTTTACGTGCAAATTATACCAGATTTTCCCTGTGCCTGTAAGTGGTAGCTACAACATTTTTCTGCGAAGTTTTTCCAATATCTTCCGCTCACTGCGCGATACGGATACCTGATTTTTCCCCATGCGCTTTGCTGTCTCTGCCTGGGAAAGATTGTCCATATAGCGAAATTTTATCAGCTGTGCTTCTTCCTCCGGCAGCTGGTCGATCGCCTGTTTCAATGCAATATGATTCAGAAGCGGAGTTTCAAACCGGTGATCATCCTCCAGCTTTTCTTCCAAAGTCAGCACTTTTCCGTCATTTTCCGTCACCGGTCGTGAAAAAGAATCCACCTCTCTTCCTGCTTCCATTGCCACCACCAGATCTTCAATGGCAATTCCTGTCTTTTCCGCCAGTTCCTGCAATGTCGGCTCCTTATTTTGTGTCTTTTTCATCTGTTCTCTGACAATTGCTATTTTTCTTGCATGTTCTTTCATCTGGCGACTCGTATGAATCATACCGTCATCCCGTAAAAATCTCCGGATTTCCCCCATAATAAGCGGAACCGCATAGGTAGAAAAAGAGTAGGACAGCGAAGTGTCAAACCGGTCGATCGCCTTGATCAGACCAATCACTCCGATCTGTGTCAGATCCTGCAAATCGGTTCCCCGGTTTGCAAATCGTTTCGCCACCATATAAACCAGCCCCATATTCTCGGTTATCATCTGCTGCCTGATCTTCCGGTCTCCCTGCTGCGCCCTCTGGATGTTCTGTCGTCCATTTTCCTCTTTTGCCGGTATCTTACTGCTCACGTTCCCTTTCTATGTATTTCCACATAACCACACGTGTTCCTTCTCCTTTTTTTGACCGTACCTCAATCCGATCCATAAATGCCTCCATAAAGGAAAAGCCCATACCGGAACGTTCCAATTCCGGTTTTGTAGTAAAAAAAGGCTGCAATGCCTGTTCAAGATCTTCAATTCCGACTCCGTGATCTTCCACCGTTACCACCAATTGCTGACCGTTTTGGTCACAGGTCAGTTCCACCTGTTTCGTTTCATCTTCGTATCCATGGATAATGGCATTTGTCACAGCCTCACTCACTGCTGTCTTTACATCTGCAATCTGCTCCAGCGTCGGATTCATATTTGTCATAAATGCGGTCACAACCATGCGTGCCAATCCCTCATTTACGGATTTTGCATCAAAATGAACCTGCATATGATTTTCCTGCACCATTTTATTTTTCCTCCTCTTCCAATGAAATAATCTGAAACAACCCGGATTTTTCAAATATTTTATACACCCGTTCTCCCAGATTTACCGCTGTCACTTTTCCTGCATGCATGTCCATCGTCTTTTTTCTTCCTATTAATATACCGATTCCGGAACTGTCCATAAAATCAGTCCCCGCAAAATCAAATACAATCCTGTGAACATGCCAGCTTTCCGCCAGCAGATCTATTTCCCTGCTCATATTGCCTGCCACATGATGATCCACCTCCCGCGGCATCGGCACAATCATGCAGTCCGCTTCCTTTCGATATGCTGCTTCCATATAAAACCTCTTCCTTTCCCTTACTTCTTTATAAATAAGCAAAAAAAGACACCGACAGTAACCTGTACTGTAGTGTCTTTTGTAATGCAATGTGTTCCTTTTTATTCCTGTGCGTCTACATAATTCTGTGACGTTCTCGCCCGCTCCGTATCCGGATAATTTTCAATTACATACTGATAATACGGTTTTGCAGATTTCAGGTCCCCGTTTTTCCGGTAGGACTGTGCCAGATAATAGGCAGCTGATCCGTCCTGGAAATCTTCCTGCTCATCCGTAATCTGTTTTAATGTATCGATGGCGTCCTTATACTTTCCACGGGAGTACAAACTATAGCCTTCCTTGTAAAGCTGATTCAGATACTTATCCTGTACCTCCCCATTGATATCATCATATATGGTTTTAGCTTCGTCGGACAGATACTTCGTCTTTACTTTATCCAGTGTCTTTCCCGCAGTCGTCACATCCTTTGATCCATAATAGGAAACACATGCCTGCAGGAGATTTTCATAAGTAGATATCTGAACCTTGACCTTTTCATTGTTGGTCGTCTGCTCTTCCAGCTGATTTTTCAGATCCTCCACCTGTCCTTCCAGATCTTTGATTGTCTGTCCATTCGTGGAAATGGTATCACTCGCTTCAACCAGTTTTCTCTGTGCATCTTCTTTTGCCTTGTTGCGAACGCTCGGCACGATCAGAAATGCGGTAATCGCAGTACCCACAATCAGTCCGATCACAATATATACCAGTGTTGCCCCAATCGAAGATTCCTTAAACCGCTTCGGCATGATAATGGTCTCATTTCCACTTTGATAAGAAATCAGATCATCATCCTTCGGCTTTTTGGAAGGACTTTTTTCCTTCAGTCTTGCATTCACTTCGCGCAGATAACGCAGGGTGGTTGTATTATTTGTATCAATCTTTCCCGCATTACGCAAAGTTTTTTTTGCCAGTTCCAGCTTATTGTCCTGCAGATAAAGAAGCGCCAGCAGCTGATGTGCCTTGACAAGCTTCGGATTCAGCGAAAGTACCTTTTTCAGCTGGATAATTGCCAGATCCCGACTGTCCTGCTTGCAATAGTGCAATGCCTGGTTATATTTTTTAATCGTCTGATTTACGGAATCCAATCTTCCCCGGTCCTGCTGGATCTCATCAAGATAATGACTGGCAAGATTGTCCTTCGGCTGATAACTGCGGCTGATCACCCATTCACTTAAGGCATCTACCACTTCTCCTGTCTCGCAATAAATCAATCCCAGAAGATTCCGTGCATCAATATTATATTTATTAAACTTCAGACTGTTTTTCAGGCTGACAATCGCTCCGGAAAGATTTCTCACGCCCGCCTGTTCCAGCCCCAGATTATAATACGCGTTGGAAATGTGACGCACTTTCAAAAATACGGAAAGATCTGCCCCGCAATTCGGGCAGCGCTTTGCATTTCCAACCTCCTGTCCACATTTATAACAAATCATTTCTTCCTCTTTTTCATTACTGTCCTAACTGCTGGCCATTCTGACGTACATCACGCAATATTTCGGTAATAATATCCGTTACGTCTGTCAGATCATGGTTATAAATCGCCGCCTCGGCTTCTTCTACTTCCAGACTCGGCTGAAAATTTTTCAGCTCTTTTTCAAAATTAATCATTTCTCCTGCTCCTTTTTGCGATATACAGGTTCTGCGTTCCCATGTATCTTAATTATAATATAGTGCATTGGATATGCAAGTAAATTTATTCGCATTATTTCTCGGAAATATTACAGGAACTGCATCTGTTTACTTGAGAGAGATCATCACAACCCCTTCTTTTTTCTTCTGGAAACAAACGGATTCCTGCAGTTCTTTTACGGTAAGCGTCTGCTGGTCAATGGTTACAACACATCCGGAATACACTTTGCGTACGACACTGATCTTTGCATTTTCCCCGCGTTTGACCAGTTCTTCCAGACGATCTACCGCTTTTTGGCTTTCAGCAATATCTGCCTGCGTTTTCATTTTGGCACGAAGAAGTTCGGTTCTGCGCGGATCTTTCGATACATCAATTCCTTTTTGCGCAGCCACCAGTTCAAACTGTTTCAGCCCGGTGGTAATCTTCTTGATCACTTCCCCATTTTCTTCAATGGATTTCTGCAGATCCGACAGTTCCTGCCGCATCTGCGCACTGACTCCGACATACACCTGTGTCTTTACTTCCGTGGAATTTCCGATTACATTCACATCCATTCCACTGATTGCGTAGGCATATCCGCCAATGATACTTCCCTTTTTTCCGGTTACATAAATATGATCAAAACTGATCATATGACTGTCTAATGCATAAGTCACTTCAATAAAGCCATCGGCTTTCACCTTACAGTATTCGAAAAATTTTGCGTGGATATTCCCGCCTGCACGAATACTGGTCTTGTTTCCACCGAGAACACCGCTTCGCAGGACAATATCTTTTCCCGCTTCAATCACACAGTTCTCGCAGATACCGTCTACCGTGAGACTTCCACTCGTACTTACCTTTGCCCCCGGTTTGATTCCACCGTGGATTACAACATCTCCGTGATATTCCACATTTCCTGTACCGATTCCCACATCACCGGGAATTTCATAAACTGCGGATATCCGAATCTTTCCGTTTGACATTTCAATCTTTCCAGACAGGTCTGCAATATAAGTACTTCCGTCTTCTGTACAGTGAAATCCTTTTCCGCGGAGTGGCTGCAATGGCTTGCCACGGACTGCCAGTATCGGCTTTCCCGAAACATTCATCCCGTTTACCGCCTCGGTTGGTGGATAGTAGGTGGCAATTGCCTGACCTTCTTTTACCATCTCCACTGTACGGATGCTCCAGTAATCTATGGAACCATCCTCCTTGACCTTTGGTTTTCCATCCACATCCGGATTGAAATGAAGTTCATAGCGGCCGTTTTCTGCATTGACCGGTGGCTGTCCTTTTGCAATACATACATCTCTCATGTACACTCCGCCATCGATCATCTCCTGGATCGCCGCTTCGTCAATTCCATTGGTTACCCGCTGGGTGCGGATATACCGCACCAGCTCTGATAATGTGTATCCCTCTCCGGCCTCCGGCGGCTGCAATGTCAAATATGCTTCCATACTATCCTGTGAAATCCGGACAACCGCACCTCTCATTGAAATATCTTCCATGGCATTTTCCCCTCTCTGCTATAGAAATCCGAAACCATTTATTTCATTTGTGCCAGCCGCGCTTCTACCTGAGCCATCATCTGCTCATACTTTGCCAGCTTGTCTTTCTCTTCCTGTACCTTTTCCGGTTTTGCGTTATTTAAGAATTTTTCATTGGAAAGCATGCCCTTAGAACGTGCAAGTTCCTTCGTCAGCTTATCTTTTTCTTTATGCAAACGCTCTTTTTCTTTTTCAAAATCTACCAGATCCTCCAGTGGCAGATAAAGAACTGCTCCCGGAATCACAACGGAAACCGCATCCTCACTGATACCGTTTTTGTCTGCCTGTACTATAATCTCGCTGGTAGAAGCAAGATTTACATATACTTCCTTATTTTCTTCAAAAACAGTGCGAAGCCCTGCATCCTCAGATGTAATATAAAGCTTTGCCTTTCTTGATGGCGGAACATCCATTTCTGTGCGGACATTACGGATTCCCTTAACGAGATCCTTACAGTGCTCAATGGCTGCTTCCTCTGCCGGGAAGTTCCACTCTTCTTTGTACTCCGGCCACTTGGAGAGCATAATCGTCTCTTCCTCTGACTGTAATGTACAGAAGATTTCTTCCGTGATAAATGGCATATACGGATGTAACAGTTTCAATGCCTCGGTCAGTACGGTCTTTAAGGTCCACAGTGCCGCATTGGCAGATACCGGATCTTCATCCTTTTTATAGGTACGGACTTTTGCGATCTCAATGTACCAGTCACAGAACTCATCCCAGATAAAATCGTATACTTTCTGTACGGCAATTCCGAGTTCAAATTTATCCATATTTTCTGTGGCATCTTTTGCAAGGGTATTCACCTTGGAAAGAATCCACTTGTCTGCTGCATGTAACTCATTCTTTGACGGCGTATGGAGTTCAAATCCATCCAGATTCATCATGATAAAACGGGATGCATTCCATACTTTATTGGCGAAGTTACGGGATGCCTCCACACGCTCCCAGTAGAACCGCATGTCATTTCCCGGTGCATTTCCGGTAATCAGTGTCAGACGAAGTGCATCTGCGCCATACTTGTCAATGACTTCCAGTGGATCAATACCATTGCCCAGTGATTTACTCATCTTGCGTCCCTGGGAGTCACGTACCAGTCCGTGGAACAGTACGGTATGGAACGGTGCCTTACCCATCTGCTCATATCCGGAGAAAATCATACGGATAACCCAGAAGAAAATAATATCGTATCCGGTTACCAGCACATCGTTCGGATAGAAATAATCCAGATCCTCGGTCTTTTCCGGCCAGCCTAACGTAGAGAATGGCCACAGTGCAGAAGAAAACCAGGTATCAAGCGTATCCGGATCCTGTGTCATATGTGTACATCCGCACTTCGGACACTTGCCAGGATTTTCGATGGATACTACCATCTCGCCACAGTCATCGCAGTACCATGCCGGAATGCGGTGTCCCCACCACAGCTGACGGCTGATACACCAGTCACGGATGTTGTCGGTCCAGTTAAAGTAGGTCTTGTCCATACGCTTTGGAAGAAGTTTGATATCTCCGTTCTTCACACCTTCCACAGCCGGCTTGATCATCTCATCCATCTTTACAAACCACTGCTGCTTGATCATCGGCTCAACCGTTGTATGACAGCGGTCATGCACACCGACATTGTGGGAATGTGGAACAACTTTTACCAGAAGTCCCTCTTTCTTAAGATCATCCACCAGTGCTTTCCGGCACTCGTAGCGGTCCATTCCGGCATATTTTCCGGCTTTTTCATTCATCGTTGCATCGTCGTTGATGACAACAATTTCTTCCAGATTATGACGCTTTCCAACCTCAAAATCGTTCGGGTCATGTGCCGGAGTGATCTTTACGCATCCGGTTCCAAATTCCTTGTCTACATAAGCATCTGCGATCACCGGTATTTCGCGGTCCGTCATCGGAAGCTTTAAAGTCTTTCCGACAATATCTTTATAACGCTCATCGTCCGGGTTTACTGCCACCGCAGTATCACCAAACAGTGTCTCCGGACGTGTGGTGGCAATCTCTACGAAGCGGCCTTCCTCTCCAACAACCGGATAATTGATATGCCAGAAAAATCCATCCTGCTCTTCATGCTCAACTTCCGCATCGGAAATGGAAGTCTTACATACCGGACACCAGTTGACAATACGGGAACCTTTATAAATCCAGCCCTTCTTATATAACTTGGTGAATACTTCCTGTACCGCATGGGAACATCCTTCATCCATCGTAAAGCGCTCACGCTGCCAGTCTGCGGAAGAACCAAGTTTGCGCAGCTGCTTTACAATACGTCCGCCGTATTCTTTTCTCCACTCCCAGCACTTATCCAGGAACTCTTCACGGGTCAGGTCCGCCTTATTGATGCCCTGCTCTTTTAAACTCTGGATCACCTTTACCTCTGTAGCGATGGATGCGTGATCCGTACCCGGCTGCCACAGTGCATTGTATCCCTGCATTCTCTTGTAGCGGATCAGGATATCCTGCATGGTATTATCCAGTGCATGTCCCATGTGAAGCTGACCGGTAATATTTGGCGGTGGCATCACAATGGTAAACGGTTTCTTGCTGCGGTCTACTTCTGCATGAAAATACCCATTGTCCTCCCACTTCTTATAGAGACGATCCTCTATATCTTTCGGATCGTATGTTTTACTTAATTCTTTGCTCATGTGTTCCTCCTTAATATAAATGAAACGCCCTCTGTACAGAAAGCCTTTTCTTTTTCTGCACAAAGGGCGAAAACTCTCGCGGTACCACCTTTGTAATACTCATCATGTCCTTTAACGGGGACGATCCGGGAATGCCTACAGGGCAATGTACCACATTCAACATTCCAGTTCCGGAGCTACCTTCCACACTGCATCCTGTGGATATCTTACAGCCATTGCAGGAACATTCTGCACAAAAACTCTGCCAATGCTCCACTTCAATGAATATCCTTCTCTTTCAGGAATTCCATGTGTACTCCTCTCCATCATCACTTTTTTATACATAATTTAATCTTACTTGCGGCTCTCTTTTTTGTCAAGAAGATTTCTGTGAAATTCACTATAATTCCTCTTCTACCATGTTCTTTTCCCGATGGAACATATCGTAGATACATGGAATGACAATCAGCGTCAGAACGGTACCATAAACCAGTCCTCCAATCAGTGTGATTGCCATCGGACGCATCATGTCGGAACCGTCACCGATTCCAAGAGCCGTAGTCAACATTGCAAGAACCGTAGTCAGTACCGTCATCAGAATCGGACGCACCCGGGTCTTTCCGGATGAAATAATCGCCTCATGCTTAGAAACACCCGCTTTTCTTGCCTGATTGATATAATCAATCAGTACAATACCGTTGTTTACAATAAGACCTGCCAGCATGATAAATCCAAGCATTGCCAGGACATTGACTTCCTGCCCTGTCAGAAGCAGAGCAATAAAGCCTCCGGTGAAGGCAAGCGGAATCGAGAACATAATGATAAACGGAGAAACGAGTGACTGGAACTGTACCACCATGATCAGATAAATAAAGATAACTGCCAGTATCATCATCAGAACCAGCTGGCTCATGGAATCACTGATGGTTTCATCCTCTCCGGTCATTTCGATGTGATATCCTTCCGGCACTTGCAGTTTATCGATACTCTTTTGGATTTTGTTGCTGAGCAGTGTGACATTATGCTCCTCGTCCACACCACAGGATACCGTGATATAACGCGTCTGTGCATCCCTCTTGATGGTACTAAGGGTTGTCGTATCTTTCATTTCACAGATTTTTGTAAGTGGTATCTCTTTTTCTTTTCCCTCTTTATCTGTATAGGTAAACGTCATCTGCCTGATGTCATCCAGCTTTGTATCTGTCTGTTCCTCGGTCTGCACATAAACCTTGTAATCTTTGACATCTGTAGAAATCGTGGTCGCACTCTTACTGTCAGCCATCTTCGCACTGACAAGCTGGTATACCTGTGCAACGGTATATCCATATTCCGCAGCCTTTTCTTTGTCCACAGATATGGTAAGCTGTGGTTCGGTATCTTCTAATCCATCGTCCACATCCACCGTTCCCTTTGTCTGCTTCATCACATCTGCCACTTCTTTGGCAAGCTTCTGCAGCGTATCAATATCATTTCCTTTAATTCTGACGGAAAGACCGCTGCCGAAATAACTGCTGTAATCCATGGAAGAACTGTTGGTTTCTACTTTGCAGTCCAGATCTTTCGTCCTGCTGACAATTTTTTCTTCCACATCCG
Source organism: Roseburia sp. TF10-5 (assembly GCF_003462365.1). NCBI lineage: Bacteria > Bacillati > Bacillota > Clostridia > Lachnospirales > Lachnospiraceae > Roseburia > Roseburia sp. TF10-5. The sequence goes on along the minus strand of NZ_QTYW01000020.1, from coordinate 17,347 downwards.
ATGCTTTGACTTTGGAGTCCTCATCCAGCAGGATATACATGCTGACGCTGTCATTTCCTCCACCCATCAGATTCATCGTGGAATCTCCACCAGCCATCGCTCCGACCGTCTTGATTCCTTTGATTTTTGAGATTCTCTGAATCACATCATCCGATGCCTGTGTTAATTCCTCAAAAGTCAGTTTCTCACCCTCTTTTGCAGAAATCGTGACGGAAAGCTGATTTGTCTCCATATCCATATCCATAAAGTTTAAGCCTTTTGAAAGTGACAGTGCTGCACTTGCGATCAGAAGAACCACCGCAATAATCAGTACCAGTGGTTTGAAACGCAGACACCACTCCAGCACTCTGCCATACCATTCCCGGACGGCATCGAACCACGGATGACGGATATCTTTTGTTTTTCTGAGTGTAACAGAAGCCATCGCCGGGACAAACGTCAATGCCACGACCAGACTCGCTACCAGGGTATATGCAATCGTCAGGGCAAGATCCACAAACAGCTGCCGGGTAATTCCCTCTGTAAAAATAATCGGCGCATAGACGCTGACCGTGGTAAGCGTTGACGCAATGATCGCACCCGTCACCTGTTTTGATCCTTCTACCGCTGCTTTCCGGATGGAATAGCCTTCTCCGCGCAGACGATAAATATTTTCGATGACAACAATTGAGTTGTCCACAAGCATACCAATGCCAAGCATCAGTCCGGACATGGAAATAATATTTAAGGTAATTCCGGTAAAGTACATCAGCACGATTGCAGCGACAACGGAAAGCGGTATGGAACATGCAATCACGATTGTCGGTTTGATATCTTTCAGGAACAGCAGCAATACCAAAATAGCAAGGATTGCCCCCCAGATCATATTCTGCATTACAGAGTTTACAATCATGTCAATGTATACGCCCTGATTCATCAATACATTCAGGTGGAGCTTGGAATCTTCTTTTTCTAACGCTTTAAATTTATCCAGGATACGATTCGTAACTTCTCCGGTAGAATATCCGGTCTGTTTTTCCATCGAAAGCATAATGCCAGGATTGCCATTAATCACGGCATACGTCTCATCGGAATTATCCGTCACTTTGACTTCTGCCACATCCGAAAGACGGATCGTATCGATTCCGTCGATTCCCATATCCATAAGCGGCAGATCTTTTAATTCATCGACATCCTGCACGGCATCTCCCACACGTACCAGATACTCAGTATCCCCATCCATGGCATATCCCGCCGGCATATCAAAATTCTGTGCGGCAAGCAGGCTTGTGATGGTATCTTTGCTCAGCACTTTATTCAGATCTGCGGAATCATGTGCCGTATCTTTGGCTTCATCCAGTTTACTCTGTGCGCTCTCCAAGGAGGAGGCTGCATTGGCCAGTTCGGTAGAAGAAGCACTGACCTGAAGTGCCGTCATGGATGCATTGGCATTCAGCGTATCTAAAGCCGAGGCCAGGCTGACTTTTCCGCTCTCTACCTTCTGCTGTGCACGTTCAATGGTTTTCATTCCTGTATTGACTTTGGTCAGGAGTTTTCCCACTTCTGCGGATGCCGCCGGGAGATCCTCATAGGTATTTACTGTGATTCCAAGCGAGGACAACGCCGAAAACTGCTTTTTCACAACCGCATTAACCTGTTTGATCTGTGCCTGCATCTCACTGCTCTCTGCAAGCTGCGGGTTATCTTTTAATACCGTCACGATTCCGGTATAGGCATCCGACTTCATAAAGGTCTGAATACCGGTCTGGATCTGTTCCAAAGAAGCTTTCTGTTTTTTTAACTCTGCGAGTTGTTTTTTCAGATCCTGTTCCGTCTTGTAGAGCTTCTTCTGCTGATCCATCGTCTGATTAATCGCGCTGTTTAACTGCTCCGATCCCTGACTGATGGAAGACTTTCCACTCTCTACTTTCTTTTTCCCCGCATCAATTTTTTTCTGGGACTTTTCAAACTGTTCATCGATCTTCTTCTGAATCTTTTTATTTAATGCGTCTATCTTGTCCTGATCGAGTGTTACATCTACGCTTTCTTCCAACTGCCCGGCCGTAGTGACAGAAGCCACTCCTTCCAGACTTTCAAGTGCCGGCGCAAGATCATTCTTCACATAATCGGAAAGTGCGTTCGCATCCATGCCATCCTTATCCACCGCTGCAGCCAGCACCGGCATCATGTCCGGATTGACTTTCATAATCATAGGTGTTCCAATGGAATCATCCCATTGCCCGGATACCTGGTCAAGACTCTGCTGGATTTCGATCACCACCGAATCCATATTTGCATTCTGCTCATATTCCAGCGTTACGACGGAATAACTGTTATAGGAAACAGAACTGATATTTTTAATGTTGGACGTTGTTGCCATCGCCGATTCAATCGGCGCTGTCACATCACTTTCCACCTGTTCCGGACTTGCTCCCATATCGGTTGTGATAACCAGCGCATACTGAAAACTCATATCCGGAAGCAGATCTGTCGTCATTTTTGACAACGAGACCGCACCGAGCACGATGACCAGCACAACTGCCACAAGCACGGTATAAGGACGTTTCACACTGTACTTTGAAATCATGTTTTCCTCCTGTAAATTTTTCTTCTGCTGAATAAAGCAGACGCATTGGAAGTGGAACACAGTTCCCAGCGTCTGCTTTTTTCATTATACCGATAATCGGTTCTTTTTTACAAGAGGATTTCCGAAAGCTTTATTTTCTTTTTAGAAACAAAAAAAAGACATCCGTTTCCGAACGTCTTTCTTTCCTGTACTTTGTCCGTTATTTTCTGACTGCTTTATGCGTTCTCCTCCAGTCCATCCTCTTCATCCGAAATAGCTGCAGATGCCCCGGATACTGCTGCAATCACTGCGATCAACGCCCCAAGTACCGCAATCCCGATAATCGCAATCAGAAAAATAAATAACCCCGTTGCTGACATGATTCCATCTCCTTTTGTAATTGATCCCCAAATCCTTTTCACCTGTCTCATCCTTTAAGATACCCGGATAAGTCTCAAAGAATACAATTTCTTTTTTTATTTTATCACAGAACCACTGTCCTCACAATGTTATTTTACTTTAATTTTCATGGAAACTGTCTTTGTCTTTCCGTTCTTCAGTGTTACTTTTGCTTTGATCGTGACGGTTCCCTTCTTCTTTGCTGTAATCTTTCCGTTTTTATCTACTGCTGCAACAGACTTTTTACCAGATGTATATGTAATCTTTTTTACATTATCCAGATCAAGCTTACTGCTTAACTGTATCTTTGTATTCTTTCCCGCTTTGATGGAAGCTGTCGTCTTTTTTACGGCAACCGTTTTTAAAACCGCTTTTTCCACATTTTTTATTTCTGCTGCAGAAAGCATCCGATAATCCGAACCTGCGGCAAGATTCACATGTAATGTGCCATCTTTTCCAACGGTATACGTCTTTGCATTCACCAGTTTATACGCTCCGGTTTTCTTATCCACAACAACGACACTCAGTTTTTTACCTGCGGTTAAGTCTTTTGCATCTGCGGTTACTGTATATCTGATATTTTCTTTTTTATCGGTAACATTTGCAGTAATTGCCACATGGTCTGTTCCGGCAGCTTCCACGATCCTGCTCACCATATCTGCAGAAATCTCTGCCTTGGTACCTGTCACTTCTGCACTTGCTTCCGTTACTTTTCCAGCCGTATCTTTTGTCACGGTAACCGTTACTTCTGCTTTCTCCCCGGAAGCAGTCGTTGCCGTTATGTTCTTTGATTCGGTTGTCTGCTCTGGCTTGTCATCCTTCTTTGTATCATCAGATGGAGTGACGGTTGCAGCGCTGCCGGAGGATGAGCTATCGGAGGATGAGCTGCCGGAAGTATTTGTATCATCCTTTCCTTCCGAAGATGATGCATCCTTATGCAGATACAGCACATCCACTGCTCCCCATCCGCCATCCTCATGTTCTACGCATACACGAAGTTTTACGCTCTTTGTCTTATCCAGTGTAAAAGTTACCTTCGGTGTATGCCAGTCTCCCCATGCGGTCATTGCTGTGGCTTCGCCGGTAAATAATACACTGTCATCTTCTGCATTTAATATCTGCATGGTTACATTTGACTGTGCTCCCTGGGCATATGCTTCCAATGTATAGGTTCCTTTTTCCAGCGTAATTGCTTTCTTATATGTAACAGAACCATTTGCTGCGGATGCTCCGTACCAGCCCATACTGTTTTTTCCGCTCTTTGCATTCTCTGCGGAAGGAATTCCCTTGAACGTGGTTCCGTCTACGGTAAAGTACTCTCCACTGTCAAATTCAACCGCTTCTTTATTTGTAATCAGATTTGCATATTTTACCTGTAAAGTAAGTGTAACATCTACACTGGTTTTTCCTTTATAAGCACCTCTTGTAATTTCTTTGCTCAAAGAAACCGTACCGGAAATCTGATAAGTTCCGGGCTTTGACATATCCGCCTTTTTTACAGATGCTTCATCCCAGGTAACCGCCTCTGCTACCGGTGTTTTGCTATCGGAATACGTAACTTCCACGGAATCCGGAAGTGTAAAATCACTGCCTGCAGTAATCGTCTGTGTCAGTGCAGAATCAAATCCTTCTACACTTACCAGATTCGAAACAGCACCCGTTTTTACATAATTCCATACATGAAGTGCAGGAGTTGCAGTGCCATCCGGATAAAACATGGCTTCATTGTCAACTGCAGAACCGCCATACCATTTGCCTGCATCTTTCGAATCATATTCGTTGGCATAACTTGAAGCCCATCCGCTTCCGTATTTTTCCCACTTTTCCTGATTTTCCTTTACCTGTGCATTGTATGCATCTCCGGTAAGTCCCTGGGTATTTCCGACGGTCAGCCATGCCGGCTCCCAGTAATATACCCCAAGTCCGCCAGCTTCATTTACCGTATTAATCAGATTGCGGATTGCAGTTGCCTGTCCCTGCTCGGTAAACGGCTCCGTTGTGTCAGCTCCGTTATCATTATTTCCAACACGCACTGTATTGGCATGTCCGTCACTGTCTTCTAACGTATAAGCATAACTGGTTTCCGCAACCATCACATCTTTACAATATGTATTCTTTACCGTCTCAAACTGCTGTTTTAAGTTATCTAATGTTCCATGCCAGTATGGATAATAACTGGTGGCAAGAATATCATAATCAACATTGTTGTCCTGCAGATTTCCTGCCCATGTTACCATGGTTCCTTTATGTGGGCTTTCCACATGGATGACGACTTTGACATCCGGATTGTACGTTTTTACACCGGCTGCGCCCGCTGAAAATAATACACACATATTGCTAACATTTGTCTCACCGATAAATCCACCCGTTGTCTCATTTCCAACCTGCACCATATCCACAACATCTTTTGATGGATCAATGGTATTTAAGGATTCTGTGATATAAGTATTTAATGCCTCTTTTTTCTGTTCAAGGGTGTACCCTTTCCATGCTTTCGGTTCCTGCTGCTTGCCCGGATCTGTCCACAGATCAGAGCAGTGGAAGTCAACTAACATTTTTAATCCGGCACTACGGCATGCATCTGCAAATTCCTTTGCTTTTACCACATCATTGTTTCCTCCGCCATAGCCGTTGCCATTGGCATCATACGGGTTATTCCATACACGGACACGAATGTGATTGATGCCCTGCTCTTTGATAAACCTGCAGATGTCATCTAAGGTTGCCAGTTCGTTTCCGTCATAGTCACGGTATACTACACCGCTTTCCAGCTCGGAGATCATGGAGGAGATGTCCATTCCCATGATGAAATCAGAAGATAACTTGTTGACTTTTGTAACAGCGATCGGTGCATCTTTCACACTGTTGGATGCTTCGTTCACTGTAAGTTCTATTTTCTTTTCTGCGATGTCGTTCCAATTTGCATCCTGAAGCTTTGCCTGAATTTCATTTGTTCCAGTTGTCCCTAACGTTGTCTGCAAAGTCAGTGCATAACCGTTTTTGTCATCATAATTTATAAATTCAGCCGAACTGCCTGTCGTATTGTTCCACCAATACAGATGTAATCCTGCGGCTTCTAAATCTGTGATTTCGGTCTGTCCTTTTTTCAATACGGCTGTCAGAGTAACTGTGTCTCCTGCTTCTACTGTAGTGTTGTCTGCGGTGATCTGCAGATTGTATTCGGTGGAATTGTCAGTATCATTATCATCTTCTAAAGCTTTAACCATACTAAAATTATCTAGATCAAACCATCCACTCGCCTGCAAATCAACTCTGATCTGTATAGTTATTTCTGAATCGTTCTCTACTTTTACAGTATCCGTCGTTGTCTTAAAATTATCCCAATCACCATAAAGAAGTTCTTTGGACTGCGTATTGTTTTCTTCCCTAATCTGTATATTTCCAGAAACATTTCCTCCGTCCATATCCACAGATACAATATAACTGCCAGAAGTAACTTGTATTTTTCTAGTAATTGTTACTTGATTTTCAACAGGTGATTTAAACACCCACCATTTGGTAACATTATTCTTTGCCCATTGGTTTGCACTTCTTTCTACTGTAACACCCTCTAAGGTTTTCCATGCAACATCCCAGTTCTCATCAGCATCATTTTCCATATCATCCGAATAAATAACTGAATCCTCCGCAGCCTGCACGCTCTCCTTCCCGACATTCCACACCCCAAGCTGTGTCACTACCATGGCAAGTGCCAGAAGAAAACTGAGCACTCTCCTGTTCCAATGTTTTTTCGCTTTCATACACGATCCTCCCTCTTTTGACACAAATACGACAGCTCTGATATCCTCTCCCTTTTCACCAGATCTATCGTATTGCGCAACCGTTTGTTTTGTTGATAGTCCTAATATAGCACGTGCGCAACCGTTTATTCAATTGACGGAGATCCCAACATTTTTCTCATCATTTTATACACATTTCACATATATTTTTGTTGTAAAAAAGATATTTTGCACAAAATAAAAAAGGTGCAGTGTAACAAATTCCTGCGCCTTTTTTGATATTTTATGCAATTATCCCTGTATTTTTGTTATTTTTTTGTTTATTGCCAGTTTTTATAAGGTATTTGCCTATATTTTTTCAGATGGTTGTAAACACTTTTACCAATGCCCTTGAGATGCTTTACTTCAATTTTTTTATCATGGATTTTAATTCAATTTCTTCCAATTCTGTTGCATCCATAATCTGTTCTAACGAGTACCCTTTCTTATGCATATTTAAAATTACTTTTTCAATTTCTCTTTGCTGGCCCTCGGCAATTCCGGCTTTTCTCCCCTCAGCAATTCCAGCTTCTTTAATGCCCTGACTCAAATTACACATAATACTCACTTCCTCCTTAAAACTTTCTTCCATTGGAATATGATATTCCTGTTCCATAATTTTCATTTTTTGCTGTTGTGATAATTCACTGGAAAACATGGCAGATAACAATCTATGCAGCCCATATTCATTATGACGCTGCGGAAGCGCATTCGTCAAGCCGATCATAACAATATTCAACAGATTCAAATTCCCTTTCCAATTATGTTTTCCGAGTAAATCTTCTTTTGTTAAATGAATATGACACATACTGTTTTCCGGCATGTTCATACAAACCCATATACTATAGACTGTCTTTATATCATTATAATTTGATTTTACAAAATCCCGTTCCTTCTGTGAAGAAATCAGTCTGCTTACATAAAAAATAGCGCGGTTTAAAATCTGATAGGAACCGGGTTCATCTTTTTGGGCTTCCACATTGATAATCATCTGTGCCAACCCGTTTCTCATTCGCACATAAAAAATAATATCAAATCGAACCAGTCCTTCATTTCTTTCTCCTGCTTCTGTATTTAGTCCTACAATCCTTTTCCCCTCCACATTCCTGTCCTTGTTGGTCAGTCCGGATGCAACCGGTATTTTGCTGATATATGGATCTCCTTCTATCAGGGAAACTACTTTTTCGATTTCCATCCCTTGAAATTCTTCCACTGTTCTAACTAAAATGTGAGCCAATACATACTTTTGTGCTAACAGACGCTTTGCGCTTTCATCATACTGTGCCTCGCTATCAGCTGCCTGTATGGCATTCTTTATCTCTGTGTTCAAATAAAACCTCCTCTTACATAAAAATCCCCATCAAAAAATCTCCCCAAAAGAACGTATGTGATTTTATTGTAAAAGATATTGATTCTGATAGCAAATTAAATTTTTATAAATCTATTTTTCTCTCTATTTCATTGCTCCCAAAAAATTTTAGGACCCCCCTATACTTTTGAGATCCCCTTCAAAAAATAATAAATTTTTTCTGCAAGTAAAAAAACTGCCCACCCGTTATGGATGGACAGTTTTCACTAAGCACCTATTCAATTATTCTACAGTAAACGTAACCGTATATATCAAATCATCACTTTGTGCAATAAGATCTCCCCACTCATCAGGATTATCTGATTCCTTACTACACTCAAAATTATAACATATTTTAACTGTATATACCTTTCCTGATTCCAGTTGTTCAGGAACAGTAAATGTAACAAGCAAATTGTTATCTTTATCATAAGAATTCAGCGACCAATAGCCATCCCAAAGCAACTTGTTCATTTCATCATCACACCGAAAATCAAAGTCTCCATGTTCAAAACCGTCCTTCGGCTTTGCATAACATACAACCTTCAATCCTTTCAGCGGAATAGAAATTCTATCACCTGCCTTAACATTTCCAACATTAACATTCTTTGCGTTCTCATCAGCCTCCGCAAGACAAATAGTTTCTTCCCCACCTGTTGTAGCTGTTGAACTTCCATAATACTCATCTACATCAATAATTCTCTTATATACAACATACTCTGTATTTTCTTTAAGACCGGACATTTCATAGCATCCAAAATCATCCGACTCATTTCCTTGTACCCACTCATCCTCTGTTATAGCGGAAATTGCTGTACCGCTAGTAACACAAGCATATTCATAAGTTGGCTCAACTGCTACCACCAGAGAATGTTTCAAAATATGTTTGATTTCAGGCGCAGATACCTGAATTTCAGATTCTGTACATACAAATGTCACATCATCATATAACTCATATTTTGCATCATTATCTCCGTAGATTGCAATCCACATAGCAGCGGTTAATTCGGATCCATTAACTGTATACTTTTCTTCATAATTTACTTCCAAATCAAGGGTTTTAAGTGCCGGATCTTCATTAAACTTTTCCATAATTCCATCAAGTAAAACCTTCTGACAAATCTTAGGATTCTTTAAAGCAGAAACTGAAGCAGTTGGTTTCGACTGTTCATACTCCTTTATAACCTTCTGCGCCTCATCCATAACACTCCATACACTATCGTTATATGTAAACTCCTGTGTATAAGTTTTTCCCTGTAAAAGCATAGTAAAAGTATACGTTCCGTTTACCATATCAGACGCTAATGTGACATAATATCCACTCTCTCCATCAGCATCCCTTTTGATTTCTGCTGCTCTGATACTTCTGCCATTTGCATCTGTAACCGTAATATTCTCATTTGCCACTGTTTCCGGCACGATTTTCACATCATCTGGATAAATAGATAATTTATTTCTTCCCATTACAGAAAATTCCCCTATTTTTCCAATAGAAGGAACTGGAGTTATTCCCCCTCCAGAAGATGAACCTCCACCTGTTGCGCCACCGCCATTATTATTGGCATCTGTATTGTCTGCTACATCCGTAACTTTTCCTGCATTATCTACTTTTGAAGTGGTATCTTTTGCCACGTCCTTGCTTCCTGCCGGAGTCGTAACCGTTACTGCCTGTGTTGTCTCATTCTTTACGGTTACTTCTGCTTTATCAGATGTGGTCTCTACCTTACTTCCCTCTGCACCTTTGGTCAGGTTCAGTGCGATCGGCGCTGCTGCCTTTACCTCTACCGGTGTACTGGAAGTTACATTTGCACCTGCCGCTTTTTCATTTACGGTAACAGGTACTGCTGCGGTTGTCTTTCCTTCTACAGTCACATTCACCGGAGCATCAATCGTAATGCCGGAAAGGGTTCCATCTACCACCAGTTTTACATTTCCCTTTGATCCGGAAACCATAATTTTTGCAACGGTAGCACCGGTTTCAACAATCACACGTGCATCACCGGTTGCACTGACCGTAATAACATTTCCTTTTGCATTCTCGCGGTAGGTATTCGGCTTGATTGCCTGAATATCAATAGACTTGAATTTTCCGTTATTCACAACATCCGCATTCGGCGCGTTGATCACCAGATCCACCTTACTGTAATTGCCCTGCGGTACCGTAAATGTAACAGCTCCCTGTGTCGCAACTGTGATCTTTGTAACATTTTTGTTTTTCAGAGCCTTTTCCAGTTCGCTCTGAGAACCAACGGTCAAGCTGGTAACTTTTGCTGTTTTCTTAACCGCAACCTTGCAAGTGAGTTTGGTTGTCTTGCCATTTTTTGTTGTTACCTTACAGGTAACGACAGCATTTCCGGCTTTTACTGCCTTTACTACTCCCTTTTTGGAAACGGTTGCAATGGATTTCTTATTGCTGGACCACTTCAATTTTGCCTTTTTCCCTGCATTCTTTACTTTCAGGGTCTTTTTCTGTCCCACCTGAAGTGTCATTGTCTTTGCATTTAATCTTGTTTTTTTGGTTGCTGCATATGCCGCTGATGGCTGATAGATCGTGATGATCATCGCAAATGCCAGTACAAATGCAAGCAGTTTTTTCATTTGTTTCATAGTCATCCTCCTGACAATGATTCATATCCTTTGAAATTCAGATATATTATTTTACTGTAAATGAAGCTTCTCCATCCGGAATTCCTTCTGCGGTAACGCTCACCTTATGCTCTCCTGCGGAAAGTCCTGTAGCATCCACCCAGATAACAAATACACCATCTCCATTTAAAAAAGCATCCTTAGGTTTTACTTCTGTACCATCTACTTTAATCACAAAATCTTTTCCATCCAGCTTTGGTGTACAGATAACGTACAGGGTTCCGTCAGATACCCAAGGCTCTTCTCCGTCCGGAAACATTCCATCAATCTTTAATGCAGTAAATTTAAAGGATTTTGTCACGGTCTTATACCCTTTTTTCTGGATAGCAAAGGTATGTTTTCCATTTGTAAGTTTCTTTGTAAGTGTAACATAAGAAACTACACGCTCTCCATCCTTATCTGTCCATGTACTGTAATCCTTTTTCCCGAGTTTCTTTCCATCCAGTACATAAGTTGCGCCCTTGATTTCCTCTCCCGGATAAGAAATAGTTTCTCCACCAGTGAATACACTAATATCCTTTGCTGCAATTCCAAGTGATTTTGCTGCTTTTACGGTAACCTTACATGAATATGCAGCTTTTGTCTTTGTATCCTTTGCTGTAACAGTACAGGTGCCTTTCTTTACGCCTTTTACCAGTCCCTTTTTATCAACAGTGGCAATCTTCTTATCGGAAGTTTTCCAGGTTACGGATTTTACTCCTTTCACAGTCAGTGAAACCGTCTCTGTTTCATAAATAGAAACCGATTTCTTGTTCAGTTTTCCCGCAGCCTGCACCGGTGTTACCATGGCACATGTTAAAACCATTGCCAATGCTAAAACCATTACCACTGCTTTTTTCAGCTTGTTCATAATCATTTCCTCCTTATTTTAAATAATATTTTTTACATATTGATTCTACCCCCACCCGAAAAGATATGTCAATGTGAAATTCTTTTTTCATCCAGAAGCAAATATTATGTATCGTTACATTCTCTGATATTTTCTGCCCATAATCCCTTCTCTGGCTTCTGGAATATGAGTTTCATGAAAAAACAGGACATATAGAGGAAAATTTTTATATTATATCCCCATTTTCTCATCAGTCAGGACATATACGAAAAAAACTGTTTGTTATGTCCCTTGTAAATGTCATAATAGGACATTTTTACCACCTTTACGTCTATATGTCCCATTTGACTGTTTCAGAAGGACTTTTTTGTTATCGTTTTGTCTATATGTCCCATGCCGCTGCCACAGCAGGACATTTTTGTCACTCTCCTGTCTATATGTCCCACTTTCCTTATTCACTGGGATATTTTTCGACCTTTATCCTTTATATGTCCCGTCTGGTTCTTTCAGCCGGTTTTTATGTAGAACAGAAATGTTTCGCAAAGGGAAATCCGTATATCTGTTGGTTTCAATAACCAAAAAGCCGGGAAATACACAACTCAATGTATTACCGCCTCCGTCGTCTTTTGTTTTTCGGCATTATCCGCAATCTGTTTTCCTGTTGCATCCATATGAAAGTTTTCCTTCATAATCAGCTTTGAGATCGGCACAATCTTGTATCCCTGTTCCTCCAGATTCGTCAGCATGGTATCCAGCGCATCCGCTGTATATTTTGCCCCATTATGGCAGAGAATGATCGCCCCCGGTGCAAGTGCTTTATGATTGCAAACCGTCGTGATAATAGAATCCACACCATAATTCTTCCAATCCAGACTATCCACTGACCACTGAATCGGATAATAATGCATGGCGTACGCCGTCTTGATCACATCATTGTCGTAAGCCCCATAAGGCGGTCGAAACAGATACATCTCATAACCGGTCAGTTTTTTTACCTTATCATGCACAGTTTTTAATTCACTGTCTTTTTCCTCCTGGGAAATTGTCGTCATGTCATAATGATGCTCACTGTGGTTTCCCAGATCATGGCCTCTTTTTACCAGCTCTTTCACACAATCAGGGTTATCTTCTACCCAGCCTCCGGTCATAAAAAATGTCACCTTTACTTTATGTTTATCCAAAACATCCATGATACGTGGAAAATCTTCTGCTCCCCATGCAGCATCGAAGCTGAGTGCTACTTTCTTTTCTGTTGTGTCTACACAGTAAATCGGAAGTTCACGATCCCCGACCTTAGCACTTGTAATCACTGCAGATGTCGCCTGATACGAGACAAACATCAGACAGCAAATAAGAGCCATGACAAGAAAACCGTTTCCGATCTTCCTGCATGACTCTTTTTTTAATTCACGATGTATTTTTTTGAACATAATAACTCCATCAAATGTCTTTGTAGAGTATATGTACCATTCCAAAAATTTAGACGCAATTTATGCCTGCAGCTCATCCGCTCTCTGAATGAAATCAATCACCACAAGAATTGACTGCAGTGCTGCTTTCTCTGCAAATGTTGCATAATCCATAGAAGCTCCCTCTCCATCCGAAATGGAACGTAAAATTGCAAACGGAACTTTATTTACATAACAGACATGTCCGATAGATCCGCCTTCCATCTCACAGGCAATCGCATCAAACCTCTCATGAATCTTTGTCTTCTGCTCCGGTGTGCTGACAAACAGATCCCCTGTGGCAATCGTTCCGACATGATAGTGAATTCCTTTTTCTGCCAGGCAGCTGCCCAGCAGTCTGCACATTTTTTCGTCTGTCGGCAGATACACTTCGTTGATACCGGAAAGAAGTCCAACCGGATCTCCCAGAGGTGTCGTATTCATATCGTGCTGCACTACCTTATCTGCCACAGCAACATCCATTACCCCAAGTTCTTTGCAAAGTGTGCCACCCACGCCGATATTGATCACATAATCCACATGAAACTCCAGAATCATTGCCTCCGCACAGATTGCGGCAAACACCTTGCCGATTCCACACACTGCTGCAACCACTTCCTTATCTCCAATGGTTCCGCACACATAGGTAACGCCACTGTATTCCTTCGTGCTGATATCGCTCATGGATGCTTTCAGGTTATCCACCTCAATCTGCATCGCACCAATTACTCCGATTCTCATGTATCTTTTCCTCCTGCAATCTGTTTTATTCTGGATATGTAAAATCCATATTTGTCTGTTCTTCCAGCACAGCAAGATAGGTTGCCGCTTCTGCCTTTGCCGCTGCGAGAGATAAATTTTCATAATGTCCGCACTCAATTGCAGACTTACCGAATACCTCTCCTTTATGATCATAAATCTGTCTCAAAACCTCTTTTGTCATGGCAAACACTTCTTTGGGACTTCTGCTGTTACGAACCAGCAGATAAAATCCGGTCTGACATCCCATCGGTCCAAAATAGACAACTTCATTTCCCATCTCGGAATTGCGAATATAGGTAGCAAACATATGCTCCAGGGAATGCATGGTTGCATTGTCCATATAATCTCCTGCGTTCGGCTTGCGCGTACGCAGATCATAGGTAATCACATCCCCATCTTCACGGGAAATATAAAATCCCGGCATCAGAAGATTGTGATTGATTGTAAAACTCTTAATTCGATTCATTTTGTGCCTCCTGCAAAAAACTACTATTTCTTGATCAGAGTTCCCATACCACCGGTAATCTCTCCTGCTTCTTTATTTAATTTGGTTACAAGAACAGAGCGGATCGCAGACTCTCCAATGAAGTCAATTGCAGCTTCAATCTTAGGTGCCATGGTTCCTTCTCCGAATTCTCCTGCCGCAAGATATTTCTTTGCATCGGCAAGAGAAAGTGTATCCAGCTTTACCTCGTCTTCTTTGCCATAATTCAGGCAAACCTTATCTACACTCGTAAGGATCACCAGCATATCAGCATCCAGAAGTTCTGCAAGCTTTCCGGCTGCAAGATCCTTCTCAATGACAGCACTGGCTCCCTGCAGACGGTTGTTCTGTGCCAGAACCGGGATTCCGCCTCCACCACAGGCAATGACAACCTGATCGGCATCGGACAGTGCGGAAATTGCATCAATTTCCACGATATCCATTGGCTTTGGAGATGCCACAATACGGCGGTATCCACCTTCCACCTCTGTCACATGATTCCCCTTCTTTTCTTCTTCCTCTGCTTCTTCTTTTGTCATCACACGACCGATCACTTTGGTTGGATGATAAAATGCCTCATCATACGGATCAACGACAACCTGTGTCAGAACCGTAGAAACTGTCTTATAGATTCCGCGGTTTAATAACTCGGTACGAATGGCATTCTGCAGATCATATCCGATATATCCCTGACTCATCGCAGAGCAGACAGATGTCGGAGTTGCTGTATATTCCGGATACAGACGGCAGAATTCGTTCATTGCCGTATGGATCATGCCAACCTGCGGTCCATTGCTGTGTGTAATAACCACCTGATAATCTTCGCGGATAAAATCCGCAACTGCTTTTGCAGTACGCGCAGCTGCCTTCTGCTGTTCCGGCAGTGTACTTCCAAGAGCTTCATGTCCCAATGCGATTACAATTCTTTTCTTTTTCATACATCCTCCTAACTCTCCAACCCCGGCTTATGCTTCCAGGAATCTTTTTCTGGAGATAAAATTATACGTAGTAACTAACATGGTGGAGAATATTTTTGCTACTGCATAAAACATTCCTAAATGTTCTACGGCAAACCACATGATCATCTGGTTCATCACAAGCCCGATCATACTGAGTGCCACAAAAATAACCATCTCCTGTGCCTTCGTCATGTCTTCCTTTCCAGTAAAAACAAAACGCATGCTCAGGATATAATTCACAATAACGGATACGGTAAACGACACGGCACTGGATGCAAAATAATGCATGATATGTGTCTCTGTCAAAAAGATCATCAGTCCATAATCAATGCCAAAGCACAATCCACCGACCGCACCAAACTTACAGAACTGAATGATCAAATCTTTTATCCTATTCATTTTTGTCTGACTCCTGTTTCTAAAACTGCAACTACCCCATGGCATTATCCTGCTGCCACAGGCAGTGTTGCTTTAAAATACAAAATAGATTGCCCGAATTATGTTCGGACAATCTATTATAGCGCATCTTATGCAATTTGTCATTAATTATTTGATCCACCAAATCCATCGAAGAAACCGGAGTTGCCGGAATTATCGGAATTTTCCGAGTTTCTGGAATCGCCGGAGTTACCGGAATCCTGTGAGTTCTGAGAATCATTGGAATTATCGGAACTGCTCTCTGAGACAAAATCTGACTGTGCAGCCAGTGTTACAGTAATGGATTTTTCCTTGTAACCATTTCCTAACCGCTCAATGGTCATCTTTACCTCGTCTCCCGACTTATGGGATGCAATCAGCTGTTTCAGCTGCGTCATACCTGTAATTGTCTGGCCGTCAAATTCTGTAATAATATCCCCTTGACGAAGTCCTGCTTTTTCTGCCGGTGATCCGGAGACAACCTGATATACATATACCCCCTGCGGCATGTTATAAGCACTGGCAACACTGGAAGAAATATCCTGTCCCTGAATGCCGAGGAACGCAGCCTTGGACTGATCTACCTGTCCTTTTTCAATCAGCTGTTCAACGATCGGCATGGCATCTGACATCGGGATTGCATAACCAAATCCCTCTACACTCGTATCAGAATATTTTGCAGAGTTGATACCAACGACCTCTCCGCTTGCATTCAGCAGCGCACCACCGCTGTTGCCAGGGTTAATTGCTGCATTGGTCTGGATCATGTTGTTATTGACCACGGTCTCTCCGGTCTGTTCATCCTGCACGGTAACGGTTCTTCCTAACGCACTGATAATACCGTTGGTAACGGACTGTCCGTAACCAAGTGCATTGCCGATGGCGATAACGCCCTGACCAACTTCCAAGGTATCGGTATCCTCGTTTACCGTAGCTACCTTGATTTCTTTTAATGTAGAATCCTTAATATCACTCAATGCTACTTTGACTACCGCCAGATCATCCGAAGCATCGGTTCCCTGCACCTTACATTCTACGGTTTCGTTATCCACAAACTGCACTTTCAATGAATCGGCATCTGCAACAACGTGATTGTTTGTCGCAATGTAAAGATATTTGCTGTCCTGTTTGATAATAATACCGGACCCTGCACTCTCACTCTGCTGCTGCTGTGTCCCCCAGAATGTCTGATAGGATACCGTTCCGGTATTTGTAATTGCCACAATGCTCGGCATTGCCTCTTTTGCGATTCCGGAAACATCGGAAAGATCCGCTGCATTGCCGGTACTCGTCTGGCTGACTTTTGCGGAAGAAGAACTCTTTGAACTGCTTACATTCTGTCCGGAAACTCCCAGCGCTTTGGTTCCTACATAGCTGACTCCGGTAAATACACCTCCGGCTACCAGACCAAAGACCAGAGCAACTGCCGCACACTTACCAATGGTAGCTCCGAATCCGGATCTGCGACGCGGTTTCCGGGGTGCCGGGCCTCCTGTCGGCTGCTGATACGGATTGTACGCATTGTATGATGTATTCTGGTATGTCTGTCCCTGACTGTTACTATTGTACGGATTGTATCCATTCTGATTATTTTGTGTACTCTGATTCTGATTTTGATTCATATTATTATAATAGTTGTTATCCATAATGAAAAACTCCTTTCCTGTTTTCTAAGGAGTAGGCGTTTGCGAAACGCCAAACACCGCATAAATACGGTATTTTTTGTTGTTA